>RDXB01000018.1 GCA_004292515.1 Oscillatoriales cyanobacterium
AGGATTTTGAGGGAGACCAAAAAATCTTGGCCTGTGCGGAAACGTTCCACCATTGGGTGGCGATCGAAGCCTTTGAACAAGCTGCTTCATTCATTTACAGTGTCATCCCTGGGCTAGGTCAAGCTCGGCTCAGTAGCTATTTGGTTTGGAATGGTCGATCTGATTATATTCAGAATTGCCTAGCGCAGGTTAAGAATCATTTGTCCCTAGAGGCTTCAATTCTTTGCATCGTATCAAGTGGTGCTGCCTATTACTATCAAGATGATTACAAGCAGGTAGTCAAGCTATTGAGTGAAGCCTGTGAAAAGCACTCATCATTGACAAAACCAGATCCAGACTATCGAGGTGATTGTTGGTCGTGGATGGCTCTTGCTTATAATCAGCTCGGGAATTTGTCGGCTGCGCGTGATTGTTTCCAGAAGTCTATTGCTTATTTTGATCGTGATCTAGAAGTAAAGTTTCGATCAAACTCTGCACTGATGCGCGTGAGCTTGATTGAGCAGGACTACACCCATGCTGGAGAAATTTTCCAATCTTTTCAGGCTGGTGACAAGAATGATCTGGATTTGCCACAAGACACCAATGAACTGACTGCAAGTGATGGTGCAAGCATTCACAACTTGTATTTAGATCTTGCTAGTTATCATGTGGTCTGTCAGCTTTCAAAGCTTCTCGAAGGAACTCAGGCTGATTCTTTGCTTGATCAAGGGAACGCAATTGCATCACTCATCCAAGATCAGAAAAAGAAGTACCAAAAGAATCTAGACAAAATCAGCTCTGCCATTTTGTCTAGTGTGGCTCTCCACTTGTGCTGTCACTTGGGAGATTTTGAGCAAGCTAGCCTGGAGCTGGCCGAGATTCAGTCAGTCGCAAAGACGATCATCAAGTCCACTTTGAATTTCCTAGCTCTGAAATCGCGCGGTGTTTTGGCTTACTATCGGTCAGATTTTGCCGAAGCGCTCGTGGTTTTCTCGAAATGTGTTGAAGTGGCAACGGCTGGACAAATAAAAGTCTATGCTCCCCTGGCTCACTATTACCTAGCCAAGACTCATCAGGCGCTTTTTAACCAGACCCAGAGCAACTATCATTTCCAAGAGGCGATCGACTGGCTCACCAAAATGGGTGCAACTCGCCGGATCGAGCAGGTGCAACAGGCCATGCAAAATCCCGTTCAGGGGCTAGACATGATTTGGTAACATCCAGTTGATTGCAGATCAGCTTTAGAGGATGTCTGAAAAGTGTCTTTTGGCACGAACCAAGCACCAATAGTTGTGGCAGCAAGGGGCTTAAGCCCCTTGTTTCCGTTGCTCGCTGGGGGCAGCATTGTATTAGTTGTGGCTTTTTAGATATCCTTCTAGGACTCATTAAGCTAGGAGAAACCAATCAACTTAGCTTGATTCCAGCACCTAATACCAATTTCGTAAATTGACGCTACTCAAGAGCCTGGCCTGACAAGGGTTTTAGTGCAGGATTTGTAGCATTGGTAATCGAAATTGGTATGACAACAGCGCCTAGGAATCAACGGGGTGATTCGGGTAATTCGATAGATTCGATCGCGCCAACCAACCCGCCAGGGCCAGCCGCGCCGTGCCATAGGCCGCCTCGGTTTGGGGAGCTGGCCGCACCGGACAGGGCAGGTGGCGCGATCGAAAACCGGATTTTGGGCCCCGCCCCCTGCCGTCAACACAACGGTTGGCGCTGTGGCCCCACGCTCCTGCAACAATCGATAGCCCTGTGCCTCAATCCGGGCCAGGCTTTCCAGCAAACCGTGTAAAAAGGTGGCGCGATCGGCCGGGCGTGGCTCCATGCGTGGCGGCAACTGAGGATCGCAAATTGGAAATCGTTCGCCGGGTGCCAGCAGAGGGTAATAGTCTAGGGGGCTGGCCTGGGTCGGGTCGATTTTCGCACTGAGCGATCGCAACTCGTGATCCGTAAAAAAGTCCCTCAGCACGCGCCCACCAGCATTAGACGCACCGCCAACCAACCAACCAGCAGCGATCGGGCGATCGCCCCGGGCCTGTCCTGGCTGGGCCTGTCCTGACTGGGCCTGTCCTGACTGGGATTGCTGTGGCTGGGATCGCTGTGGCTGGGATGCTTCCTGACCGTCTGACTCCAGCACGGTGGGTAATCCTCGCAATCGTCGCAAGAGCGATCGCCCCAAATAATGGCTATAGATACCGCTTGGGCCGTCGGAGACTGGGCGATCGCTCAGTAGTTTGAGTGCCAACGTGGAGCCTAGGGACGTGACTGCTTGGCCCGGCGCGATCGCTCCACTCGCCAAAAAAGCCGCGATGCTGTCCGTGGTTCCAGCATAGACCCAACAATCGGCGGGCAAGTCCCACCGTGCGGCTATCTCTGACAAAATAGGCGCGATCGGCTCACCAGGTTCACATAAGCGGGGCAGCGACGAAGCCACATCCAGCGCCATTAACCAATCTGGGTAGGTTTGAGTTGTGGGGTCACCGCCCAGCTTCAGTCCATTGTGATAGTCCGTGATGCCCCAGTGACCATGCAGTTGCGCCGCCAGCCAGTCGGCCTGATGCAACAGCCATGGTGGATTGCGATCGGGCCAAAACCCTCCATACCGACTCGATCGCCACCAAAGTAACTTCGCTAAACTAGACGTGGCACTGTGGGTGACATGATCTCGCGGTGCGATCGCCTGAATTTGCGCTAGCTGATCCCGCCCTCGATCATCGTCATAGCGCAATGGTTGATCGAGGATCTGCCCCACGCGATCGCACAGCACCACCGTGCTGGATGTGCCATTAATGGCAATAGCGCGTAAACATCGTCGGATTGCTAGGGGCAGTTGGTCAAACAGCGCCGTGAGTTGTGCTTGCCAGGCGATCGCACTGCGAGTTGATAAACCATCCACATCGGTTGCGCGAACTGCTGCGGCAATCTGTCCGGCCGAGTCGATTGCGATCGCTCTGGCTCCCGATGTGCCAAAGTCAATCCCTAAAGCCAATAGATTGTCTTGATTCTTGGGATTGTTCACAACATCACCTCGTTTACCACCATCATTACCCCCAATCTCGATTGTCCCCACTACTCCTGATTCCATGAGGATGATGTTGAGGAAAGAATAACGATTTCATGCCTGATTTTCACCACACCAGGTTGTTTTGTAGTATTTTCCACCATGGCATTTCTTCAAGCCTCAGACACTGCGATCACTCCGTCTGAACTGCTGCCTGAACTTCGCAAATGCTGTTGCGATCATGCAGCATTTGAGCGACTTTTAAAATTGCTGTTGGTAATGCTGCCCCCAGATCATGACCCGGAATTCCATGCAGTATTAATTGAGGCTATTTCTGGTGCTGAATCAGCCGCTTACTCAGATATTGCTGACACTCCAGATAGGGTAGATGCTATTAATACGAAGAATTTGCCATCCGAGCAGGTTGTTGCCAGTGCAGCGCTAGGTAAAGGCAACCCCAACCAGTCTTTGCAATCTGAGCGACTGATGACCCTAGGTCAACTGATGGCAGGAACTGCTCATGAGATTAATAATCCCGTGAGTTTTGTGTATGGAAATCTAGTTCATCTTCAACAGTATATTCAAGATTTGATTAATATTTTAGAGCAATATCGTCAGCAACTCAAATCAATTGACTCCGATCGCAGTGCGAAATTACAAATTCTTGAACAAGAAATGGATTTGGAATTTCTCTTAGAAGATCTTCCCAAAACCGCTGCCTCAATGCGACTGGGACTAGAACGAGTGCGGACAATCGTTAACTCCCTCAAGAATTTTTCACGCACTGATGATCATCAACCCAAGATGTTTAATCTCAATGACAGCCTGACTAGCTCCTTATTGATTTTGCATCATCGGCTCAAGATGCGATCGGATGGCATCACGATTCAAGTCATTGAGAATTATGCAAATTTGCCGCCCGTTGAATGTTTTATTGGACAAATCAATCAGGTTTTTATTAATATTTTGGGTAATGCGATCGATGCCCTTGAAGAATATCAACTGGGCACAGCATTTCAGCCCACGATTACCTTGAAAACGGTGGTGCATGACTCTGGTGATCGCGTTGTAATTTCGATCGCTGATAATGGCCCCGGCATTCCCGAGACGATTCAAGCCCAGTTATTCGATCGATTTTTTACGACCAAACCACTGGGCAAAGGCACAGGACTAGGATTATCGATCGTTCAAGAAATCATTACGCAAAATCACGATGGTCAAGTAATTTGTCATTCAACGGCCGCAGGCACAACCTTTGAAATTAGTTTGCCCCTGCGCCATAGGTTGATGGTTGATGGTTGACTCGGCCTAATCACAGTGGGTTGGTGTTGATACAGCCTTTACCTCAAACGGTTGGCACATCAGATCATCAGAAGATCATCAGATCACAGATTTGCAGATGCTATGAAGCTGTTGGTTGGTGGGCAATGCCCACCCTACAGGTTGTTAGTCGGTGGGCATTGCCCACCCTACAGGCTGATATTTTGATGCTGATATTTTGATGCTGGGTTGGCGGTCATTGCGGACTGGATTGGTCGCGCAGGCAATCCACGGGCAATAGCAACAGTCCCTCAGCCGATCGCACCTGGGGACATTGCTTAACCCGTTGGGCCAAAGCCGATCGCTCCCCTGCTGCCAACCACCGTCGGGCCTGACTGTAGGCTGGCTTATATTGCCGCAGCCAGTCGTTCTCTTCCAAATAGTCGCGATCGAATGCGCCCGGATCGAGTAGCCAATGGGTGGGCCGGTAGCGATCGATCACTAGGTTCAAGGTCGCTGGGTCGGGGCTGTATTGTGCCAACAGCAAGGCTTCGACGCGCGATCGAAACTCTCGGTAATAGCCCCAATGGTAGGGAATTGCGTATTCTGCTCCCACCAACACCGACTTGCCCGTGAAGGTGGGCAGATTGCTGGCTTCACCAGACAGGGTGGCAACTCGCCCAACAGTGGGATCAGCCGCCACCCGGCGATAGAGGTCGGGCGCGCCGCCGGTCACATAATTGGCTTTCGGGAATCCCCGCACCGCCAACGGATAGGCCACCAGCAATCCGATGATCCCAATTGTCCCGATCGCCACGGCCAAGCCGATCGCCCGCCGCCGGTTGCGTGCCCAGGCCCAGAACCGATCGAGCAGCAGCACCAACACCATCGCCGCCGCGATCGCCAGCACCACCCGCAACCCGTGCTGGGTATAGCGGCTGGGCAAATGCAACCGAAACAGCAACAGATGCGCCAAACCAAAACAGCCAAAGCTGGCGATCGTCAACAGGGGCAAAATTTCCACCCCCGATCGCACCGTTTGCCACAGGGGAAAGCGATCGCGCCACCGCCACAGCAACGGCAACCCCAACCCCAGTCCCAACAAGGGCGGTTCGAGGGGCGGTTGAATGCCACTGCGACCCGCCGAGAGCCAAAATCGCCCAAAGTCTGCATAGAAAAAGCGCGATCGCCCATCGGGCAAAAACTCCGGTAACTGGCGGGCCTGGGCGATCGTGATTGTGGGGCCAAAGGTGGAAGCACTGGCCGCAAAGGGCAGCAACACCGCCACACAAGCCCCCAGGCCGATCGCCCAAATTCGCCAATCGCCCTCCCGTCGCATCACCACCAGCCCCAACCGCAGCCCCAACATGGCCGCCGTCACCAACACATAGTGGGGATAGAACCCACCCAGCAGCCCGATCACCCCCACCAACCCCCAAGGCGATCGGCGCACCCAAGCCCACAACACCAGCAAAAACAACGGATTCAAAAAAGCCCGCGCCGTGCCCGAAGCCAAATCATCCTTCAGCCACAGATTTTGCAAAAACAGCAGGGCCGCCACAAATCCCCCAAAGGGCACCGGCACGATCGCCCGCGTCACCACCCACACCAGCCCCCCGATCGCCCCACTCAGCACCGGGGGCCAGAGCTTGGCCGCCGTCGCCGATCCCAACCCGATCGCCTCCGCCAGCCAATAAACGCCGCGAAACCCCCAAGGCGCAACGGATGCAAAATAATCCGCAATCCAGTCCCCCGCAAAGGCTTGGGGATTGACCAACCGCGTCATCCAAAACAGGTGTTGGCGGCCATCATCAGCCACCACAAAGGGGCCAGAAAAGGCCTCCGGCAAAATCGC
>RDXB01000082.1 GCA_004292515.1 Oscillatoriales cyanobacterium
TTGACCTACGCCGCAAACTACCATGCTGGAACTGTACCAATTTGAGTTGTCGGCCTACTGCGAGAAAGTGCGCCTCGCACTGGATTACAAGAGCCTGGACTACCGGAAAATTGAAGTCACCCCCGGAGTCGGACAAATCGACGTGTTTCGGATGTCGGGCCAGCGTCAAGTGCCCGTGCTGAAGGATGGCAATGAAGTGGTTGCCGATTCCACCGCGATTTTGCACTACATCGATCGCACCTATCCCGATCGCCCGCTCATGCCCACCGCTCCAGATGAAGCCGCCTTGGCCACCTTGCTGGAAGCCTGGGCCGATGATTCGTTTTATGGCGACGCGCGCAAGGTCTTTTTGGCTACCCTCGGTCAAGATCCGGGCTATCGCACGGCCCTGCTGCCCGAGGAAACCCCTGATCCCTTAAAAACCCTCGTTGGCTTCATTCCCGGTGAGGTGTTCGGCGTGATGGGGGCCGGTGTGGGTTTGAGCACTGAAGTGGTGACCAGTGCCAAGGCGGGTCTGGGGCGATCGCTGGCTAGCCTCTGTCGTTTGCTGGAGTCGCGCCCCTACCTGACGGGCAACCAACCCAGCGTGGCTGATGTGGCAGTAGCAGCAATTTCCGTCTTGGTGAAAATGCCCAGCACGCCTTACTTCACTGCCCCCGTGGGTCTGCGCGGTCGTGGCATTCCTGGCATTGCCGACGATCCGGCCTATGCTCGGTTCTTTGAGTGGCGCGATCGCTTCTACAGTGACTTCCGCACGCCCCTGACCGGGGCCGCAGCGGGAACCGGCAGCAGTTCCGGGCCAACCACCATCTCAATCGACTAGTTAGCCCAACGATCCATCACCAAGCACGGGTAAGGAAGGGGTGGCACAATGCCCACAGCTCGACGGGCCCGACCCGATCGCAACTCAGCAACCGACGCGACCCGATCGGGGCGATCGCGCATTACGCTGCTGTCCCTGTGGCGATCGCGCCGGGCTGCTCGCGATCGCAAAGTTTCACCCCTGCCGTCCCAGCCTGAGCTACCACAGCCGCTCCAGCGCCTCAAAAAAATCCAGCGCTGGTCGGCCGTGACAGCCGTGGTGGCGATCGCCCTGGCCGTGGTAGCCTATGGCCAAACGGTTCAAATCCAAAATGCCTGGAGTAGTGACTACAAGCGACTGCAAACCCTTCAGCGCCAAGAACGCGATTTGCGAGTCGCCCTTGAAGTGCTGAAAGATCAGGTGGCTCGCCAAGCAGAAGCAGCTGACTCTACCCTGCAACCCCCTTCACCCAAACAATTGATTTTCCTGCGGCCCAGCGGCGAAACAGTTACACCGGGGCGATCGCCCAACGTTCCCGCAGCCCTCCCACCCCTGGTTGGTGACGGCAATGCACCTGCCGATCCCAAGCCAATCGGGTACTAATCGTCACGCAATGGTTAGGACTGACGTAAAACCTCAATTGACTGTTGATTAACCTCATCCCCCACCGCCTGATCCCAGAACGAGAGTAGGGGAGTCAGCATGATTTCGGTTTCCCTCGCCTTTTTTGGGAGAGACACCAAGAGGAGGGTCTGAGCCAATCCTGCGTGAGTCCTGAACTTTATTTATTGATCAAAAATTATTGGTCAAAAAAATTATTGGTCAAAAAAATGCCACCTGGATCTTGAGATCTAGGTGACGATAGGCTTCCCTGGTGCGACCAACAACCCGTTACGGGGGTCGCCGGTCATGATCAATGGGGCTGATCAAATTGCTGACCAAATTGCTGACCAACAAACAACACCCCAAACCGAAACCATTGCAAACACGAGCAATCAAGCGATGTAGATGCTAACGGGCGATCGAAACTTGTGCAGACCTGATGAAAGGGAGAATCCCGGCGACGATCGCTTGGCAGCTTGCCAAACGAGGCCCCAACCAGTCAACTCAAAGCCCATCCACTTGGGTGGAGAGAGCCAGTGCTTTACCCCCTGGCCGCCAGCGATCGCGGCCCATGCCGAGTCTCACTGGGCATTGGACGGGCGATCAACGGTGCAGAGGTGCAAGCCTTGATCATGAGTATATCAACTTTTCCGAATAATTACGGAGACTATCGGGAAGCCAATTAACCCAAATAGATCCTAAAATTTAGCTCAATCAGCGATTAGCCAACATTTTGAGCACCTCAATGCTCTAGGCTTGATCATCGGGATCGTCTTGGCCAGTCTAAGTACTAATCAGTACACCCATTCAAGATTTACTACGGAGGATGTGGACTGGCGAATCGCTCGATCGACTGCATTTCGCTGCGATCGTTCTGATTTGCTGATTTGTGGAAGGCTGATTAGTCAGCAAATCAGCAGGAGTTAATGCTCTGGGTCGTCCCTGTGAGGCGATGCTTGTTGGTAAAAGATGACCGATGTGGCAAGGCTTTCACCCGTTCACCATCCTCGAATGGTGGCACTACCCTGGCAGTAGCCCATCTTGCCGAAGTCACTCATCTCGCCCGACGTAATACTAGTTTCGATCATCAATGCTACAAACCCTGCGCTGAAACCCTTGCCAGACAAGAATCCTGAGTAGCATTAATTCATGAAATTGGTATAGCTGTTGAGCAGCCTCCTAGCTGTTGCGTAAGTCCAATGAGCGTTAAGATAATCGCGCTTTAAGCCCCAAGTACCTGCCGACCTCAAGGCCAGCAACACCCGATCGCACCGGCCTCGTGGGCGGCCCTTGCAAGGTTTGTTTGATCAGGTTTACAACAGGCCTTTGCCCAACGAGGAGTGACCCCCCTGCCATGAAATTCCGCCCAGCGCGCCCGCAACCCGCGCGATCGGAGACCGAGCCAACCCTACACCGTCGCCTATCCCTGGCGCTGGAATGCGTTGAGCTGGACTTGGAGGCAGAACTGGCCCGCTACCGTCGCCAGCGTGGCCCGCGCCAAGGGATCGTCCGTCGGTTTTTTCTGAAGCCGCCGGAGCGTTGGGGAGAGCCGCCCATGTTGGCTTCGGCGGAGGCACTGGAAGCGTCGGGAGCCTTGGTGCCGCAGCCGCCACCGGATAACAGTGACCTAGCCGCAGCGCTGGTTCAACAGAAGCGATCGGCTTCACCCCGGTTGCTGACAGCAGCGGAGGAACTGGGCCAGGATGCCCCCCTAGCTGCTAAGTCGGTGGTGCAAGCGGCCATGTTACTGGAGGATCTGCAACCCCAAGGGCAGGGGGATGATGGCTGGGCCCGTCGTCGCGTGCGTCGTCGCCAGGAGCCGGCCTGGACGGGTGTGGGGGTGGCGACCATTTTGGTGATGCTGTCCGGCACGATTTGGACTTATTACAACAACTATCCCGATAGTGATAGCTGGCTGAAGGTGGGGGGCTTGCTGGAGCGCACGGGTCGGGCGATCGGGCTGAATCAACCGGCTCGTGCTCCCGGTGAAACGTCGGTGGCGACGATCGCCCCCGACCCCGAGGTGGCGGCCTTGCCCAGTCCGCCCCCAGGTGTGAATCTAGATTTGACGCGGGATGAGTTCGCGGATCTGAGCCTGGAGAACTTAGCTGTGTTGGGCGATCGGCCCCCGGCCCGCTCAGAAACCATTGGTTCAGCGGCGATTGCCCCCGCCACGACTAATCAACCGGCCCCCAGACCTCTGCCCTTTCCTCAAGCCCAGCGTGCCCCAGCCCCAGCGGCTGCCTCACCGGCCGCCTCGCCCAATGCGGTGCGGGGGGTGTGGTATGTGGTGGGCCCCTACAGCGGCCCAGCCAGCCTGATTGCTGCGCGCAAATTGGTGGCCGATGCCTATGTGCGTGAGTTCCCGATCGGGCGGCGGATTCAGTTTGGGGCCTTGAACAATCCCACCCAGGCGAATCAGTTGCTGCGGCAGGTGAAAGCAGCGGGTATTGCTGGCGGTATTTATCCCGTGTTGGCTCAACCAGCCAGCCCTAGCCCTGGTGCTCGTCCCGGTGCGAGTCCGAATGCCAAACCTAAGCCGAGTCCCAATGCAGCCGCCAATCGCAATCAGTCGGCTCCATCGCCCAGGACCCGGCCGGCGCGATCGCCCCAGTCCGACTAGTCCATCGACTAGTTAATGAACTAGTCCATGAACATGAAATGGATTAGTTCTAGTCCGCTAGTTCATTGACTGATCGCTAGATCGCGACTGATCGCTAGATCGCTACCCACGGAGTTTGTCAAAATTCCAAATCGGGTCATTACCTACCATAGCTGTCTGTCAAGGCGGTTGCGCTCAGAACGAAGCCAGAGCGATAGCATAAGGGCAGCGTTCAGCAAGGAGGTCGATCGGTGGGACTAATGGCTCGGATTGGACAACTCGTGCGCGCCAACGCAGCGGCCGCGATCGCCCAGGCGGAAGATCCAGAACAGGTGCTGGATCAAACGCTGCTGGAGATGCAAGAGGATTTGACTCGCTTGCGCCAGGCCGTGGCCCAAGCGATCGCCACCCAAAAGCGCACCGAACGCCAGCGGGAAGCTGCCAACGTCACCGCCAAGGATTGGTATCGCCGGGCCCAACAAGCCCTCGATGCCGGTGACGAGGCCCAGGCCCGGACGGCCCTCGCCCGCCGCCAACCCTACCAAGACACGGCCGATCGCCTCACGGAGCAGTGGCAGAGTCAGCGCACGGCGGTCAATCAACTGCGCACCAACTTGCGAGAGTTGGAGGAGCGCTTGCTGGAGACCCGGGCCAAGCGGGATTTGTATGTGGCCCGGGCCCGGTCGGCGATCGCCACCCAACGGATGCAAGAAACCTTGGGGACGCTCGATCGCCCGCAAAACGCCCTGGAGCGCATGGAGTCGCGCGTACTGGAGTTGGAAGCCCAAGCGGGCCTTGTGGGCGATCGGCTCGATCCGGTCGAGCAGTCCTTCAACAGCCTCGAAAGCCAGCAACGGATCGATCGCGCCCTTGAGCAGCTCAAAGCCCAAACGGATGCCTAGACTGGGCTGTCCCCAGCAACAGAGGAGAGCCGATCGCACCGAGGAGAGCTAACCGAACTTGCCAGCATCGCCGGAATTCCGGTATCTAGGCTAGTAGGACGATCGCGCTGGCCTGTCTCGCTCCAGCGGCAAATCAGAGCTGAACTTGGTAGTTTGGAAGGGGCGAAACTGCCCACCTCTGCCATCGGTTAAGCCTCAGAAATTCCGATCGCTTCTCGATTCACCCAGCAGGAGAACAATCGCCATGGGCCTTTTCGATCGCGTCAGTCGCCTGGTTCGTTCCAACGTCAACGACCTGGTCAGCAAAGCCGAAGATCCCGAAAAGATCCTCGAGCAGTCGATCGCCGACATGCAAGAAGACTTGTTGCAGATGCGCCAAGCGGTCGCCAAAGCGATCGCCGCCCAGCAAAAGATTCAGCAACAAAATAACCTGGCCCAAAGCGAAGCCGACAAGTGGCATCAGCGGGCCCAGCTCGCGTTGCAAAAAGGCGATGAAAACCTGGCCCGTGAAGCCCTCGGCCGCAAGAAAGTGCAATCCGAAGCCGCTGTCACCCTCAAGGCCCAGCTCGACCAACAATCGGGCATGGTCGATCAGCTCAAGCGCAACCTGATCGCCCTGGAAGGCAAAATTTCCGAAGCCAAAACCAAGAAGGATATGCTCAAGGCCCGGGCCCAAGCGGCTAAGGCCAACGAGCAACTGCAAGGGGCCCTCAGCTCCATGAACACCAGCAGCGCCATGGCCGCTTTTGAGCGGATGGAAGAAAAGGTGTTGGAAATGGAAGCGCGATCGACCGCGGCCCTGGAGTTGGGGGGTGTGTCGCTGGATCAGCAGTTCGCCGCCTTGGAAGCCGGGGGCGATGTGGATGATGAGCTGGCCGCCATGAAGGCCCAAATGCTGGGCGGTTCGACAACGGCTGGATCGCTGCCCGCCGCCAGCACAGCCCCTGTCACCGAAGTGAAAGATGCAGCCGTGGATGCGGAACTGGAAGCCCTGCGCCGCCAACTGAACGACACGAAGTAAACCGGGCCTAGGGAGTGGCCTCCGCCACAGTCTCGGCCCGCTGGTCTCGATCGCGGCTTGATGCCTAGACAGTCACTGGCTATGCGATCGAGCCAGCCGACTCGCTCAGGGGTCTACTCAACCAATGCATTCAGCCAATGCACTCAGCCAATCGGCCAACGCAGCAACCGATCGAGCCAGGTCAGCTTTTGTGGGCTATGGGGGGCATAGCGCCAGGGCCAATCAGGCCGCGCCGATCGCCACACCAAACTGCGGGGGTAGGAAAAGGCCGCAAAACTAGCCCAGCCGCGATCGCCCCCTAGGCCCCGCACCCCCAAACCTTCCAAGGGCAGTGGCGGAACGGTGGGCTGCACCAACACATCATTGATGCAAACAGAATTAGAAACTGTCTCCCGTTTTAAGGTTGTGATTACGGAGCGATCGCGCGCAAACAGATAGAACACCGAGGGACGGGGCCGCCCACTCAGCCGTGTCACGGCCCCATCCAAATCGTCGTAGGGCAGCACCGGCAAAATCGGCCCAAAGATTGCTTCCTGCATCACCGGGTCGTCCCAATGGACGTTTTCCAGTACCGTGGGCGCAAAGTAGCGGTTGGCTGGATCATGATCGCCCCCAATCGCCACCCGACCCGAGCCGGATTGTAAGCGGGTCAACCGCTCTAAATGGTGGTGATTCACAATGCGGGCAAAGTCGGGGCTGGTGCTGGGTGTGGGGCCAAAAAACGCGCCGATCGCCTCCCCCAGTAACTGCACAAACATCGCCGATTGCTCACGCGGTACTAATGCATAGTCAGGAGCCAAGCCACTTTGGCCGGCGTTGAAGAACTTGCCCCAAGCGATCCGCCGCGCCGCGATCGCCAAGTTTGCCGAGCGATCGATTAAGCAGGGATTTTGGCTACCCAATTCGAGGGTCACGGGGGTGAGGTGCTTGGCTGCATAGGCCATCACCACTTTGGCTACCGTTGATCCACCTGTGTAGAAAATGTGGTCAAAGCGTTCTTCCAGCAAGGTTTGACTAACATTCACGCCACCCTCGATCGCCGCCACATACATGGGATCAAAGGCACGCCGAATCAAGTCCGCGATCGCCCGGGCACTGTGGGGAGCCACTTCCGATGGCTTGAGGATTACGCAGTTGCCCGCCGCGATCGCCCCCACCAAGGGCCCGAGGGTTGTCTGGGCCGGATAGTTCCAAGCCCCCATAATCAACACCACCCCCAGCGGTTGCCAGCTCACCCGTCCGATGCCGGGCCAGAGCAACGGCGACAACCCCAATCGCCGGGGCCGACTCCAGCGCCGAAGCTGGGCGATCGCCTGCTCAATTTGTCGCAAGCAGAAGTCCACCTCAGCCACCGCTGCTTCGAGGCGGGGTTTACCCAAATCACGCGCGAGGGCCTCAAACAGCCGATCTTGTTGCTCTGAAATGGCTCGATGCAAATCCTGCAACCGACGCAGCCGGTAGTCCACATCGCGGGTGTAGCCCAGCTTAAAAAAGTCTCGCTGGGTTGCGACCACCGCCGCCGGAGACAAGCTCGCATCGGTGGCCGAAGAAATGGGCGGTGTTGTCGGCATGGAGAAGAAAGAAGGTCAAACGGAGGGGCGATCGCACGGGTCAGTCCGCTCGATCGGATTAGTCGGATTAGTCAAATTAGTCGGATTAGTCAAATTAACCAGATCAGTGCAAGTAACCGGATTAGCCGGGTGAATCATCAGCCATCAAACCAAGGCGATCGCAACCCAGCCAAGGCGATCGCAACAAAATCACAACTGAACGTCAAGACCCGGCCTCCAAATGTAGCGGCCCAGCGCCCGCACAACTGCCCCATGTTCCACCCAGCAGAATCTTGCACCAGCCACCCAGCAAAAACTTGGTCTTCGATCGGTCAAGGTGCGACCGGCGATCCCATGATAGGAGATGCACCTCGATCACCTAAACGGGCAGTTCCCGGGAGCAACCCCATGACCGCGCCAACCCTGCAATTCTTTGAGGGCATCGCCGAAGATCCCAGCAACGTCAGCCTGCGCAGCGACAAACAAACCGGGGCAAAAGTCGTAGCCATGAGCTTTGAAACGCTGCATTGCATCGAGCGCTTTCGAGCAGTGACCAACCGCTTTGCAGGCAGCCTGAAGCTAACCGATGAAGAGGGCGATATTTTGGTGGAGCCTTCCAGTGTGCGCTTCGTGTTTGGTGGGCCCGAGGGGGATGATTTCGAGCGGTTTGAATGTCAGTTCCAAATCGATCGCCCGGAAGATTGGGATCGGTTTATGCGTTTTATGCATCGCTACGCCGAAGCTAACGGCATGGGCTACGACCCACGTTAGGGGATCGCTGTGGGGGATGATGGGAAATGGTTTTGGCATCCAGGCGATCGCCCCTGAAGGAGCGAGCGTGCCTGGGTTCGTGCCCCGGTGAGCCATTGACCGGCGGCCCAGCCCTATCCCACACCCAATTGCAGAGCATATCTCACACCATCAGTTAACACCATCAGTCCCATGCCCATGAAAGTTGCAATTACCGGAGCCACGGGTTTTGTCGGTCGCGCCTTGGTGCAGCGGCTGAGTACCAGGGGCGATCGACTGGTGCTGTTCACCCGCGATCAGACTCGGGCGGCCCGTTGCTTTCCCCCTGAGGCCTTTCCCGAAGTGTCGATCGTCGGCTACCAACCCACCGCTGCTGGCGACTGGCAAGCGGCGATCGCGGGCTGCGATGCGGTCATCAACCTGGCAGGGGCGGGCATTGCTGACGGTCGCTGGACAGAAGCCCGCAAGCAAGAAATCCTCAGCAGCCGCCAAGGGGGAACCCGCCGAATTGTGGAGGCGATCGCAGCGGCCAACCCCCGTCCCAGTGTTTTGATCAATTCCTCCGCGATCGGGTTTTACGGAACCAGCGAAACAGCAACTTTCACCGAAGCCAGCAGCGCGGGCAAGGGATTCCTGGCCGAGGTCTGCCAATCCTGGGAAGCCGAAGCCCAGGCTGTCACCGTGCATGGCACTCGACTAGCCATTTTACGCACGGGGATTGTGCTGGGCGACGGGGGCGCACTGGGCAAGATGCTCCCGGCTTTTCGGGCCTTTGCGGGCGGCCCCCTCGGCAGCGGCCAGCAGTGGTTTTCTTGGATTCACTTGGCGGATTTGGTGGCGCTGATCGAACGAGCGATCGACGATGACCAATTCAGCGGCACTTACAACGCCACCGCGCCCAATCCCGTCCGAATGCAAGAGCTTTGTCAACTGTTGGGTAACTTGTTGCAGCGGCCCTCTTGGCTGCCGGTGCCGGCCTTCGCGTTGGATTTGTTACTGGGGGAAGCGGCTCAGGTGGTGCTTGAAGGGCAACGGGTTTTGCCCGATCGCACCCAACAGTCAGGCTTTGAGTTTCGCTATTCGCTGTTGCGATCGGCGCTAGAGGCGATCATCTGATATCCGATGATATCTGAGATATCTGATGTCCAGATCGCCAAGGGGCCGTAGTAATGCGGCTGTCTTAATTCGCTGGGTCAACGTTGCGAGTCAGTCGTCGTAACAAGGGGCTTAAGCCCCTTGCTGCCTAACAATTTGGTAACGGCAACAGTCATTTGCATTGACCTATCCAAATCAGCTTGCCGCACTAGTAGTCGGGGTTTGGGACTAATTAATGGGGACTAATTAATGGGGACTGATTAACAGACAGTTCGGCGGCTGATTCTGGAGTGACGAGGGACGAGGGGCGAGGGGCCAAGTTCGATCGCCTCAGCCCCAGACCGGGTTCACCCAGACACAAGAAGGGGGCAGCATTGCATTGCAACGCAGCCCCCAAGTCTTACCGGCAAAGTTAGGAAAAGTAGCCTGCAAACCGGAGCGATTATCCGCGATCGCTGCTATTCATCACAGAACTAGTCGCGATCGCCCGGTTGCAAACTGGCAAAACAGACTAAGGAGTCTTGGTCGGAGCGGGGCTGGCTTCGGGGCTAGCAGCAGGGCTGGCTTCGGGGCTAGCGGCGGGGCTAGCAGCAGGGCTGGCTTCGGGGCTAGCAGCGGGGCTGGCTTCGGGGCTAGCAGGAGCTTCACCGCCGCCGCCACCGCAAGCCGTTGCCAAACCAGCAACCAAGCTAGCGGCCACAATGCCACGAGCAGCGCGAGAAACCCAAGTCATCAGAGTCGATTTCATGTTAATTATCACTCCTCAACAACACAAAAGGGGTCGGCAATAGACCCGACTGCCATCTTAAACGATGCGATTCATAACCGATAGATCTAGTGGTGATCTTCGTTGCAGATCACCAGCGGTCGAACACGGGATAAACGCTGACCAGCAGAGCGTTTGAGATGTATTAACCCATCGTTAACCAAAAACTTTAAATCAATTGGCGGTGTTTGGTATTGTAGGACACGATGTAAAAACCTTGCTTATGGGTCGGGTGCGATCGCCGGTTATTAACTAATCAATGCCCCAACCAATAACCTAACCAATGGCCTGGTCAATGACCGATGTTGCGGCCCGCGATCGGATACCCACGAATAGCGGGTCAAGGCTACGGGTCAAGGCTAAAGAACAAGGTCAGAACCAGTCAGAATCGGTCAATAGAACGGGTCGTCAAAAACCGGTCGTCAAAAACTGGTCGCCAAAAACCGGTCGTCAAAAACTGGTCAACAGTCGCAGATTTCAATCCAAAACCCATGGAACCCTGGCAAATCAGGGAGGTTTAAGGGATTGTTTTAGAGATCCTCTGAGGCTCAGGGGGCTGTGTATGGGATCACAGAACACTAATCGAGGCCGGCAATGTTGCTAACCCATGCGTTGCGACGGGCGATCGAGCAGAGCTGGCGGCAGGCTCGAGGGCGGCGCTGGTCTTGGTCGTCGCTGCAAGTGCGCCTGACCTTAGAAATGGGGGCGATCGCCGTGTTGAGCGTGGGCGGCGCGGCCCTGTGGTCGGCTTGGCAAATGCAACAAACCCTAGCGGCGGCCCACAAACAAACCCTGACCTATATTGCCCAGCGCTTTCCCGAGCAGCTAGAGATCTACGACGAACGAGGCTCCCTCGCTACCGGCCTGACCACGACGATCGATAAAGTGTCGATGTCTGGGCTGGTGGCTTGGGTGCAAGATAACCGCGGCCAACCCCTTGCCCAACCCGATGGCAGCTCCCCTGCGATCGCCATGGTGCAAGGGCTGGCCACCGTGCCGGAACAACCCACGATCATTCAGGTGGGCGATCGCTACTGGGTGGCCTGTCGTTTGCCGTTGGTGGTGCGCGATCGCCAAATTGGGCGGGTCTACTTTGCCCAGGATGTGAGTCCCGACTGGCAAAAACTGCATAACAGCCTGCGGTGGCTGTTGGCGGTAAACGGTTTGGCCATGCTGGCGGCGATGGGGGCGATCGGGCGGCGAATTCGGCTGGCCTTGCTGCCCTTGGCGGAAATGAGCCAATTGGCCAGCACCGTTTCGGCTGAGGATCTCGGCGGCACTCATCTGGGCCAACAGTTGCAATTGCAAACCGCGCCCGACGAAGTGCGCGGCCTGGCCCGGGCCTTCAACGAGATGTTGGGTCGCTTGGCCAATTCCTGGGAACAGCAGCGGCAATTTGTCGGCAACGTGTCCCACGAGTTACGCACGCCCCTAACGGTGGTGTCTGGCTATTTACAAAGTGTGTTGCGACGCAGCACCAATTTGAATGACTACCAACGGGAAGCCTTGAGCACGGCGGAGGCGGAGGCCGATCGCACCGTGCGGATGCTACAGGATCTGTTGGATTTGGCCAGACTTGACAATCGCCAACTGCATTTGCGTCAGGCTCCGATCGTCCTAAATACACTGGTGACGGAGGTGGCGGATTTACACCAACGATCGAGCGATCGGCCCACGGATCGATCGCTGCCCACCGAAGACCTGGTGGTTTTGGCCGATCGCGATCGGCTGTCGCGGGCCCTGGTCAACCTGCTCGATAATGCCGTGAAATATTCCGCACCACCGACCGCCATCACGTTGGGTTTGGAGCGGGTTGGTGATTTGGCCCTAGTGCATGTGCGCGATCGCGGGGTGGGCATTCCCCTCGAACACCAAGGCCGAGTCTTTGAGCGGTTCTATCGCAGTGATGATGAAATGACCCGATCGCGCGACGGCACGGGCTTGGGACTAGCCATTGCGAAGGGGGCGATCGAAGGCATGAACGGTCGGATTAGCTTGGTTTCGCAACCGGGCAAAGGCAGCACCTTTACAATTTCCCTGCCGCTCTGGAGGCCAGAACCGTGACTGCGCAGATCCTGTTGGTTGAAGATGACACCAACCTGGCCCGGTTAGTGGCCGGTGAGCTTCAACTCGAAGGCTACCAAGTCACGGTGGCCCACACGGGCCTCGATGGCCTCAGCGCCGCCCGAGCCGAGCCACCAGACTTACTGATTTTGGATTGGATGCTCCCCGGTATGTCAGGGCTGGATCTCTGCTTGCGCCTGCGGGAAACGGGGATCAAGTCGCCAATTATGCTGTTGACTGCGCGGGATGAGATTCCCGATCGCGTGGCGGGGTTAAACGCGGGAGCCGATGACTATGTGGTCAAGCCCTTCAGCATTGTGGAATTGCTCGCCCGGGTGCGCGCCCATTTGCGCCGCGCCTATCCCGACGAACCCGATCGCCTAGAATTTGCTGACCTTGATCTCAATTGCCTCACCCGAGAAGTCCATCGCGCCGGCCAGCGGATCGATCTCACCGCCAAAGAATTTGATCTGTTGGAATTTTTGCTGCGACATCCCCGCCAAGCAATTCCACGCGATCGAATTCTCGAAGCCGTTTGGCACGGGGACTTTACGGGCGAATCCAACATCGTCGAAGTCTACATTCGCGCCCTTCGGATCAAACTAGAAATCAACCACGCGCCCCGCCTGATTCACACCATTCGCGGCGTGGGCTACGTTCTGCGCGATCGCCCCTGATTCCCAGCGCCCCCAACCCACAACAGCCCATAGCATGACCCCATGGCCCCGATGGGGTTGGATCTGATGCTGAGATTGGCCTGATGCTGAGATTGGCCTGATCTCCAGTTCAACATCTCCAGTTCACCCTGGGGCTTGGCTGGCGTTGCGGATCAGGGTTTCGGTCATTTCTGCGAGGCGATCGAGATCGGCTTTCAGGGTTTCGGCCCGTTGCTTGGCAGTCAACTTGCGGGCGATCGCGCGTCTTGCAGCATCTTCCTTACCCTGCCGCATAGCCATCACAGCCACCTCATGCCAATCACGCAATTCGTCCACCGCCTGGTTATATTGCGGTTGCAATCGATCCCAAACGGGGCGAATTTCCCCTAAGGCTCGCTGCAAAATTTCTTGGACTTGGGCTTGTTGATCCGGTGCTGCCACCGGTTGATGTAAGGCTTCGTCGATCCAGTCGGGATCGGCCGTTTCCAGGAAGGGCAAAAAATCCCGCACCTGCAAGCTCACCGACTGCCCAGTTTTGCACCAGGTGGCAAAATGCTCGCAGTTATTGACCAATAAGCTGTATTTCTCTTCACCTAGGCGGCTTTTGGCACGGGCGATCGCCGCGTCGGGCAAATAACAAGTGGCATAGTGCTTGGCCATCACCCGACCTGTTCCGGCAAACTCCGCCAGGCTGGTTTGGCTGACCTTAGGCACTTCGCCCCGCTTGGAATAGTGGATGACCGTGCCATCACCACAGTCAATGCCGTGATGTTCATAGGCGCTCTGGAGTCCGGCCAGAGATCGCATGACATAGATTTGGTCGCCCCGAGCCATCCGCACTCACCCTCTAAATCGGCAAAGGAACGCGCGATCGCACGTTCCTTTCTTCTAAACTACCGCTCTTTGGAATTGACAACACCGAGAAAACCCGACCCTTGCGAGGTGTGGCGACCGATCGCCCTAGCCCATGCTGACTAATCCATAGGGGAGAGGCGATCGCGCGGGTTCATGAAGGTTTGGACTCAGCTCAACGCAATGCGAGTTAGGCGTAAATTAGGCGCAAGTTAGGCGCAACTGAATAGCGCAGACGTGACATCAAATCAGGTTGATGGCGGATTGATGACGAATTGATGACGAATTGATGACAGGTTGATTGCTGGGGAAATTTTGAGCAATTTCGTCTGGGAAATCTCAGGAAATCTTGGGAAATTTCGGGAGATCTAGCCTGAGAAGTGTTGAGCAATGTCGGGTTGATTGTGGCTAAACGCGACTCATCGGTCAGCGATGCTAGGCCATGCCAGTGGCGAGTGGAGGAGCATCACCCCAGCATCCCCAGTTCGGTTCTCTTTTGGAACAGAGCAAGAGAGGGAGGCGGCTCACCCCAAATCCAGCATGGGGGGGTTGAGCGACTAGGGCGCTTAGAAGCGTTCGCCGAGACCCCATTCGTGCTTCAGAAACTCCTTATACATGGTTTCTTTCACAATCATTTGGCGGTACAGCTCGACCAGGAATTGCTGGGCCTGTTCGAGGCTCATGTGGGCTACCTGACTCTCGAAGGAGCGAATGTTGAACTGCTGTTCGAGGCTCAATTCAAAGGACTGATCCATGGTAGTCACCTCCACTGGGTGTAGCGGTTGCGAAGTTCCGCGCGATCGCCGAGTTACTGGTTGCTTGTGGTGGTTCGGCTCGATCGCACCGCAGATGAGCATTGGCGCTTAACTTGATCCCCGGGTGTTGGGGTAAGTCAAGGTTGAATGACTTATCTACATCCTAGATTATGACATCTTGTAACGAGCATTTGACAAAACGCATACAGTTTCGATCAAAGACTGATTGCATTTGCTCATGGTTCCCATCACGGGCATGATGCATCCGGATTGGTGGGCGTTTGAGCACGATCAAAGCGGTGATGGATAGCGATCGCATGGGCGATCGGGCTGACTGAAGGGGCTGACTAGGCCCATAGTCCCCTGGGGGGAACTGAGCGATCTCCTACTCGTTAACGAATCGTGACTGGCTGCAATGGCTGACCAAGTCAGGGATTGGGGCGCTAGGAATGATGCTGGGGCCCCGCACGGGAGCGATCGAGGGCGATCGCCGATGGGGCTGTTGTAGCGAATTTTCCCTAGACAAAATGCTTGTGGCGAACGAAGCCAGAGCCGGGCCATGCCGACCCTTTCGGCGATCGCCCATCACGTCAGCACCCCCACTTGGCAGATGTTGTGACCAAATGGGGGTGCTAGAAGTTGCAGATTGATCGAACGCAGGGCAGCGATTCCGTCAGGTGATCATCATCGAACACGATCCTGTCTATCAGGGTTTTCTGACTTGGCTAATGCCCGTGGAACCGGATCCCTAGAAAGACATCGTAGACAAAGTTCCAGAAATTCTTTCGATCGCCCAGAATGCCCAAGGTTTGGGGCGATCCCTTCTCATCCAGCAGCGGTTTCACCTTTTCGTAAACCGTTTTGTAGTGATACCAAGGAATCGACGGCCAGAGATGGTGAATTAGGTGATAGTTTTGCCCCAAAATCAGCCAGTTCAGCAGGGCACTGGGATAGACCCGCGCATTTTTCCAGCGGTTGCGCTCTTCAAAGGGGCGGTGGGGCAAATAGTCAAAAAACAACCCCAGCGCCAAGCCCACCACCAGCGCAGGCGAGAACCAGAAGTTCATCACGTAGCCGATGAAATCCCAGTGGATGCCGGCCCAGACGATGCCCACCAACACCATCCGGCTCAGGAACCATTCCAGCAACTCATATTTGCGCCAGAGCTTGCGCTGAAAGAAGAAGATCTCATGGTAGAAAAACCGGGGTGCAATCAGCCAGAGCGGCCCGCAGGTGGACACGAAATGATCCGGGTCGTTTTTGGGGTCGTTGACGTTGGCGTGGTGTTGCAGGTGCACCCGTGTGAACACTGGGAAGGCAAATCCCAACATCAGGGCGCTGCTGTGGCCCAAAAGAGCATTAACAGCGGGGTACTTGTGGGCGGCGTTGTGGGAGGCATCGTGAATCACGGTTCCCGACAAGTGCATCGCTAGCACATTGGCACAGAAGCAAACCCAATCAGGCCAGTGCCACAACCAATAGCCGCAGACGGACAGCACCACAATCGCGGTGGCGGCCACCATCATCAGCAGCGTGGGGTTAAACAGTTCCCGGGGGGGATCGAGATATTCCCGGGGAACGTGCTGCACAGCGGTCGTGGGCTGCTGGGGGGCCACCGCGATCGTCATGGTCGCTCCTTGGCTGAGAAAACGTTATGGTTTGTTAAAAATCCTTCTAAGAATGATACGGCAACAACCCGCAATCCTTTTTAATCATTTGTTGTATTTCCACTAGATTTCAGAATTTTCTGATTGCCTGCCTGAGCGATCGCTTACACCTGATCCCCACAACCCGCAACAGGAAGGGGCCGACCGCATTGGCCAGCCCCTTCTCTGTAGGACTTTTTAGGGCTTTTTAGGGCTTTTTAGGACTTTGTGAGGGCGTGGGGTGATGTATTGGCGATGCTGGCAGCGATCGCCTAACCCCAACTCCCCTGCTACGGATTAGGCTTGGACGCGATCGCCCGCCACCGCTTGCAGGGACTCCGCGATCGAGCGCACGGCGGCCACCATGGCAATTTCGCTGTCCAGCTTGTTGATCGCCGAACCCACGCCCACGCCCGCAGCACCCGCCGCGATCGCCAGGGGAGCTGTCACCGCCGAAATGCCCGACGCGCAAAGCACCGGCACAGACACGGCGCGGCTGATTTCATAGGCCGCCGCCAGGGTGGGAGCCGCCTTTTCAATCAAGCCCAGGCTCCCGGCATGGGCGGGTTGGCTGCTGGTGCCGCCTTCGGTTTGGATGATGTCTGCGCCAGCGGCCACGAGGGCTTCGGCCAGGGCCACTTGCTCATCGAGGGCCAAAATGTGGGGAACCGTCACCGACAGCAGCACATCGGGCAGCAGGCGGCGGGTTTCTTGGGTCATTGCCAACACTTCAGCCGCTTCAAAGCGAATGCCTTGGGCATAGAAGCTGTCGAAGTTCCCGATTTCAATCAGGTCAGCGCCGGCCGCCACGCAGTCCACAAACTTGGTGGGTTCCACGGCGGACACGCAAACGGGCAGGCTGGTGATTGCCTTAATCCGTTGCACCAAGGCAGGGTCGGCAGCAATGTCCACGAAGGTTGCACCGCCCAGCTCGGCTGCTTTGACGATCGCTTCGACCCGATCGCCGTCGAAATTGTTCAAACCAGCGATCACTTTCAGAGCTTGGCCGCGATCGAGGGCGGATTGCAGTTGGGACATTGCACTCATAGGTTCACCTGATTGGCGTGATTTGCAGATGTCGGCAATTGTATCAAGCACAGCCGACGGCGGGAGCAGGTTTCAAACCTGCCCTAACTCGTAATTTCAGCGAACAAGCCCTGCTCGCGGTTACAGCAACTCGCGCACGTCGGTAACCGAACCCGTTACAGCGGCGGCGGCCACCATGGCCGGACTCATCAGCAACGTGCGGCCGCTGGCGGAACCCTGACGGCCCTTGAAGTTGCGGTTCGACGAAGAGGCGCTGATTTGGCTGCCCTGCAACTTGTCCGGGTTCATGGCCAAACACATGGAGCAACCGGCTTCCCGCCACTCAAACCCAGCCGCCTTAAAGATTTCATGCAGGCCTTCCGCCTCGGCCGCTTGCTTCACGGATTCGGAACCGGGCACCACAAAGGCGGTAATCCCTTCGACTACCTGGCGACCCTCGGCGACTTTGGCGGCTTCCCGCAGGTCGCTGATTCGGCCGTTGGTGCAACTGCCGATGAAGCACACGTCGATTTTGGTTCCGGCGATCGCCTGGCCCGGGGCGAGCTGCATGTAGTCGTAGGCTTCCTTGGCGATCGAGCGATCGCCCTCGTCCAGCTCATCCACCGTCGGGATTGTTTCCGTCACGCCGATGCCTTGGCCGGGCGTGATGCCCCAAGTAACGGTCGGTTCAATCTCCGCCGCATCGAACACCACCACATCGTCGTATTCAGCATCCGCGTCGCTGCGAACGCTCGTCCACCAGGTCACCGCCGCGTCCCAATCGGCTCCCTTGGGGGCAAACTCGCGCCCTTGCAAATAATCAAACGTGATTGGGTCGGGGTTCACGTAGCCGCAGCGCGCGCCGCCTTCGATGCTCATGTTGCAAACGGTCATCCGTTCTTCCATGCTCATCGCTTCAAAGGTCGTGCCCGCGTATTCGTAGGCATAGCCCACGCCGCCTTTCACGCCCAGCTTGCGGATGATGTGCAACACCACGTCTTTGGCGTAGACCCCGGGGCGCAGGTCGCCGTTCACTTCCACGCGGCGCACTTTCGGCTTGGTCATGGCCAGGGTTTGGGAAGCCAGTACGTCGCGCACTTGGCTGGTGCCGATGCCAAAGGAGATCGCCCCAAAGGCGCCGTGGGTGGAGGTGTGGCTGTCACCACACGCGATCGTCATGCCCGGTTGGGTCAAGCCCTGTTCGGGGGCAATCACGTGGACGATGCCTTGCTTGCCGGAACCGATGTTATAGAACCGAATCCCGAATTCCTGGCAGCTTTGCTCAAGGGCCACGATCATGTCTTCGGCCAAGGAATCCACGAAGGGCCGTTGGCGTTGTTGCAGTTGGGTGGGGACAATGTGATCGACGGTGGCCACGGTGCGCTGGGGGAAGGGAACCTGTAGCCCGCGCTCGCGCAGCATCGCGAAGGCTTGGGGGCTGGTCACTTCGTGGATCAGATGTAGGCCAACGAACAGTTGGGTTTGGCCCGAGGGCAATGTGGCGACGGTGTGCAAATCCCAAACTTTGTCGAAGAGGGTTCCTTGGCTCATGACGGGCGATCGCTCTGTGGTGGGTGTATCTCTCAGATTTAGGACTAGCGCGATAATTTAGCAGACAAGGGGCTTAAGCCCCTTGCCCCAGCTCGGTCGAGGGTGCGTCAGTCCGATCGGGTAAACGGGCAATCGGCGGGCAACTTGCCGGGCCGATTCAGAGGCCTTATTCTATCGTGTCGCTGACGATCGCCCGTTGATTGGCGCGGAGGCGATCAACGGCCACGAATCAACCCCATCACAATTCGTAGAGGCTCACGGCCGTAAGCCCTGCCGTCGCTGTCGAGGCCCGCGCTGAAATGATTGATTTTTCAGTCATCAGTTGTCGTAACAAGGGGCTTAAGCCTCTTGCTGCCAGAGATCTCGTTGCGGTGGGATCAGGGTTTCGGGCGACTGTGACGACACCCCTTTAGCCAATCAACGCTTCATGAAAACGATCATTTCTGAGATTTCTGATTCACCCGATCGCCCTGTGATCACTGTTGATTGGCGCGATTGGCGATCGCCCCTGCGATATCCGGGGGGGAAACAAAAAGACCTGCCGATTTTTACGCCCTATTTTCGATCGGCGAAGGAATATCGGGAGCCGTTTTTGGGGGGCGGCAGCGTGTTGCTCCATGCGATCGGGTCGCAAGTGGCGCAGGAGTTTTGGGCGAATGATGCGAATCCGTTGTTGATGGATTTTTGGCGGCAGGTGCAAACCGATGCGATCGCCCTGGCCCGGTTGGTGCGATCGCTGCGGGATGACTACGACGGCGAGCAGCACAAGTGCGATCAATGGGTGGCATTTCGCGATCGCTATCAACAAAAACTGGCAGACTTACCGGGCGATCGGCTGCATAATGCGGCGCGATTTTTTATTTTGAATCGCAGCACCGCCAGCGGCCTCACGGAATCTGGCGGCATGACGGCGGCGGCCTATTGCGGTCGGTTCACCGAGTCCAGCATTCAACGACTGGAAAATTTACAGGATCGATTAGCCGGGGTGCGCCTGACCCTGGGCGATTACCGGGAACTGATTCATGCGCCCGGTGAGGATGTATTTATTTTTCTTGATCCGCCCTATTTTTCTGCCGAGCAATCACGGTTATATGGGCGATCGGGTGACTTACACAAGGGATTCAATCATCAGCAACTGGCGGATGAGTTGCGTGATTGTCCCCATGATTGGCTGATGACGATCGATGATTGTGATGCGATTCAAGATCTCTATTCCAACCAGTGGGCTGATTTGCGACCCTGGACAAAACCCTACAGCATGACCAACACCCAAGGGCGGCGATCGAAGGCGGGCCGAGAATTGTTGATTGCCAAGCGTGGGCTATTGGCAAATGCTTAGATCGGTGGTTGAGCTGTTGTGTTGCTAAATGTCGAGACCCCAATGTTTGATGGCGGTTGATCAAGGATGTGATTGTTAATTTAAATCGGGAAGTGTTGATCCTAAAATTGCCAATTTAAAGCCCATAGTCAGCGCCACAAATCAGCGATCACACAGGACGATGACCAGCCCCCGTTGAATTCACAACTCGCAGTGAATCTCAGCCAATCGTTACGATTTGAACATCACTTGATTTTTAGGAATTGTATCCGCTCGATCGCAACCAGAATGATCGCCAAACCCAGTCCCCAACAGCGATCCCTGCCTGCTTGTAGTGTACCCTTTGGGCTGCTAAATAGGAGGAATGTCAAGAAGTGTCAACAGATGCAAAAGATTTTAAAGGAATCTAGCTGCGGAATCGGTAGGTGTTACGTTGAAAACATCACCCATCTCGAAGGGGAGGAAGCTGTATGAAGCTTGTCATCCAGGGTAAAAACATCGAGATCACCGATGCATTACGTGATTACGTTCAGCAAAAGATTGAAAAGGCGGTCAACCACTTCCAACATCTGACGCTAGAAGTAGACGTGTTGCTGACAAAATTGCCCGTCAACTTCGCAAGTACAAGGAAAAATATCAAGAACGCCAGCGCGAACCTGTCAAGGCAGCGGCCGTGCTCAGTGACATTCCCGTGGGAACGGTTATTCCCCATCGCGAACCGACGCTACCAGCGGACGTGGTTCGGACGAAGTATTTTGAAATGATTCCGATGACGATCGAGGAAGCTCGCGAGCAGTTGGAATTGGTGGGTCATGATTTCTTCATGTTCCAAAATTCCGACACGGGCGAAGTGAATGTGATCTATGAGCGCAATCACGGTGGCTATGGCGTGATTCAACCGCGCAAGATGGGTCGTGCGGTGATGGAGAAGCCTTCGGCGGCCTGA
>RDXB01000032.1 GCA_004292515.1 Oscillatoriales cyanobacterium
CTTAGGCGGATGTGGCGGAATTGGTAGACGCGCTAGATTTAGGTTCTAGTGCCGCAAGGCGTGTAGGTTCAAGTCCTATCATCCGCATTGGGTTCAACGCAAATGTTGCGAATTGAACGGCTAGTTAAAACGTATGGTGATCGCCCGGTTTTGCGAGGACTTAGCTTGTCCCTGCGGCCGGGCGAAATTTATGGACTGCTGGGGCCCAATGGGGCAGGCAAAAGCACCACGATCAATATTTTGGGACGACTGCTGGAGCCGGATAGCGGGGCTGTGTGGCTGGCTGATCGCCCCCTAGCCCGTGCGCCGCGCCAGTGGTTGGGCATCGCCCCCCAAGACAACTTGCTCTACAAGAGCTTGACCTGTGCGGAAAATCTCGACTTTTTTGCCAGCTTGTATGGGTTGGGGCGTGCCGATCGCGCCCGACAGGTGGCAGCTTGCTTGGCGGCGGTGGGTCTGAGCGATCGCGCCCATAGCCCCGTGGAAACCCTCAGCGGCGGGATGCAACGACGGCTGAATGTGGCGATCGCTCTGGTGCATCGGCCCAAGCTAGTGATTTTGGATGAACCCACGGCGGGGCTAGATTTGGAGGCTCGCTATGAGCTGTGGGCCACGATTCGTAGCTTGAAGCAACTGGGCATGACGGTGCTGCTGACCACCCATCTATTAGATGAGGCCGAGCGGCTGTGCGATCGCCTGGGCATTTTGCACCAGGGGACGATCGCCGCTGAGGGGACAATGGATGAGCTGCGATCGCGGATTCCCGCCGTTGAGCTGGTACGGGTGACCACAACCGACCCCGCTGGGGCGATCGCCCGGGCTGAGTCGCTGGGTTGGGATTGGCGCGAGGTGGGCGGCGAACTGGTGTTGCGGTTGCCAGAATCCTTGAGCTTGCCGGCCCTGCTCGATCGGTTGGCGGACTTGCCGATCGATGGGTTAGCCCGCCAGCCCGTGAATCTGGAGGCAGTTTATTGGGATGTGACCCGAGAAGCAGCCCAGCCCAAGGGTTAGGGTAAAAGTCCGGCCCATGATTAATCTCCGCAACCGGGGCCATAAGCACCGCAAAGGCTGGGGACTGGCCGGAAACCGCCGCCGCTTCGTACAATAAGACCCAGCGCGGTCGCTCGCGCGGCCCTGGCTTGGCCCCCTCCGCGATCGTTGCCCTGTCACCCCCTTGTTTTTCCTAATTTCCCCTTCCAACCACCATGGCTGAAAACCCAGAAGTCAAGGCCACCGCTCCGGCCGCCGCGCCCAAAGCTGCCGCCAAGGAAAAAGCCCCCAAGCCCGAAGACAAGCCCTTTGGCGCGTTCATCCAAACTGAGTTTTTGCCGAGCTTGCAAACATCCCTGACCGCGCGCGGTGTCGTGGGTTTGACTCTGCAATTTACCGAGGCCACTGTGCCGATCCAAGGTCTCGAAGCCAACACCTGCCACCAAGTGATCGGAATTTGGGGCGATCGGGAATTCCGTGTCTATTTTCCCAAGGAAGACATCAACGCCACTAAGGGGTTTTCCTACACGGAAAAGGGTGGCCGCCACAGCACCTTTGAGCCGTTTTTGATCGATGAGCGCAAGGCTACGCTGGAGTTGCTGGTTTCGGCCGTGGCCCTGCGGTTGCGTGCCCAAAAGTGGATTGAACGCAACTAAACACAACTGCAACTAACTAAGCGCAATTAATTGAATGCAACTAAGCGATCGCCTTCCCCACAAGGGTTAATCAACGGTTGCTCCTGGACTTCTTTGGCATGGTTGTGACGCGCTCTCCCCGCTCATCGTCCGTTTCCGATGCCCCCAATCGCTGGTACTTGTGGCGATTGGGGGCGTTTGGCTTGGGACTGGCGGCGGTCTGTGGTCTGTTTGTGCGCTGGGTGGGCGATGGCCTGTGGTTTGCCAACTTGGGCTACGAGGCGGTTTGGTGGACTAGGCTGGGCACGCGGGCTGGTTTGTTTGTGATTGGGGCAATGGTGTCCCTGACTGTGTTGTGGGGCAACCTGTGGCTGGCGGAGCAGCTCAATCGCCGTCCCGCCCCCGCCGCTGATCCACAGGCTGGGCGGCCCTGGTGGGAAGCGCCCCGGACGATCGCCTCCTCCCCGGAACGGCTGGTGGGAGGGCGCTTGGAACTGCTGCCCCTGCTGATGGTGTCGGGGGTGTTGGCCGGGGCGATCGCCCTGTTGCTGGGGCACTATGGACAAATTGGCTGGAATGCTTGGCTAGAAACTGTTCCCGCCGCTGTGCCCCGGCTGCAACCCCTGGTGTTGTGGCGGTTGCTGGAGCCGGTGCGATCAGGTCAATGGTGGTGGCTGGGTTTACCGGGCTTGGTGTGGGCATTGGGCGTGATCGCTCCACGCTGGGGCCTGCGCGCCCTGGGGGCGATCGCGGCCTTAAATTTTGCTTGGATTGGATCGCAACATTGGGCCGCTTGGCTGTTGGCAGCTCACCCGGTCAGCTTCCAGCAGCGCGATCCGTTGTTTGGCTTGGATGTGAGCTGGCTGGTGTTTGGTTTACCCCTGGCGGAGCTGCTGGAGTTTTGGGCGATCGGGCTGCTGCTTTGGTCAGCCCTGCTGGTGGGGTTGTATTACCTGTTGAGCCGACAATCCCTCACCAAAGGGCGGTTTGCGGGCTTTGCAGTGGGGGAATGGCGACATGGGTGCGGTCTATTGGGGTTGTTGTTGTTGGCGGTAGGCATCAGTGCCGGTTTAGCCTGCTTTGACTTGCTCAACTCCACTCGGGGTGCCTCCTATGGGGCCGGGTTTGCGGATATTCGGGTGCAATTGCCGGCCAATATTGGCTTGGGGGTGCTGTCGGCAGGCAGTGGGGTTTGGCTGTTGGGCTATGCGTTGACGGGGTTGCAGCCCCGTCGTTGGCTCGATGGGCGGGTGGCACGGCCGAGGGGCGATCGCCGGCCCGACTTGCCGCCCAGGATTGTGGCGATCGGTCTGTTGGCCTACGCGATCGGGGGAATTGCCTTGGGCTTGCTGTTGCCTGAGGCCGTCCAAGGGGCGATCGTGGAACCCAACGAACTGGAACAAGAGCGCCCCTACATCGAGCGCAACATCACTTGGACTCGGGCAGGCTTTGGCTTGGATCAACTGCAAGCGGAACCCTTCAACCCGCGATCGATCCCCAGCGCGGCTGAACTGACCACCTATGACTCCACCCTCGACAAGGTGCGTCTGTGGGACACCAAGCCCCTGCTCGACACCAATCGACAGCTTCAGCAAATTCGTTCCTACTATCGGTTTGCCAACGCCGATCTCGATCGCTACCGGCTCCCAGGCGGCTCCCAAAGTCCAGCAGATTTGTATCCCACCATTTTGTCGATGCGGGAGCTAGACACCACAGCCCTAGCCCTACCCGCCCAAACTTGGTTAAATCGCCACTTGGTCTACACCCACGGCTATGGATTTACCCTTAGTCCGGCCAACCAGGTAGGCGTGGGTGGGCTACCCCTGTACTGGGTACGGGATATTGGGTCTAACTCCAGTGCCAACCGTCCCAACGCGGACAAGGCCAATGAGGGCAACTTACGGGCGGGCGATCGCCGAGTCAGCCAAGTGATTCCACTCGATCGCCCCCGCATCTACTTTGGCGAACTGACGGACAGCTACATCCTCGCACCCACCGCTGTGGAGGAGCTGGACTACCCACGCGGCAACGACAACGCCTATAACCACTACGACGGCGACGGCGGCGTGGCGATCGGCGATCGCTGGTGGAAACGGTGGCTAATGGCAGCCTACCTACGCGATTGGCAACTGCTGCTAACCAACAACCTAACAACCGACACCCGCTTGCTGTGGCGACGAAACTTGCGCGATCGCCTCCAGATGATCGCTCCGTTTTTGCAGTTCGATCGCGACCCCTATGCCGTGGCGGTGAACTTAGTCCAGCCTGATCAAACCCATCAGACCAGTCAGTTTGATCACCGCAGCCACCTCTACTGGATTGTGGATGCCTATACCACCAGCCGCCGCTATCCCTACTCAGAACCCAGCCGCGCCGGATTTAACTACATCCGCAACTCCGTCAAAGCCGTGGTCGATGCCTACAACGGCACGGTGCGGTTTTATGTGAGCGATCCCAGCGATCCGCTGATTCGCAGTTGGCAAGCAGTGTTTCCCGGATTGTTTCAGCCGCTCGATCGCTGCCCGCCTGCAATTCGATCGCACTTCCGCTACCCGATCGATCTGTTCACGGTGCAGTCAGAAAAGCTGCTGACCTACCACATGGACGATCCCCAGGAGTTCTACAACCGGGAAGACCTGTGGCAAATCCCCAACGAAATCTACGGAAACAAGCCCCAACCCATTCAGCCCTACTTTGCCCTGTTGCAACTGCCCGACAGCCCCCAGCCGGAGTTTGTGCAACTGTTGCCCTTCAGTCCCGCCAAGCGCAATAACCTGATTGGCTGGTTGGCGGCCCGCTCCGATGGCAGTCAATATGGGCGGCTGTTGCTCTACGAATTTCCCAAGGATCGCCTGGTGTTTGGCATCGAGCAAATCGAAGCGCGGATTAACCAAGATCCCGAAATTTCTCGCCAAATCAGCCTTTGGAACCGCCAAGGATCTCGCATCATTCAAGGCAATTTGGTAACGATCCCGATCGGCCAGTCGATTTTGTATGTGGAGCCGCTGTATTTGGCAGCCGATGCGGGCGGCCTGCCCACGCTGATTCGGGTAGTGGTGGCCTATGGCGATCGAATTGCCATGCAACCCAGCCTAGATGCAGCCTTACGGGCACTCCTCGGGCAAAGCGTGACAGCGCCCGGCAGCACGCCCCCCGCCTAGTCCTTCTCCAAGCGCCGCGATCGCCAGTGCTCATCAGCTCACGATGCCGAAAGGCCGTTCATCCGCTCCCAGCCCAGCGCGGGAGGCCGCAAACATTGGTCACCAGTCCCTTCACCATCCCATCCTCGCCATTTCCTGCTAATTATCTCTTTAATTGACAAAGATTTTCAACTGATCCATGATCGGTCTCACCCCAAACACCTGATCATTGGAGCTAAGTTTTGATGAAGCTAGGTCGCCTGCCACAAATCACCATGGTTCTGGGCCTATTGCTCAGTTCGATCGCTTGCGGTCAACAACCCAAAGCCACCGCCCCCAGCGCCACCGCCAGTCCAGCCGCCAGCGCCGCCGCCAGTCCAGCAACTAGTCCTGCCGCCAGCCCTGCCACCAGCCCCGCCACCGAAGCCATGACCCCTGGTGAGCAAGCTAACGCCAACTTTCGAGATCGTCTCAGTGGCCCCGAACTCTTGGCCCAACTGCGCAAGGGCGGACACATCATCTACCTGCGTCATGCCCAGACCGAGAAAGATTATGCGGATCAAGCCGATGCCAAGATGAGGCTAGGCGACTGCGAAACTCAACGAAAACTGAGCAAAGCAGGTGAGAATCAAGCACAGATGATTGGCAAAGCCTTCACTGCCAAGGGGATTGCCGTTGATGAGGTGATCACTAGCCAATACTGTCGTGCTTGGAAGACGGCTGACCTGGCCTTTGGTCGCCATCGTCAAGATCCGAAGCTGAATTTCTTGCCCTTTGAGGATTACACCCCAGAGCAGATGCAAACCATGAAAAATAATGTCATGCCCTTGCTAACAAAATCTCCGAAAACAGGTAAGAACACGGTGATTGTTGGGCATGACGACCCCTTCGAGGCGGCTACCGGAATCTATCCCGATCCTCAGGGGATGGCCTACGTGCTGACACCGGACGGTAAGGGAGGATTCCAGCTCCAAGCGAATCTGCTACCGAACGAGTGGGACAAGCTTTAAGGGAATAGGACTTATACCAATTTTGTGAATTAACGCTACGCAAGATCTAGAGCCAGTAAGGATTCCAGGTCAGCATTTGTAGCATTGGCGATCGAAATTGGTATTACGCAAGATTTTCTAAAACCCTCACCCCTAGCCTCTCTCCCAAGTCGGACGAGGGGAACCTGAATCAAGCTGACTCCCCGGTGATAACCCCTGGGGTGAGGGCAATTGAGGTTTTGCGTCAGTTCTACCAGAAACAAAAAAAGGGACTCCGCGTGGGAATCCCTGATGAAAGCTGAAGGTGCAAACCGTGGAACGCTGTCCAGGTTGCCCTTAGGCTTTTTCTTAGGCTTCTTTGTTGATGAAGGGCAGCAGGGCCAGGATGCGGGCGCGCTTGATGGCTACAGCCAAATCCCGTTGTTGCTTGGCGGTCAAGCCGGTCACACGGCGGGGCAGAATTTTGCCGCGCTCGGTGATGAAGCGACGCAGTAGATCGACATCTTTGTAATCGATCGGTTCTTCGGGTTTGAGGGGGGAAACACGACGACGGTAGTAAGCCATGATGATTCGCGAAGGGTAAATAGACTAAGTCAACGCCAAACTAAGTCAAGGCCGGACTAATTCCAGACTCGATTCGGATTAGGGATTGTGACCCAAGCAGCATCTGAGGCTGAGGCGCAGTTTTGCTGGGTTGGGGGATGGGATAGCGATCGGGTTAGGAACGCAACGGGCGATCGCTACTTAATTTCGCGGTGCACCGTGTGCTTGTTGCAGTGGGGGCAAAATTTCTTGAGTTCCAGGCGCGCAGTGGTGTTGCGGCGGTTCTTCTGGGTGGTGTAGCGCGACACGCCAGGGGAACGCTTATCGGTGTTGGTGCGGCACTCGGTGCATTCGAGTGTGATGACAAGACGAACGTCTTTACCTTTAGCCACGGGGAAAAACTCCTAGGGTTCGATCGGTGCAAAGGGTTTGCGATTGGACAATCGTGCGCTGCCACCCCAACGGGATGGGCAGGAGGCGATCGCCGATCGAGCAGAACTGTTGTCCCGAACCGCTCACGGGTTTGGGCAGTTTTGCAGCACTCTATCTTCGCATAAAACGTTCGGTTTGATCGCGCAGGATGCGATACCACCGCTGCACCTTTAAATCCAAGGAAAATCCCCGGCGCGTTTGCACCACGAGGGTTCCAACGAGGCGATCGTGAAAGGATTGCTGTTGGCGGTTTTCGTCCGTTGTGGTGACCAGGCCATCGACGATCGCCGGGGCTAAACACAACAGGGCGACCGGGTTTACCTGAGATAGCAATCCCAATCCTTGTAGGGCCAGCCAAGCCTCAGCCCCCACAATCAGTTCCCGTTTGGTCAGTTCGATCGGGGTGGGAATCCGGCGCGATCGCGGATCGACCAACTTGATATCCATGGCTAATCGCCCGATGCTTTGGCCCCGATTATTGGCCACCATCAACACCCGCAACACCAACCACAACACCCCAAACAAAGGCAGCTCAAACCCTGGCCCCAGCAATCCGCTCAACAACCCCACCAGCACGGCATCGATCGCTGTGGCCACGCCGCGCCGCCACAGGGGTACACGGGGAAACTGGGGAATGGATTCGGGGCGATCGCGCATGGTCATATTCAGGGTGGCGGTATCAAAAATTTTAGGCGCTGGGGCAATCACTGTTCAGGCGCTAGGGCTGGCCGGCACGGGTGGCGATCGCCAGTTGGACGTTGGGAATTTGGCGTAGGCGATCCATTACCTGCACGACGCGGCCGTGGCTGACGGCGCGATCGGCCTCAATCGCCACAGTGCGGTTGGGTGGCTGGAGTTTCAATTCCACAAAGGCTGGTAGTTGCTCAAACTGAACAGGTTGGCGATCGATCGCCAAATTGCCGGCCGCATCGATCGTCACCACGGGCATTGATTGGGCCTGGGCTTGGCTGGTGGCCGCCGTGGGCAAATTCACGGGCAGGCCGCGCGATCGAGTCAAAAATGCCGTCGCCACCACAAAAAACGCCAAAATCGCAAAAATCACATCCACCATCGGTGTGACATTAATTTGCAGGGGCGGATCGTCTTCAGGATCGAAAAATGGCATGGCCCAACACCCCATCGCATCAGCAAAATTGCGTCAACGTTCGTCAAACGTTCATCAAACGGTACGCCGCCTTGAATTTCCCAATAGCGCCGGTAAAGCAACTCAAGCTGGCCACAGTGCTGGGCGATTGCTGCCAACTGTCGCCGGTAGAGGCTGCGAAACACGTTGGCCACCAACAGCGCTGCAATGGCCACCACCAACCCTGTGGCGGTAGACACCAACGCCTCACTCAGTCCTGCCCCAATGCCCGCCCCATTGGGCCCGCCCGTTGATCCCACCGAATCCCAGCGCAGGGACGCAAAAGACCCCATCAACCCCAAAACCGTGCCCAGCAGCCCCAGCAAAGGCGCAATCCCGACGATCGTATCGAACACAGTGCTAAAGCGTTTCAGGTTCGGCAGTTGGGCTTGGGCGGCGCTGTCGAGGGCGAGGCGAAATTCTTCGGGGCTGGGGCGATCGAGCGCGATCGCTGCCATAAAAATCTGGACGATCGGCCAGTGGGGCGGCGCAAGCTGCAACAACCGAATTGCCTGCTCCGGGTCGCGCCCATAAACAATCAGGGCTTCGCGAATCATCACGGGTTGCTCGCGGGCCAGTTGCCACCAAAAGCGCCCGCGTTCGATGCCCAGGGCAATTGTGGCGATCGCACAGCCCAGCAACGGAACCATGACCACCCCACCGGCCGCAAACCATTGCACCACGGACATCACGTACCCATCCCTGCCTTGAATTCTGATTAAAGCCTGCTTGAATCCTGCTACTGGCGGTTGGTTTGCCCAGTCTGACCGATCAGTTCTGTTTCGGTTCTGTTTCGAATGCTGACAGGTTCGATCGCGCTGGCTAGCCCGTTGTAGCACGTCAAGAGTTCTGTTCTAGCGATTGACTGTAACGGGGATCGATCTCTACCATTGAGTTACATTAATGAACTGTGAAGAACTGTTACGATCTTGGGCGAGACATCCTGAACGCTTCCATCGCCGATCTCTTAGCTTTGCTCTCATCCTGCCTCATTTGACGACCGGGGAAACTTGGCGATCGCCACCCCACCCTCCCGTTTGAGATTCTCCGTTTCTATCCCTGGCTTTTGGAGCGCGCCCCCTATGCAACAGGCAACGCAACTGGTTTCACGTCGCTGGTCGCAGCGGCTGGTCGCAACGTTGGGATCATTGGTGCTGTGCGCGATCGTCTGGATCGGCAGTGCGGCCCCAGCCCAGGCCTTCGACAATCCCGACCTGCTGCCCAAGGAGTTCACCACCGTTGTTGATTTGGCGAACCAGTTGCCCGACGGTCAAGAAAAAAAACTCGCCCAAATCCTCTCGGACTTTGAAGCGGAAACCGGCTGGAAACTGCGGGTGCTGACCCAATTTGACCAAACACCGGGTTTGGCCGTGAAGCGCTTTTGGAACCTGGACGACAAGAGCCTGCTGGTGGTGGCCGATCCGCGCGGCGGCAACCTGCTGAACTTCAATGTGGGGGGCGAATTTTATAACGTTTTCCCGCGCACCTTCTGGATTGAGCTGCAAACTCGCTACGGCAACCAATTCTTTGTGCGCGACAACGGGGAAAACCAGGCGATCGTCCAATCCCTAGAGTCCGTGATGGGTTGCCTGCGCCAAGGGGGCTGCCAGTTTGTGCCGGGATTGCCCCAAGAGCAATGGATTTTGACGCTGGTGACTTCGGTGCTGGGCGGTGTGATCTGCGGGTTTGCGGCCCATCCGCGCAAGCAGGGCCAAGTGATTTCCTGGCAGTGGGCGCTGATTTTGTCGCCTCTGTGGGGGATTTTGTTCGTGGCCTTTGGGATTGGGCCAGTGGTGACGCGGACGGCAGATTGGTTGCCGCTGGTGCGCAATATTGCGGGCTTTGCGATCGGGGCGTTGGTAGCTTTCCTCACGCCGGTTTTTGGCCAGCCGCCTTCGGAAGCAGAAACCTAATTGGCAACCCATTGTCTCCCCTGACTCGATCGCCCCGTCTGATTCCCGAGGCCGCTGGTGGGTCAACCGGGGCGATCGCGATCGTTGCCACTGGAGTTGCGATCGGCGACAGTGGAGCGGGGTCGGGCAGCGCTCGGGCCCGGCTGAGTTGGCAGGGGGGGGTTTCAATGCTGGAGTGGCACGTTACAGACGCACAAAGTTTGGCTTCGATCGACCGTGAGTTAGGCGATCGGGGCGATCGATCCCCGGCAGAATACGAACTGGTTCGCCGCGCGATCTATGCCACCGCTGATTTTGACTATGCATCGTTGCTGAGTTGCTCGGCCCAAGCCCTCAGTTCCGGGGCTGCGGCCCTGGCAGCCCGCAGCACAATCGTGGCGGATGTGCCCATGGTGCAGGTGGGGATTGCGCCAGCGCTGCAAGGCACTTTTGCTAATCCGGCGTTTTGTGCGTTGGACGCGATCGTGCGGCCCCAACAGACTCTCACCAAAGCCGCTTGGGGCATCCAAACCCTGGCCCAGCGCTATCCCGAAGCGATTTTTGTGATTGGGCAATCGCAGACCGCCCTGTTGGCCTTGATTGAGCTGATTGAAGCGGAGGAAATTTCCCCAGCTCTAGTGATCGCCACGCCTGCGGGCTTTGTGGATGCCGACACCACCAAGGCCCGGCTGCGGGATTCCCAGGCTTCTTATATTTGTGTTGAAGGTCGCAAGGGCAGCCCGATCGTGGCGATTTCTACCATGGTCGGTTTGATTGATTTGGCCTGGCAGGCCTATGGTCCCAAAGCCAAGGGCCGTTAATCTCGCAACCGCTGGGCCGGGCGATCGCTACACAGGCGCTCGGCTCCAACGGCCACCACAATTGCACTGAAGGTGACAGCCAAGGCCGAAGCGAACAACACCACTACCTGCAAGCTGGCCGCCATCAGGGGATTCAGGCCGCCCAACAGGGCCCCACTCAGCAGTCCTGGCAAACTGAGCAAACCCACACTGGTCAAATTATTCAAGGTGGGGACTAGGGCCGATCGAATGGCCTCGCGGCGACAAGGGGCGATCGCCTGGGTGAGGGTCGCGCCCAAACAAAGGCGCTGCTCAATTTCTGGGCGGCGCGATCGGGCTAACTGCATCATTTGTTCCCCAGCGATCGCCGCCCCGTGACTAGCCGCCGCCAACACCAGCGCAAAAATCGGAACCCAAGCACGCGGATCAAACCACATCTGGGGCCTGAGGGCCACCAACACCACCGGAGTCGCTGAAATCAGCCCCGCGCCCAACAGGGCCAAGCCCAACCAAGGCAGCAAGCCGGGCCAACGCTGACCCATTTGTTGGTGGGCAGACAGCAGCGCCAGTCCCCACAGGCCAGCCAAGACAACTGCGACGGCGGCGGGCGACGGCCAAACCCAAATTACCGACAGCAACCAACCCACCGCCGTCAGTTGCAGCAGCGATCGCCCCAGAGCCATGCCCCAAGCCCTTGTTAATCCCAATCCCTGACTCACAGACAGACCGATCGCCAACGCCCCCAAGCCCAGCGTCCAAGCCAAGTCCAGCGGCTGCAACGCGATCGTCCAATTGGCACTGGTCAGCAGCCCCTGCCACGGCCCTTGATTAATCAGGGCGATCGCCCCCATCATCAACCCGTCATCCCATCCCCAATCCATCACGCCCAACTCCCACCCTTACCGTCACTGCCGCTTTGCTGTTGTCCTGTTGCGTTAACCGATGCTTGAGAGGCGTTGGCGAACCCTTTGAGAGAATGTCTGATCCCAATTTCGTGAATTGACGCTACTCAAGATTCTTGCCTGACAAAATTACTGCTGTAATCACTCCTCGTCATTCCCGATCACTCGCTGACGCAACCTAGCAACATCACCCAACCTCAGCTAGACGCAAGCGATCAGCCGTTTATCCTAATGCACTGGAACTTTGCGGCTCAATGGCCACCCATACCCGCGATCGCCCCGATTTGGGTGGCAGAATCCATCACTGAACAGGGTTTCAGGTAGGTTTTGAAAGGCTAGGGAGAGAGCGAGATCAAGCAGGGCAACGGGCGATCGCGATCGCCCCCAAAGCGCGTTACAAATTGCTTCGGACTAACTCGAAACCACAAAAAACTTCATAAAACAGCACAGAAATCCGAATGAATTCGCATGATTTTCACAATAATTACAAGCCATTCTGATATCAGTGGCTAGATAGTTGAAGGTCTAAATTAAAAGTGTAGCAATGACAACTGAGAGTTCAGGAAGTTTTTAGATCAAAAACCCATAAAGGTCATTATCCTAAAGATATTCGATTCAGATCCGAGATACCCACCTTCCAAAATGAATTCTAGAATTTGGATGATTTTGGCTTAATTGCCAACTCACAGTTCTAGGCGATCATCGGCGATCATTAATCTCCTAAACCAACAAATCACACTTCACTTCTATACAGTGCCTGTAGAGATTGATTCTACTAACAGTTGATTCTAGAGCTTGATGTTATGTCGCCGGGTTGAGTTGTATTTTGCATCGGGTGTGACCTGAATTGAAGCCAAAACAGTTCAGGTGGTGGCAGATCCTCAAAAATACAATCTCAAAAGACAAGCTCAAAACCCATTCCCAAAAATCACGATTTGTGATGGAGCCTGATCAAGATTAATAACTGCTCAATGTTGATTGGTCATTGGTCAGTCATGAATTGGTGATTCACTTCGGTATGATTGCTGGTCTTGATTGCTGACCTTGATTGGGACTGATGATGGTCACTTGAGTCGCAGCCCAAGTTGCAGCCTGAGTCATAACTTGAGTCGTCACCATTGATGGAGCGATGGTTGCGATCGATCCAGTCCTCTCCCGTGAACTCGTGATTGCCGATCGCCAATACGCCAACAAATGTTGATCGAGAACGGCTCAAATTTAGATTGATGATCGGGATGCGACGTTGCTTTTTTTCATGGATGTTGGGAGTTTTCAATTCTGCTCAATCGCTGGCGGTCAGCGCATAGGTTATGAGTCAATTGTTGTTGCAATCCCTGCAATGGATGCTGACCGCTGATGGCTGTCGGCAGGTTCGATCGCTGCTGTGGCAGGCGGTGTGCGATCGCGCGGTGGAATCGGCTGTGATCGTCACAGAAACGGATGCCAACATTGATTCCAGTCCATCTGGTCATTGGGGACGACTGCCGTTCTGCCTCATTACCGGCCAGGGAGTAGCTTGGTTGCTCACCGCTCAGTGTCTTGAAACCTCCACGCCACAAGCACCCCTCCCGCAATCTCTTCGGGGTCGCCAGGGCAGTTGCTCGCGGCGCGGCCGTTGGACAGCGCCACCCGATGATCCATCCCTGTTCTACAGCGTTCGGCTTACGAACGATCGGGCTACCATTGCGGAGTTTGCCGCAACCCATGGCCTACACAAGCTGGCGGTAGGCTGGCAGGCGATCGATGCACAACAGGAGTCGGCAGCTTTGGTAAGCTTGCTGGCTGCCTTGGCGCAACCGGGATCTGTGGTTCAGGAGTGGGAACAACACCAGCGACAGTTGCGCGATCGTTGTTTGGCAGCCATCACCAGTGCGATCGCCAACGCCCAAGAATTACCAGATATTGTCGATCGCGTCCTGGGGGATCTGTGCAAACTGTTGCAGGTTGATCGGGCGGTGATCTATCAGTTTCAAGCCCGCCTGCAATCGATTCGGTTGTGGCGACAGGACAACGCGACGGGGCTACCCAGCAGTTGGGATGATCCGGCTTGGCAAATGACCAGCGATTGTGTGACCTACGAAGCGCGATCACATCCCCACGTGCCCTCAATTTTGTATGAAGGGGCCGATCGCTGCTTCTTGCGGCCCGATGATCAGCGGCTGCGGTCTACCCAGTTGGATCCTTGGATTACCACCGACACCAGCCTATCCGGTCAATCCCAGGTGGCCTTGCCAATTTTGGCCCCGATTGGCGGCGAAGTTGGGCTTTGGGGCTTTTTAGTCCTGCAACAGTGCGATCAGCCCCGAACCTGGTCGGCCAGTGACCTGCAACTGTTACAGCACATTGCCCGTAGCCTTTCCGTGGCAATTCGAGTTGCTCATCTCAACGCCGCCCTCCAGCAACAACAACAACTGCTGGGACAACAAATTGACAGCCAAACCCGCGCCCTCCAAGAGGCCCTGCTGGCGGCCCAATCAGCCACCCGCGCCAAGAGCGAATTCCTAGCGGCGATCAGTCACGAGTTACGCACACCCCTGACCTGTGTGATTGGCTTGTCCGCAACACTGCTGCGTTGGTCCTTTGGGCAGCTCAACCAAAAACAACGCGACTATTTACAAACCATCCATGACAGCGGCGAACATTTGCTGAAGCTGATTGAAGACCTGCTGGAAATGTCGCAGGTGGAAGCGGGCCGGATGCTGCTGAAGGTGGGGGATTTTTCGATCGCCCAGTTGGTGCAAACGGCCATCCAAAACGAACGGCACCGGGCGAACCAGCGCGGCGTTGAACTGTTGGTGAAAACCCAAGTCTCCCCACCGGACGATCGCTTCACGGCAGACTATCAGCGGGTATTGCAAATTTTGGCCAACCTGCTGGCCAATGCAATTAAGTTCACCCCCCAAGGGGGCCAGGCGATCGTCCGTGTTTGGCGCGAGCAGGCACTCCTCATCTTGCAGGTAGAAGATACGGGCATTGGTATTCCCGAAGACCGGATTCCTCAACTGTTTGAGATGTTTCACCAGCTCGATCCCTCCTACGATCGCACCTACGAGGGGCTTGGGTTGGGCTTGGCCCTGACCAAACAACTGGTGGATCTCCATGAGGGTTGGATTGAAGTGGACTCGGCTCCAGGCAAAGGATCAACCTTCACGGTGGGGATTCCGTCCCAAGCGCTGACGGCTCAGGAGCGACGGTCAACGGCCCCCGACAGTTGGTGGCCATCAGGGGCCGTGGTGTTGATTGATGCCCAAGAAGATCGGGCGATCGCCCTGTGTGAGCTGTTGACGGCGGCCGGCTATCACGTGGTCTGGATTCCCGATGGCACGATCGCCCTGGCTCAATTGGACGTGTTGCAACCCCAAGTGGCGATCATCAGCTTCCGGCTGGTGGGGATGGATGGCTGGGAAGTGGTGGATGGTCTGCGCGAGCAGTTACCCCACATCCAAGTGATGATGCTGGGAGACAATGCCCTCGACTCGCCGTTACTGCAAATCCATCCAGGATTGAAGGCCGACGCAATTTTGGGTGATCAGTTTGATCCAGAGCAGTTGTTGTATGAAATTAACGCCCTAGCGCGATCGGCGGCCCTCGGTAGTCATCCCCAAGGGATTCAACCGGGCATCCCGCCAAAATCAACCCCCAACTCCACGTTCAATTGATACTTTCGCGGCTTTCGAGGCTAGCGGCTTTCCAGGCTCAGTGCTTTCAATAAGCAAAGTCGTTTAGCGATCGCGCCGTTCCGAGTCGCGCAGTTCCGAGTCACGCAGTTCCCGTCGCCCCACTTCCACCGCCTGCACATCAATCGTGCCGGGAGGCGATTGGCGCTGCACAGTCTGGCCGCCAGCGTTTAACGGTGCGCCGCAATGGGGACAAGCACTTTCCAAGCCCCGCAACACCATCACCGGCTGGCCACAGGCCGGACAAGGGCCCGTAATCAAGTTGCGACGGAGCCACCAGAACCCCACTCCAAGCAACACCACAGGGGTGACAATCAACAAAAACAGCAGCCAGCCCACCCCCTGCACCAGCCAGCCTAGGCCGATCGCATTCAGCAGCCCGATCGCCGCCAGGATCAAGAACCAAGGGGCCAAGGCCGTCGCCAACAACTGCCAAGATTGGAGATGGTTCCAGCGAAAACGGTTCACGATCGCAACAGCCTCCCAGCGACAAGTTTGAGCTTGATTTGCTCGCTTGCAGGCAACCAAGGGCCACCCGCCATTGATTCCAGTATGCGACAGTCGCCGGGGCCGATCGCCGCGATCCCTGGGTGAAATTGCCCCGCTTGATCGGCCGGATCGCCGCCCTCCCAGCAAGCCCTATTGCAGGGTGGTTTTAGCCACAATTCGCGTCTTTTTGCGATCGCCCTCCGACAGCAGATCCCCCGCTTGCAGTTTGGTGGCTTGCCCCTGCAACACCGTGGCCGCGTGGCGATCGCCCATTTGCAACGCCGTTTGGGCCGCCACCTGCAACATCGTCGCCGCCCCTCGGTGATCGCCCGTTTGCAGCTTGGCCTCCGCGATTTGGGTTTGCCGATATTTCGCCAAAGTACTGATGTAGCCCTGGACGCGCGGATCGGGGGCGGGATGGTAGAGCTCCAGCGATCGCCCCATCACCGACAGGGACTCGGAGCGCAAATCCACCGCACCCGTCGCCGGATTGTCGTAAGCAATCTGCACCTGGGCCAGGCAATGTTCCCCCGCTGGCAGCGCCCCTACATAGCAATTCACCAAAATCGCCCGCGCCGCGTCCACCATCAAATCGCCTAGGCGCACCTCCAGCCAGCCGTCAACCCAGTCACGGGCCACCAGTTCCACGGTTTCTGGAGCCACCTGGGCGATCGGTTTCAGTTCCGCCAGCCGCACCCTCGGGTCTAAGCGCAACAACAGCCGCGCATTGGTCAGTTGCACCGACTGCACCCGCGTCAACAGGCGATCGAACTCCATGGGAGCATCCTCGGGCCGCTCGATGTAGCACAGGGCCCCGGCTCCCGCATCAGCAATTTGTTCGAGGGTGTCTTGGTTCCAGTGGCTGCCAAAGCCCAAGCAATGGACTGAGATGCCGTACCCTGCGGCCAGCTCCGCCATTTTCAGACAGCGCGGATCGTTGCCATGCTCGTTTGCACCATCGGTCAACAGAAAAATCTGCGCCACGGCCGGCTGGGTTTTGGACAGGGACGGGGCCACCGGGGAGGCTTGGGGCGATCGAACCAGGGCTTCAATCCCCAGCTTCAGCCCCTCATCAATGCAAGTGCCCCCACCCGCCGCCAACCCCCCGATCGCCTGCAAAATCGACAGCGGCTCCGGGCCAATCTCCTGGCAGGGCAAAATCACCTGGGCCTCGTGGTCAAAGGCCACCAGGGCCAAGCGATCGCCCGGGGTCAACTTGCCCACCAATTGTTGGGCCGCCGCTTGCACCATCTCCAGGGGTTTGCCGCCCATGGAACCGCTGCGATCGAGCACCAAACAAAGGCTCGATCGCACCCGCTCACCACCGGGTTGTGCCGCCACCGAAATAGCAAGCTGTCGCTGATTGCAGGCCAGCCGAGCATCCAAATGAATATCGCTGAGGGCGCAATGGACAAGGGCGGGCACAATCGCACCTCCTAACAGTGGGAACGTTAACGCTTGATTGAGGAATCGCCAAGCACAGTAGTCCCTTGGGCTATGACTAAGGAACAACCTGACTCGGTTCCTTTCTCAGGTTTAACAAATCCTATGCTGAACGTTCGTTGGAGTCTGGGGGGCTGGGGCGCGATCGCCACGGCCGCCGTGACCCTCATGGGGACTGCCATTAGTACAGTCCAGCCTGTGCAGGCGATCGTTCCTGCCCCACTCGCCCAGAGCACCCTCACCATTCCCAATGGCACCACACCGATCGCCCTCACCCTGCAAGAACTAGACGATCAATGGCGGGTCTTTACGGTCACAGGGCAAATCGAGACCAGCAACATGCTCTCCATGACCGCCGCCGTGTTTGGGGCTTCCCCCACGGACTACTACACCAAGGGCGAAACCACCCAAATTGGCAGTGACCTCTTCTTAATCGCTTACCGCATTCCCCCCGGTCGCCTAGCCCAAGCCGAAGATGTGGTGGGTAGTGTGCCGGTGCAGTTATCCCTTGTGAATCTGCGGTTAGCGGCATCCCTCAATGATTTTCGGCCGTTTAACCTGGCCACCGAAATGGAACGCATGAAGGCAGCAATCCAAACTCGGGCCGCCTCACCCTTCAATATGTTTGGTTCCCCACCGCGTCCCATGCAACCCCTGCCTCGGCCGCGGCCCTAGGGATCGGGAATAGGCGGTCGCCCCCATCAAGCCACAGGCCAGCCACTAAGTCGATCGCTAAGTCGATCGCCCATTCCCCCTCTGACTGCGCCGCCACCCGTCCGAACCCCTAGCACAACGACCTGAAATCGTTGGCTTAAACGTCAAGAATCAAGGGTCAAGAGTCAGACGAAACGTATCCGATTAAACGCATCCGATTAAACGCATCGGAGCAATATGGCGAAACCGCTATGGCGAAATGGCGAAACCTAGACGAAACCGCTATGGCGAAATGGCGAAACTCAGTTGCGACAGACAAGGGGCTTCAGCCCCTTGTTGCAACACTGGACACAGAAACTAGCCCACAACGATACCAGCCAACTTTAGACCACCTAGCGATCGCGCCTAAGCGCCGCCGGGCCCATCGAGGTCAGCAAAATCAACCTTGCCGTGGACGTGATTGTGGCGCGCGGGCACGCTGTCTTCGCTTTCCATCATGCCGTTGACCGTTTCGGTCAGGGCTTTGGGATCCATGAAGATCACCTTGGAGTTGGGGCTTTCGCTGATTTTTTGGCTGGCATCCACGTAGCGCTGGGCCACAAGGAACTTCACCATTTGCTCCAATACCCCCTTGCTTTGGGGTTTATCGTGCATGGCGGCTGAAATCAGCTTCACCGCCTGCACAATCCCCTCAGCTTCTTCGATCGCCGCCTGTTTGCGTCCTTCCGCTTCGGCGATCGCTGCGGCCCGTTTGCCCTCAGCTTCTTCGACAGCCGCTTGGCGATCTCGTTCAGCAATGCGGGTGCGCTCCATCGCTCGATCGATCTCTTCGGGCCGTTGGATATGTTGGATCGCCACCCGCAAAACTTTGATTCCCCATTCGGTGGTGACCGTGTCAATCCGATCGAGCAGGGTTTGGTTCAGCTCTTCAATCTTGGAAAAGGTTTCTTCCAGCTCGATTTGGCCGAAGCGCGCCCGCAATTCCGTCGCAACCAAGTTAGCTAGCGCAGCGTCCAGGTTATCGACGTTGTAGTAAGCAGCCTTCAGGTTGACAATCCGCCAAGAACCAACGGCATCCACTTCGATCGACAAACCATCTTTGGTAATCACCTGTTGCGGTTTGATGTCAATTTCCCGTTCTCGCATGGTTTCGACAATTAGCGAATCCACGAACGGAATGACAAAGTTTAGCCCCGGGTCTAGCGTGCGTTGATAACGGCCCAATCGCTCGACTAATGCTTTGTTTCCCTGTTCGATCACGCGGGCGGAGCTAGCAAAGTAGCCCAAGCCCACGGCGAGAGAAACGAGTAGCCCCAACACTGCATCCACGTTTGTTCACTCCATGCTAGGTGCGGCAATTGACCGGCGGCGCAGCCAATGCCCACATCTGGTCTTGCCACTTTGGTTTTGCCACTCTTGCGAGCATTTGACAAGCGCCGCCAGCCCCTGCGTCTGCCCTAGATGACACTCGCCCCCATCGCCAGCCCCAAAATTGGGAGGCCAACCAGAAAGTGCAACGCCCAAAAATGAGGCATTGATAGAGCAGATCAAGGGGATGGATCGCTAGGTACGTGGCGGTTTGGCAGGTCACTCAACCCATAGCCGGCGGGTGCTGCTTGCTCGGCCCGGAGGCGATCAAGCGTTTCAACAAAATCACGGATGCCTTGGAATTGCTGATAGACGGAGGCAAATCGCACATAGGCGACTTCACTGAGCGATCGCAACCGATCAAGCATCAAGCCGCCTAGTTCTTGGGTTTTGACCTCACGGATTGATCGTTGCTGCACGTCGGCTTCGATGTCATCCACGATCGACTCCAGGGTTTCGATCGCCGTGCCCGTTTTTTCACAGGCTCGAATCAGACCCCGCAACAGCTTCGAGCGATCAAACGATTCACGCCGCCCATCCCGCTTCACCACCGTGATCGGCACAAACTCAATGCGCTCATAGGTCGTAAAGCGTCGCTGGCAGGCCAGACACTCGCGTCGCCGCCGAATGCTTTGCCCACCCTCAGCGGATCGCGACTCCAGCACTCGACTATCGACGTGATGGCAGAACGGACACCGCACGATCGTTCCCCCTGAGATACAGAACCCGAGCGAGCGATCGCACCGTCGAGTTGCCCCACAGACGACCCAGACTGTCGATCACACGCTCGGGCCATACTGCAACCGCCACCGATTTAGCCGCCAACTCGCAATAGACAAACGGCCAGGCGGCTCATGGGGCGATCGCGATCGGTGATGCCGATCCTCAACGCCAGTCAGCCTTACCTACTTGCCAATCTTAGGCGGTTCGCGGAAGGCAATTGCAAAAAATAGGGTTCCGATCGCCAGAGCCAAAATCAAAATGTAGGCAACGCTTTCCATAACTCATTTCCTAACAACTTTTCCTCAGTCTATCAAGCAAGGGTCGAAAACGTTCAGATTCCAAACCCCGCCCAGAACGGGCTTCACAACCTGAAACAATCCCTAGACCACACCGCACCTAGGCCACATCCCAATTCTGCCCACCGTATCGTTCCATGCATTATCGTTCCATCCATTGTTGTTCCGTCCATTGCACAACCATCCCTGATTGGCGCACTGCGAAGGAATGGGTATAAAAATAGCCAAGAGAGCCTGGATAGACCAGACTCTCTTGGCTTTAACCATTGCTTCAACGCCCGAGTTTTTAGCTCAGGCGCGATCGCATGAATTAGGCTTCCTTGCGGGTCGTCAAGTCGCCCAGCTTTTGGAACGCACCAAATTCGATTTGTTCGCCCAGATCCGCTTCAATCCCGGCAAACACATCGCGGAACAGCGTCCGAGCGCCGTGCCAGATGTGGCCAAAGAAGAACAGCAGTGCGAACGAAGCGTGGGCAAAGGTGAACCAACCGCGAGGGCTAGTGCGGAACACCCCATCAGCCTCGGTCGTGTCAAATTCAAACGGTTCGCCCAACTGCGAGCGACGCGCCAGGCGCTTCACATCCGCAGGGTTGGTGAACGTTTGACCATTGAGCGCGCCGCCGTAAACCACGGCCGTCACGCCGGTTTGCTCCACACTCAGCTTCGACTCAGCACGACGGAACGGAATGTCCGCACGCACCACGCCATCCGCATCGGTCATCACAACCGGGAAGGTTTCAAAGAAGTTGGGCAGACGGCGCACGTTCAGCTCGCGGCCTTCCGCGTCGGTAAACACCGCGTGACCCAGCCACTTCTTGGCCATGCCGTCGCCGCTGTTCATCTTACCTACACGGAACAGACCGCCCTTAGCGGGGCTGTTACCCACATAGTCATAGAAGGCCAGCTTTTCGGGAATTGCCGACCAGGCTTCAGCTTGGCTCTTGCCAGCAGCCACGTCGGTTTGGACGCGACGTTGAATTTCCTGTTGGAAATAGCCGCTATCCCACTGATAACGAGTGGGGCCAAACAGTTCGATCGGGGTGGTGGCGTTGCCATACCACATGGTGCCAGCGACCACGAAGGCCGAGAAGAACACTGCGGCGATACTGCTTGACAGCACGGTTTCGATGTTCCCCATCCGCAGGGCCTTGTAGAGGCGCTCGGGCGGACGGACACTCAGGTGGAACAAGCCGGCAATAATCCCCACAATCCCCGCAGCAATGTGGTGGGCCACAATTCCGCCAGGGTTGAAGGGGTTAAAGCCATCGGGCCCCCATTCGGGTGCAACGGGCTGCACATGGCCCGTGATGCCATAGGGATCAGACACCCACATCCCCGGCCCAAATAGGCCCGTGAGGTGGAATGCGCCAAAGCCAAAGCAGAGAAGACCAGACAAGAACAGGTGAATGCCGAACATCTTCGGCAAGTCGAGGGCGGGTTCGCCCGTGCGGGGATCGGTAAACAGCTCCAAATCCCAGAAGACCCAGTGCCACACAGCAGCCAGGAACAGCAGACCAGAGAGCACGATGTGGGCAGTTGCCACACCTTCAAAGCTCCAGAAGCCAACATCGGTGGCAGTTTCACCGGTGATGCTCCAGCCACCCCAAGATTGGGTCACACCCAAACGTGCCATGAAGGGCAGCACAAACATGCCTTGCCGCCACATGGGGTTTAGGACGGGATCGCTCGGGTCAAAGTTCGACAGTTCAAACAGCGCCATGGAGCCGGCCCAGCCAGCCACGAGCGCTGTATGCATCAGGTGAACGGCAATCAGTCGGCCTGGGTCATTCAGGACGACTGTATGCACTCGATACCAGGGTAGTCCCATTGACTACGGCCTCCTCATTCGTTGGTGATACAGCAGTGCAGTAAATCGATCGCCTGTTATTAGGAGTCGCGATGCAGTTTCTCGAAAGAATCCGTTAAGGCAGTTATCTAAAAAAGTGTATAGAGTCCACATACCGATCGCAAGCAAGCGGTGATGCAGATCTGACATGGCGGTGGCGCAGACTGCTGATTGGGTGGGTTCAAAATTGGCTGGGATTTTGGATTTCGCAGGTGGCTCCGGCTTTGCTGAGGCGATCGAGGGCCTGGTCGGCGCTCATCAGACGGGTCAGCAGCACTTGCCCGATCGACTGGCCCTGGGCTGTGGAGTCTTCGGGGTGGTCGGGTTTGACTTCTAGGGTGACGATCGAGCTTTCAACCCGATACAGCCAGAGGATTTCGGTCTGTTGCACGATCGAGAGTTGGGTGCGCTCAATCCGGGGCGATCGCCGCCAAGCGACGCTGTTCCACAGGCCGTCAGTACTCCAAACTCGACCCACATTCCATCCATCGGAGAGGAAGAAATATTTCCAATTGTCAGTGCTTTGCATGGGGACTCGGGGGGGCGATCGCAATTCAGCGCCCAACTTATCACCAAACCTGGGGAGGCGGGGTCTTGAAGTCCCCAAAAATTTGGCTTACAGACCCCAGGCAACGTGCTCACCAACTTGCCGATCGATCAGGCCCTATGGGGGTGGGTTGAGGTTAATCGCTGGGGCGATCGGGGAATTGCAGGGGTTGGGGCGATCGGCTGGCCAAGTCATGATCCGATTGGGGAGGTCTGCGGCGCGCACAAGGAAGGTATCCCCCTTGAGGCCGAGGACGGGACGATTGCTGGTGGGACCCGCCGGACAGATCTTGATTTGGACCCAATTGATGATCGGCGACTGAGTTGGCTGGTTGGGTGAATTGAGCGAATTGGGTGAATTGGGTGAATTGGGCGAATTGGTCGGGGGCGCGGCGGTGTCAGTCTCTGAGAAGACGCGCAGGACTTGGATCGGATGGTTGGGGGCCAGCCAGCCAATGTTGGTTTTGGGGCCAACCACCTGGTAAAGACCCAACGAACTGGCTTCGGGCCGCACCACGAGGGTGGCCCCCGCCTGGATGGTTTTGCTGGGGGCGATCGCAGGGCTGGCCGCGGGACTGACCGTGGGACTGACCGTGGGACTGACCGTGGGGCGGGAGCCGGGTGATTCGGGGCTGGACGGGGCCGTAGGGGTGGGACTCGGTGTCGCGGGTGGACTGTTGCCATCCACCAACTGCCGAATCAGGGGCCTCGCCACCAAGGTGAACAGGCTACCCACCACAATTAGCCCTGCCAAACCGGCCAGCCAGGGGGCTAAGTTGGGGGGCTGCGATCGACGGCGGCGACGTTCGGCCCGGTTGGCGCGATCGACTTCGCTCAGGTCAGCGATCGCCCCAGTCGCAGTTGGGATGACCGTGGCAACAGGGGGCTGATCCCTGTCAAGGCGATCGGGGGGCAGCGCCGCATCAACCCGATCCGTGCTGGGCGACGGCATGATCATGCTCAGGGGCTGGCTGGGCAGCACTTGGCTAGCGGCCCGAATTTGCAGCAGGGCGATCGTGGCGTTGTCATGGCCGTTGTGCTGATTGGCCAGGGCGATCGCCCGTTCCACCGTGGCCACCGCATCGGCATCGCCCAAACTGGGCAAAAATAGCTCCCGCCACGATCGCTCGATCAAGTCAAAGTCGCTGACTCCATCGGAGCAAAGCACAATTTCGCAGTCTTCATCCAAAATCAGATGGCGCACCGTCGGCGACAGGTTTTCCGAGGGGCCCATGCCCAGAGCCTGCACCAGGGCCCCGGCGGAACCAACCTGCAACAGATCGCGATAGAACCCCAAGCCCAAGCGACTTTCACGGGTCGCCAAGTCGTCGTCAAGGGTTAAGGGATGGCAGCCAGTGGCGGTGACTTGGTAGGCACGGCTGTCGCCCACATGGGCCAGGTAGAGCGATCGCTCGATCATCAAGGCCAACACCACAGTTGTGCCCATCCGCTGGCGTTCGGAGCGGCCTTCATCGTTGTTGCGCTGGGCGATCGCGCTATTGGCGGCGGCGATCGCTTCGATCAGGGTTTGGGCCACGGTGGCAGAGTCGGGGGGATGGGTCGCCGCCTGTTCCACAAAAGGAGCTAGCTGTGTGGTCAGCACCTCGATCGCCAGCCGGGAAGCCACATCCCCCCCCTCATGGCCTCCCAGCCCATCACAGACCATCACCAAGCCGTAGCGATGTCCCGTTGATGGACTCGGACTGGCTGGGTAACAGGCATCTTCGTTGCGCGATCGACTAGGGCCCGGATCGCTGAGGGTGGCGCTGGCTAAGGCTACGGGCAAGTCCTGGCACGCCCACTGATTGATCGCCTGCTCTAGGGACTGGGCCAGGGTGGCGGCATCCATTCGGCCCAGGGCAATTTGCTGCATCACCGGCCTAATGATCGGTTCGATCACTGGATGCGGGATTAATTTTTGAACCAACCAGCGACCCCATTCGGCCAAGCTCTGCGATCGGCCAGCATTGTCTTTTAGGGATAACAGTCGCACCCAGCCGCCACCCACCCGCAGTCGATCGGGATCGAACAGCGTCGCCGAGCTATTGACCGCCTGGAGTGGCTCCCACAGGCGGGCCAACTGCCAAAGCCAATTCAGTTGGCGCAGGGGCGATTGGTGGGGCCATTGCTCCAGCAACCGGGGCAAGAGCGTGCCATCCGGGGCGATCGGCCCGCCTTCGAGCAGGAGGAGTGGATCGCGCCCCGTGCTGGCATGTTTGGTGATGCCGTAAATTTGCGGAATTTGGGGCCGGTACTCAAACAGGCGTAAATAGTTGAGCGTCGCCCGCGTCACCTCATGGGGCACATCCGGCGGTTCAGCCGGTTTGCCATCCATAAAGCAGCGATCGCCCAAGTAGAAATAGCGGTTGCCCACCCAATCCCCCGGCCGCAACGCCTTCAGGTTCGAGCCGATCGCATACAAATACACCAGTGCCAAGGGTGCACCGCAGGACGAGCAACTGCGGGCCGTCGCGGGATTGGTGTGGCCGCAGTGGGGATTGCTGCAAGCAATTGAGCCGATCGGGGTGGTCATGCACTCATCCGCTAGCGAACAGTCAGCGGGGCAAACTGGGTGATTACGCCGTAGATCGCCCAAATCGCCATCGGTCGCAAGTAGGTACTGGCGCGGAAGGTATTTTGAGCCGTGATCGCTTCTGGCGTGCGGAACTGCAACCCGCCACTATAAATTTGCCCCACCACAGCAGCAGTAATCTCCATCGCCTGTTGTTCGTAACCCATTTGTAGCCAAAAGGCCGCCAACCCAAAGTTAATCCCTGTCCAAACTTCCAGGGGATGGGTGGCTTTCGGGTTTTCCGGTGCGCCGTCGGGCAGCACGCCGTTGGCCACACCCAAACTCGGCGCATCGGCGGGAATCTCCCAACCCAGCTCGCGGGCCCGATCGCCCTTACAAAACTCGTTGAACCGGACGAAACAAGCCTCATAGACCGTTTCGATCGCCGATCGAGCCGCCGCCGGTTCCACCACATCGGGCAAACCCAGCAATCGGGTATAGAACTGGCCACAGAGCTGATCGGCCATCACCACATCAGAACCGCTGCCGGTGTCGAGCCGGTACGATCGCCCATTCCACAGCGCGTCATGGTATACAGCCCGCGATTGGGTCAGCCAGCTTTGGTAGGTATCGAGCTGGGTTTGTAGGCGGACCGGATCAACAGCCACACCCTCGGGCCAATCGTTGGGGGCCATATCTTGCAGAATCCGCCCGATCGCGATCGCCGCTTCCAAGGCCGCAATCCACAGGCCGCCGCAATAGGCACTCACCCCCACCAACCGCCAATCATCGAAGGTCTGATCGGGCGCGCCGGAGTTTTCGGGAATCCCGTCGCCGTCTTCGTCGAAGGTTTTCAGGTAGGCCAGCGATCGCCCCACCGCTTCCCAGCAGTCCACCAAAAATTCCCGATCGGTTGCCCCGGTCAATAGATAATCACGGTAGACCTGCAAGACAAAATCGCTGGGCAGATCTTTCCAGAGGTTGCAGTCCTGATAGCTGGTGTAGTTGGTGGCTTCCCAAGGATGCTCGTTCGGTGCGCCCAAGTCGTGGGGCGTGGCATCGGCAATTTTGCGGACGGCGGCGGCTCGGTTGTAGCCAATAATCCGGGGCGTGGGGTCAGCCAACGGAATCGCCCGCGCAAAGGCTCGGATCACCGATTTTTCTAGTTCTGGCCAGAGCAGCAACAGCCCAAAGGAACCGTAGAGCCGTACATCCAAGCTTTCATACCAGCGGTAATCGAGGCATTCCAGCACGGCGAACTGGCCTTTCGGGTCGCGCTCGTCGGCAGCACTCCAGAGACTGCCGCCGGCCGTCAGATCGTAGAGTTCGTTCAGCAGGCCCATTTTGAACCAGTCGGGCCAGTCGGGGCGATCGACCACGGGCTTTTGCCAGGTGACGATCCCCTCGCGCCAAGCGTCGTAATGCTTGAGGGCGGTGCGGGCGATCGACCAAGCCCCCTGACCATTGCGCCCAAAAAAGTCCGTGTAGCGCCGGTAATAGTTCACCCCCGGCTTAAATTCCGTGGTGGGGAAGTCCCAGGCCAGCATGAAGGGGATTTTGCGGGTTTTGCCCGGCCGAATCGTGAAGCGCACCGCGATCGCGGCCCCGATCCGTTCACCCGCTTTGGCCGGGCGATCGTCATTTTCATCGGACAGATCTCCCGATCGGGCAAAATCTCGCCACAGATCGGAGCCATCGCCGGCCGGGTTCCAGCGGGTGTGGTGAAACACTTCCACCGCCGGGTTTTGCACCGTCATCAGTGCCCATTGGCCCATCCCTTCGGCCAAGGGGCGATCGCCCGGATCGATCAGCCCTTCCAGGTTCAGCAGGGTGCAGCCCACCCGCGAAAAATCTTCGATCCAGCGGTTGAAGTTGCCCTCACTGTCGCCCCAGCGCGGCTGATATTCATACTCGGGGCTGCCGTCGTCCCGCACCGTAATTTCGGGATTTTTCAGGCGGTTGGTGAACCAGCCCACGGTGTTTTCCCAACTGAGCAAAATGCTGACCGTGATCGGGCGATCGGTCGGGTTGTGGGCCGTCCATTCAAAAACCGCCACAGGATAGCTGGTTTCTTGGTAGTTGCCGGCCAAGATCGGCGAAAACTGCTCGCAGGTGAGCTGGCTTTGGAGCACGTTTTCGTAGGTGAACCAACTGCGGGGGTAGAGGGCGGAGTAAGTACCGGTCGATCGCTCGGGGGTCGAGGCGGGATACCACTGCCAAGCGTCGAGGCTGCCATCGCGGGGCCCTTCCGTGGCCAGGGCATAGGCCTGGGCCGGGCCGTCTGCCGGTTGCTCAAACACCGCAAACTGACAGCCGCCTAGATTCTCAAAAATATGTTCGCCGCCGTCAATATGCCAAAAGTTGAAGTCGCCTCGGGGCGATCGACCCAGGCAACCAGCGCCAAACCCACCGAGGGGCGCACCATGCCAGGGCCCATCATCGAGATTGCTGGCATAGCGGACGGTGTAGGGGCGATCCCAGCCGAGACCGATCGGACGGCTCCAAGCACAGGAGGGAATCGCAGCCGCAGTCGGGGCCGCAGCAGTGGGGGAGTTGTTGACGGGATTTGCCTGAACCATGCCGAAAATTTTAAGGCCCTTTGCTCGATCACGCCTAACCGTTGATTAACCCCCTTGGGGAATCGCCTAGGACTTGGGCCAGTGCTAAACGTTGGTCAACGCCCATCTTGTGCGCGGGGAGTTTCTCCAGTACAACGGGGATGGGCTAATCGGGATCTGTCCCACAGCCAAGACGCAGCAGGAACAATCGACCTATGGAAAGCTGGGCCTATTTGCACGGTGCGATCGCAGCGGAGTCGTCTGACCCCTTGCCCCTCTCGGGTTGGGATTGGCCCCGTTGGGGCGATCAGACGGCAGGATCAGCGGCGATCGGGGTAATGGTGCTGGGTGCGTTGTTGGCCCCTGGACTCACCCCGGCGGCCGTGGCCTACGACAGCCTGCGGTTTGGCGATCGCGGCTTGGCGGTACAAAACCTACAACAACTGCTGCGCGGGGCCGGCATGATCGCCCCGACAACGGCGGAGTTTGACAGCGCCACAGAATTGGCATTGCGCAACTACCAGCGACGCACCGGTAAGTTGGCAATTACGGGTCTGCTCGATCGCACCACGGCCTTGATGTTGATGACCGCCAATGGCGCGCCGATCAAGCAGGTACCTCAACCCTTTTTGGTGCGTGGCGATCAAGGCCCCTCGGTGCAGATCTTGCAGTGGCGGCTGCGTCAGGCCAGCATTCTAAATATTCCTCTGCTGACGACGGGCACTTTTGACGAAGCCACGCGATCGTCCCTGATGAGCTTCCAATCGCAGCACCGCTTACCGGCTACCGGGGTGCTGGACTTGGCCACCCAGGCCAAGCTTGATGCGGAAACGGTGGAACCCCAGCGCCAGTCCTGGCAACCGGGGCGAGGAACGAACGATGCGGTCGGTAATCGTAACGATCGCGGCTGGCTGCCAGTTAACTATCCCAACGACTCTCGCTGGCAGCCCGTCTCGGATCTGCCGAGATCGAGCCAGCCCCGAGTGGTGCGCCCCAGCGATCGCCCCAGCACCCGCAGCAATCGCTCCACGGGAGGGTATGGGGCCTTGGTCGCGCCGATCTATCCCGGCGAAACGAGCGACCGGGTGGCGACCCTCCAAGGCAAGCTCCGCACCTTGGGATTCCAGCGATCGCGCACCAACACGGGTCATTTTGGTGATGTGACCCAAAAATCCTTAGTGGCCTTCCAGCGATCGCGCCGTCTGCCTGCCACGGGTTATGTGGATGCGGCCACGGCCAACGCGCTGGCCACCGTGCCCGTATCTGGCAAGCGTGGCTTCCCCTATGTGGGCATCAAACAACATCGCCGTTGGACGCGATCGAGCAGTCGCCGCCGTTGGGTACAGCCGGTCTACCAGTCTGCTGCCTATAATCCCTGTTGTGTGCGGATTTACTGCTGCGGCCCCAGCTACGGGGCAGATGGCTATCCCGGTTGGCGCTAGTGGGCCATCGGCGCTGAGTCAGGGCCGAGTGAGCACTGAGTAAGCACTGAGTAAGCACTGAGTAAGCACTGGGTGAGCACTGGGTGAGCACTGAGTGAATGATTTGCAGTTTTGGTTACCCCCCATGGAAAGTTTTGGCTACCCCCACCTGGTCTTGGCTCAGGATTCCGCCAGCGCGATCGAAGTTCAACTGGCCGAGGCGATCGCCTGGGAACGGCTCTCAAGCCAAGGCTGGTTGCGGTTTTTGTCCCTGCTGATGGCGGCCACCCTGCTGAGTGCCGTGGCTGCACCGGCTTTGGCGGGGGGCGCTGGCAGTGATTACCCAGCCTTTGTCACACCCGATCGCCCCGCCGTGAACCGGCCCCTACCCCCGCTCACCGTGCGCCCCTGCCCCACTTTCAAAACCATCAGCAGCTATGTCTATCAGCCACCCTATCTGCGCAACAGCGGTTCCGGGCGGTTTGGTTGGGGGGCAAACCCTTGCTATAGCTGTGTGGGGGGCCGCAACATCAACACCAGCCGCCTACAACAACGCCTGAAAGATTTGGGCTATTTCCACTTCCGAGTCACGGGCTACTACGGGCCAATCACTGAAAATGCGGTGAAGCGGTTCCAGCGCGATCGCGGCCTGGTTCCCGATGGCGTTGCGGGCCCCCGCACCAAGGCCGCATTGGGTATGTTTGGCTAGGCGATCGCCCGAATCACCCAGCCTCAGCGCGATTCCCCCAACATCCTCACATCATCACATCCTCATACCCCATCAACGCACTGCTCCCCGGCCCATGACAGGACTCGGGGAGCAAATGACTCGGGTTGAGACCAGATACCGCACTTCTAGGGCATCGCATCCATATTGGGTTGCACCTTGACGCGAATCAGCAGCGCCGTGATGTTGTCATGGCCATTGTGCTGATTGGCCAGCTCAATCAGTTGGATCACCCCCTGATCCAGGTTGGCCCGGGAGCTGATCAGCGGGGCCAAGTGGGTTTGCCAGTGGGTTTCGATCAGGTCGTTGTCGCTCAGACCATCAGAGCAGAGCAACAACAACGAGTCTTCATCGAGTTCCAAGAACTGCACATCGGGATCAACCCCATTGTTGTCGCGTGGGCCCAACGCTTGGGTCAGTTGGTAAGCATCGGGCCGGCTGTAGGCCGCGTCAGGATCGAGACCCCGTTGAATTTCCCGTTGTCCCACTTCGTGATCCGTCGTCACTTGCTCTAGGCCGCGCCGCCGGGTCAGTCGATACAACCGACTGTCACCCACGTGGGCCACGGCGGCTTTGGAATTGTGGACTAACACCAACACCAGGGTAGTGCCCATGCGGCCGCTACCCGATCGCTGCTCGTCCTGGTTGGCTTCGTAAATGGATTGATTGGCCGCAAGAATGCCCTCGCGAATCGACGCAGCGGAAGGCATTTCGCCGCCCCAATGGGTTTGGGCGTAGGCTTGCAGGGTTTTGACCGCCAGGTGACTGGCCACCTCACCGCTGGCATGGCCGCCCATCCCATCACAAAGGATATACAGGTTGTGCGCCTGAAGCGTTTTGCCGGTCGGTGTTTCGCGCTTGGTTAGCTCCGTGTAAATGCCAAAGCAATCTTCGTTGTGATCGCGTTGGCGGCCAATATCGGTGCAGCCCGCTTCATCCAGCCCCGAGAGTTTCATCGGCAAGACAACGGTGGGGGTGTCGTCCACATCGTCGTCATCACGCACCACCAACAACGCCAAGTTGGCGGGATCAGCCGCAATGGGCGGGAGCAAATCCGTGGGCAATCTGCGCTCAAGGTTGTCGGCGATCGAACGCAGGTGCTGCCGAATTGCGTCGGGGCTGGTGAACTGGCCATCTCCAATTGCCTGTGCCAGGTGAATCAACGGAATGGCATCCTCGCGATCGACCACTTCCAGCAACTTGACCCACACTTGCCCTAAATGATTTAGGCTGCTGGCCGTGGTGGGTGTTTCGGGCCCCAATCCGGGGCTGTAGAGCCGCTTGAGACTGAGCACGCTGTCTTCGTCAACGCATAGGTTGTCGATCGCCAGTAAGCTGGCAGTGCATTGCACCGGGATCAGCTCTTCCCACAGATCGAGCATTTCGTAGAGATCGTGCAACACCTGTAGGGTCAGCGTTTCCGGGTCACTCCACAGATCGCAGAGGGATTTCCAGTGCGATCGATCTTCAAGGAGCAACACTTGCCATTGCTGACTTTGCCAGGTGTCATAAACCTGGGGTAGGCGCTGGCCCAGTTGGGAATCTAGCAACAGGTAGGACTGGGCGATCGCGGGAATTTGCGAAGCCAAGACTGCATCACTAGGAGGGGAACTCTCCATGAAGTCACCCTCAGGCGGGACGGTAGGCTCGTCATCCCCCAGATCAGATTGGTGTAGCCAGCTTTCAAAGAAGCGAATGCGGTAGGGGTGGCGATCGAACACTTGAGTGTAGAGCTGACCACAGCGATCGATCACCTGGAGTAATCGCAGGGGTTGGTAGCGCTGAAACGGATCGCTGATTCCGCCAGTTTCAGCGGCGCTGGCTGTGTCCGTTGGCCAATCCGTCTCACCCGCAGGCGGCACAACCAGGGCTTGGAGCACCGTGCCGATTAATCCCTCACACTGCGTGCAATGCAGTTGCCCCACGCTGTTTTCAGCACCGCAGTGGGGGCAAAGGAGGCGATCGAGGGACGTGCCGCACTGCTGACAGTATTTGTTGTCGTCAGGGTTTTCGCACTGGCACTGGGGACAAATCTGCATAGCAGCTACCGTCGGATGTCTCAACATGATCGGGGTATCCGGCGATTAAGCCGTGAGGAGCAAAACATCGGGCGCAGCAAACGCATGGGGATACCCCTATACCCAATCGGGCGACTTGGGGAAGCAGCCGCGTTGCAGACCATCGGCGATCGCAGCCACGATCGAAACCGGGGTGGGGGTTGTCCCTACGCACCTTTTTGGATTCTAGCCGACGAGTTTCGAGTCTAGGGGCAATCTCGGGGCGTAGATGACTGATCCAGCATCCTAAGTCGAGATCTACCATGCCTTGCGCTGGCGATCATTAAAGTGCCTGCATTTAGATTGCCTAAAATTTAAATTGCCTAGAATTGCCTAGCGTCATGCCAGGATCGGGGCAGAGTCGGGCGATCGCACCCTGATTGGGCTGGGGCTTGCCGGGTCGTATCTAGGTTTTAGCTAGGTTTTAGCTAGGTTGTACTGTTCCATCCTTCAGCCATCCAATCCGGGCAATCCCCCTCGGCCGTTATTCCTAGAGATCCTAGGGAGTCGCAGGACTGAGGGGCGTAGGCAACGGCCGGGTGGGCAAATTCCGAAACGTGCGATCGCCGCTATAGCCCGACAAATCAGCAAGGCGATCGAGTGGCATCACACCCTGATAAAGCTTTCCACCCACTTGCCAGGAGGGGAAACTGCGCACCCCCGCCTTTTGGCAAACCTCTGGCTTGGCGCGACGACCGTTGGGATCACACTCCACGTAGGGCAACTCCTTCGCGGCTTCCTTGCCAAAAAGCTCTTTTTGCTCGTGGCAGTGGGGACACCAGTAGGCCCCAAACTCTTGAGCACCCGATTCGCGCAGGTGTTTGGCGAGGGCAATTTCCGAGGGGCCAGACGTGGTGGTCATCGGAAATAGGGAATCAGTTCCCTGATCGGCCGGTGTCGCATACAGGGCCAGCGTGCCGATCAGGGTAACGATCGCAACGACCAGGGTGGCAAAGAAGGGTTTACCCCAATCGTCCCAGCGCCGACCGGCCAAAGCCAGACCCAGCAAGCTAAAGGAAAAAACCGCCGACACAACGCAGTAAACGCAGGCGGCCTTGATTTCGGAGGTGAGCAGGTACATCAAATAGCTGCTAAACACCGCCATGGACGCGCCACCGACCACTAGCAGCAGTCCTGTCCATTCTTCCACTTGGGCTTGGCGGGCCTTTTGGGCTTCCCCGATCGCGATCGGGGCGAGGGCCAGCAGCATCATCACCAAGTAGGCCGCCATCCCAAACAGGGACAGGGGCAACCCAAACACTTCCGCGTAGGGACTGTTTAAGACACGATCGCACCCTTCGATCGGACAAGACACCTCATTGCCAGTCAATTTAATGACCGTGAGATAACCCGTAAGCAACAGACCCACACCAGCCACACTGGCCAAGAGTGTGCGCGCGTGGCGATGAATCCAAGGAATTTGGCGGCGGCGTTTGGTGCTAGAAGCAGTCATGGCAAAGCACAGAGAACGATCATCAAATGATCTGAAAATAATCCACAACCGGGGCGACCGAATCACGGCCCAACTACAGCCTTCAGGGTAGCGAACGCCCTTGAGCCTGTCTAGGCGTTGCTGTGCCAGCCCAGGATGAACGATCGCATCATCCAATCACTCAGGCGCATCATGCACTCCCGTGACGAGATTCACCCCCATGATTGGCCCAGTTTCCGGGGGCATTGTCACCCAGCGGCTGGCGATCGGTCAGGGTCACTGGGTCAGGATCGCTGAGTCAGGGTCACTAGGTCAGGGTCACTCAGTCAGAACCACCGAGCAAGGGCTACTCAGTCCAGGCTACGCAGCAATGTCGAGCTGGCTTGATCTCCTAAGCCAAGGAGGGGGCTTCGGTGGCAGCAGGGCTGAGGGGCGATCGCGGCCGACGGGCCACCTCCACCAACTGGCTAACCCGGTTGGGATCGATCGGCAAATCGCGTCGGCCACGCCGCTTGAGGGAACTGGCCACAATAACCCCATCGGCCACATCCAGTAGTTGGGAGACGTTATCGTAGTTGGCTCCACTACCCACAAAAATTGGCGTGTCGCCCGCCGCTGCCTTGGCTAGTTCCAGATCTTCTACGTTTGGCGGGCTGCCGGTGGCCCAACCAGACAAAATTGCCCCATCAGCGAGGCCGCGTTCGATTGTGTCCTGCACCGCCACGGTCAAATTGGGCGTGCCGATCGGTCGGGCATGTTTTACCAGTACGTCGGCCAAGATTTTGACATCGCTGCCCAACTCTCGCCGATAGCGCAGCAGCTCGTGGGCGCGACCTTCGATCAACCCCTGATCGGTGGCCATCACCCCTGACAAAACATTGACCCGAATGAAATGGGCCCCGGTGCAACTGGCGATCGCCACGGCTGATCGCGCGTCATTGCGCAGAACATTGACCCCGACCGGTAATGTCACCAGATTTTGCAAATGGTGAACCACCAAGGTCATGGCACTCACCACCGCCGGATCGACTTCATCCTTGGGAAACGGAGCGTCAAAGAAATTTTCGACCAAGATCGCATTTACGCCACCCGCAGCGAGGGCAACGGCCTCTTGTTCTGCCCGCTCTACCACGGCTTTGAGGTTTGCTCCCCACCGAGGCGAACTCGGCAGCGGCAGTAAATGAACGACTCCGATGATCGGCTTAGGATGTTTAAAAACTTGATCGAGATCCACGCAAAGACCTGAAAACTCAGCGAAACACAGCGGCGTTAGTATCCCACCCATTCTATCGAGCTTAGGGATCGCAGACGGTTGAAATTTTGACGCGCCCGTTGCGATCGCTGGTGATGTTGCTAGGTCTGGACTGGGAGCGATCAGACCAGAAGCAGACCAGGGGCAGACCAGGGGCAGACCGGGGGCAGACCGGGGGCAGACCGGGGTTGGGCCAGGGCTGGGCGATCGCTTCCCATCGTCTCAGAGGATGTCGTCACCTGCTGGGACAAGCTGAAACAGTTGATTTTCCATCCCCCCATCATCGCAACAAGGGGCTACAACCGCTGATTACTCCACGATCTCGTTACTCCCTCGTTACTCCAACATCTCGTAGCTGTGCAATCAGGGTTGCAGGCGAAACAACAACACGTCCTAAGCCCCTTGCCTAAGTCGATCGCTGGAGCCTATGGAGGATCAATTCTGGCTGCTCAGACCGCCTCTTCGCCCTGTTGAGTTGTGCCCCTCCCTCCATGGAAGGATCGATTGGCTACTCCAGGGATTAGTTGATCTAGGGATGGGGTGATCTAGGCGTTGGGTGATCTAGGTATTGAGTAATTTGGGTATTGGTTAGTCTGGAGGTCGATCGAGCAACCAGGCTCGCGAGAACACCGTGGTCAAAACCAGTCCGCACCCATCTGCATCCGCGTCTATCTACATCCGCTGTCAATCAATCCCATAGCAGCGCCAATCAACAAAAAAATTTGATATAGAAAGTGGATTTTGCTACAGGAAGTTGATACAGGACAGTTTGCGGGATTCCTAATTTGCTCGCCAGCCCCTAGCCCACGCGCGGGGCAGTTTACCCCATCGTCTCTATTGCCTTTATCAAGAAACGAGCCATCGCTTTGAAAATCACTGAAAAATGACTAGAATCCCTGGGCGGGGAAGTGGGTGATTTACTTGATCAAAAGACGGTGATCAAAAGACAGTGACCTCAAGGTAATAATCGGATTGTTGATTAGAGCGATAAAGCACAAATGCTAAGAAAATATCGTATTAAAAGTTGCAACGGCATCCAGGTCTTATAAAGTTTTCCAAAAAATTGTGATTTAAGCTGCTATTTTTTCTAACAATATATACTGTTCGGGGCGCTACCATGTAGGGCCGTAGGATGTTTCGCACAGAGAGATTGGTGAATTGATTCCTCAAGACTTTTTGAGACAAATTGCAAGGGAGCATAGCGTCTCCAATACAGAACTCGACGTTTTGGCAGCCGCCATCAATGGTGAGCCGATGAACGCGATCGCCCAGCGATTGGGCATCCGCCCCGAAGCCGCCCGTAAGCGGTTGGGTGAGGTGTATAAGAAATTTCACATCGCTGGGGCTGGGCCGGGCAAGTTAGCGAAACTGCAACAGATCCTGGTGACCCAGTACCAAACACGCCAAGCCCAAGGGCCGATCGTGGCCATGCCGGTGGTGCAAGAGGTGGAAACCGGTGAGTTGCCTCCGCAGTATGACTGGGGTGACGCGCCCGATGTTTCGGCGTTCTATGGTCGATCGACGGAGCTAGAATCCCTTAAAAGCTGGGTCACGGGCGATCACTGCCGGGCCGTGGCCTTGTTGGGGATCGCTGGCAGCGGCAAAACGGCCCTGGCGGTGCGCTTGGCCAAAGCCCTGGAAGCCGAGGAAGAGTTTGAGTTTATTATTTGGCGATCGCTGCGGCATGGGGTTTCACCGCGTGATGCGATCGGGCGGATGGTGCAAACCCTCTCGCGCAAGCGCCAAACCTACCTGCCGGAAAGCACCCACAACCGGATCACACTGCTGATCGACTATCTCCGCCAGCATTGCTGCTTGATCGTGCTTGATGGCGTGGAATCGGTGTTGCGCCAAGGCGACATTTCCGGTCAATATCGCGATGGTTTTGAGGATTACGGCGATTTGTTGCGCCGAATCGGGGAAGAATCACACCAAAGCTGCTTGTTGCTAACTAGCGCTGAAAAACCACGTGAGATCGCTCGCCTTGAGGGCAATACATTGCCGGTGCGGGTCTTGCAACTCAGCGGCATGGGGCCAGAGGAAGCGGGTGAAATTTTCCGCGACAAGGGACTACAAGAGGAGAAGCTTTGGGGGGAATTGGCAGAACTTTATCGCGGCAATCCGCTGACGCTAAAGATTGCTTCGACGACTATTCAAGAGCTGTTTGGTGGCCGAGTTTCGGAGTTTCTGAAGCAATCAACGTTGGTCTTTGGTGATATCCGCGATTTGTTGCAGCGCCAGTTCGATCGCCTCTCGGAAATTGAGCGGGCGATTGTTTATTGGTTGGCGATCGAGCAACAAACGATGGCGTTGACCCAACTGCGCGACAAGATCTCGATTCCGTTTTCCCAGCCGGAGCTGATCGAAGCTCTGGAGTCCTTGGGACGGCGATCGCTGATTGAGCGTGGTTCCTCGGGTGGAGCTTCCTTTGGGCTGCAGCCGGTGGTTTTGGAATACATCACCCAAGAGTTTGCCGACTCGGCCTGTGCAGAACTCCAAGACCTGCTGCGAACGCAAAAGATCGATCGCCTCGACCTGTTCCGGTCCCATGCCCTCACGGCCGAATCGAGTCCTGCGAGCGGCCCCATCTTGAACGATGTCAAAAACCGACTGCGCAAGATGATTCGCAACGATCGGCAACTGGAAAGCCAACTGGAAAAAGTTTTGGCGATCCTCGAAGCCAAGTTCCCCTTAGAAGTGGGCTATGCCACCAACAATGTCCAGCAGCTCTTGGATGCGGTGCGCGTGGATTTGCAAACCGCCTAAGGAGGTTGGTCGCTGTCAGTTTGTCATGACAGCAATGATCGTAGGGACGACCGGATGATGACCGGATGATGACTGCAACACGCTGGGTCATGCCGGTGGCAATTCGCTGGGGCGATCGCCCGGTGAGCACTCTGCCCACCAAGTGGGGCAGGGCACACAACTAACCAGTCCAACTGATGCCAATGGATGGTGTGATCAACAGCTCCGTGCCCGATCAAATTCCGATCGCGGCGGCTGCGTTGGGCCGGTCGCTTGGTGTGCCCCGACGGAGATGCCAAATCGCGCCGGTTCTGCGGGGCTGATGTCCACCGCATTGCACAAGCAGCAGTCATTCAAAGCCAACAGCCCGATCAACGCAACTCGATCGGGCTGTTTTTTCCGTTTTTTTGAGTCTGGCGGGGCAACTGTTGACGGTCAATTGCCGGTTTTGAACCGAAACCCAACAGCGGGTGACGCGATCGCCCTTGAGTTGGGGTTCAGCAACCGCTTCTGCGGCTGGGATGCTTGGCCAGTGGCGGGAATTGCTTTGGCTGGAAATTGCTTTAGCTGGAAATTGCTTTAGCTGGGAATTTCTCCAGCTGGGATTGTTGTAGCCGGAATTGCTTTAGCTGGAAATTGCTTTAGCTGGAAATTGCTTTAGCCGGGATTGTTGTAGCTACGGTAGGCCAAGTGAATACGAGGATTTAACAATTCCGTCACCGGGCGATCGTGCCGTAAGTGCTCCTCCACAATTTGCGGCACATCCGACGGCTGCACGCGGGCATACCAGGTTTCATCGGGCTGAATTCGCACGCTCGGCCCCAAGTGACACTGACTTTGACAGTCACTCACTGCCACGGTCACCCCTTCCGGCAAGTCGGCCGCTGCCAAAGCAGCCAGCACAGCCCTTGCGCCATTGCGGTAGCAGTGCACATTTTGACAAACCAAAATGCGGCGATCGGAGCAGGGGTCAGAGCGGCGATCGGAACTGGAGGAGTCAAACACAGGGCTGGCCAGGTGAATGAAGAGAGTAGCGAGAGGCGTGCTGTGGAGCGATCGAGCCGCAACAGCTCGTGAGGAGTGGGGATCGCTTCACTCCATTATGAGAGCGATTCGCAGGTTCGCGGCGGCTAGTGGCCAGAATTTTGAACCGGACTGCCCTCGTCTAGTGATCGCATGGCGATCGCCCTTGAGCCGTGGCCCCTTGGGTTCGGAAAGTTTTCGGAAAGTTTGACGATAGGGGCTGGGAGCTTTTAAATTGGGAGCTTTTAAATCGGGAATGGTGTTGATGTGCAGTTGAGCCAGTGGGAGCTTCATCGACCACTCACACCGGATCAATTACACCGAAGCAATTACACCGAATCGCTGACATCAGCTAATTACATCAATCAATTACATCGATCAATCGACAATAGAAGCAGCTATCTACCAGTGGCGACCGCCCACGCGATCGCCTGCCACTCACCATCTTCGGCTTACAAAACCCACCACCCTCGTTATGTCAGCTCTCGATCGCGTCGCCGTCCCTTGGCTCTATCTGTGGCAAGAAACCCGCCGGGGATTGCGGCGCGGCGGCTGGATGAACTGGGCCGCCATTGGCACGGTGGCCGTGTCCCTGTTCCTGTTTGGGATTAGCCTGCAAGGGACTTGGTATCTCGATCGCGCCCTGTCCCAATTGGGCAGCCAACTCGAAATTGCCGTGTATTTGCAGCCCAATGCCCAGACAGCTCAGGCGGCCAAGGCGATCGCCCAGTTGGATGGCGTAGTCGGGGTACAAACGATTTCTAAAGAACAAGCCTGGCAAGACTTGGTGCGGGATTTAGGCATTTCAGACATCGCCCGCGCCACCCAACAGCTCGAAGGCAATCCCCTAACCGACGAGCTAAAAGCCAAGGTCGCCCGCGCCGACCTCACGCCCCAGCTAGCCGCCCAAATGGCCAAGATTCCCGGCGTGGACACGGCCCGCTACGCAGCAGAGGTAGTAGTGCGGCTGCGAGAGTTAGATTGGGGGCTGAAGGTGGTGGCCACCGGGACGATCGTGTTGTTAGTCTCAGCGGCGATCGCCACGATTGTCACAGCGATTCGGTTAATTGTGGCCGCCCGCTGCCAGGAAATTGAGATCGCCCAGCTCGTGGGGGCCTTGCCCGTTTGGATTTATTTACCCTTCATTTTGCAGGGGATGATTTTTGGGGTGCAGGGGGCGGCGATCGCAGGGGTCGCCGTGGTGGCGTTGCAACAGGCCTTGGGGTCGCTGCTCAACAGCCGCCTAGGATTTGTGCAACTGTTAGCGCGGGATCTGCCCCTCGACTGGAACCGGCTGTTGCTACTACTGGCGATTTTGGTGGGATTTGGCTGCTCGGTGGGATTGGTGGGCAGCTATGTGGCCGTGCGTCGCACCACCAGCGAATTAGCCCTCAAGGGAACTGCGTTTGAGGTTTAGGGCGATCGAACGGGACTTGGTAAACTTTTGTAACGACTTTGATTGCGTAACGGCTTTGATGTCGCCGTTTGTTCTTCCAGCGTTCTGCCCCACCGCCCATGATTTTCTTGACTGCCGATCGCCCTGGTTTGAGTTCAGTTGCCCAGCGAATTTCACAAGTGATGACGGGGGCGATCGCCCTCTTCGCGAGCCTGCTGGTTGGCCTAGCCCTGCCAACCCCTGCCCTGGCCTTGGGTGGGCCACAACCGGCGATCGATGCGCCCGCGCCCACGTTCACCCTGCCCAGCAACAGCGGCGATGGCACGATTTCCCTGAGTGATTATCGCGGCCAGTGGGTGGTGCTGTATTTCTATCCCAAGGATTTCACTTCTGGTTGCACCGTTGAGGCGCGGCGGTTTCAGCAGGACTTGCCTAAATATCAGGCGCGTCATACGCAAATTTTGGGGGTGAGTGCCGATGACGTAGACAGCCATGCGGAATTTTGTGATTCCGAGGGGTTGCGCTTTCCGTTGTTGGCCGATGGGGATGGGCAAGTCAGCCAGGCCTATGGGTCGTGGATGAAGCCGATGTCGATGCGCCACACCTATCTGATCGACCCTGACGGGATTTTGCGCGATCGCTTCTTGAAGGTGATTCCCACCATCCACAGCGCGGAGGTGTTGGAGCGGCTGGATGAATTGCAGGGCGATCGCAACGGCTAACGGCTAGCGATCGCGTCTTGGAGGCAGGGGCACAACGCGATCGAGCCGGGCTTGGGTCATGACTTGCTCCAAAATGGCCCGGCGCGATCGCTCCCGTAGCCCTTCTAGCACCACCAGATAGGTGTCATGATCGACCACCGTAGCTGCGACGGTAATCGGGTGGAGCGGATTGGCATAAAGCTGCCAGGAGCGATCGCCCCGCTGCACCGAGTCCCGCAGCGTCAGAGGAATGGCCAAGCCCAGCCGCTCCAGCGATTGGGGCAGGGTTTCATCAATCACCTGCGTGAAAGCAATTTGCCCTCCCTCGGGCAAGCTGCGGGGAGCCTGCCAAACATTCGTGAGGCCACTCTCATCCGGTTGCCAATCGGCTGGCACCACCGATCGAATCTTGGTTCCCGGAATCGCCACAGGTTGGAAGCGGGTGGGAACCGTCGGCACTTGGGGAATCAGTTGCACCTGCTGGACACAGCGGCCATTGGGCGGCCGCTGGGGATCATGCAAAAAGTCGCGCACTACCCCATTGGCACAATCACTGCTGGCAAACGCCCCATGACCCAAGCCCGGAAAGACGTAGTGATAGGCCCGGGGCAAGTGGTCAGCCACGCGCTGGCCGAAGGGGGGCGGCGTGACGGGATCGAGATTGCCCGACAGCAGCAGGGTCGGAATGGGTGAAGTGATGGGTTCATTAACTAAGCTGGGCAGTTTGGGCACTGACCAAACCTGGCAACTATTCAAAAATTCCTGGGGGTCGTTGATCAGCGATCGCAACTCTGGCAACAGATCCACTGGCGGGCGCAAGGATTGGCGATCGATGTTGGCCTCTTCCGCACAGAGCACCGATTGCTGCATAGCATCGGCGATCGGGCTAAACCAGTCGCTGGCCAATTCGTTCAAGGACGACCAATCGCCCCGATCCATTTCGCGGAACCACTCAGGCAGTTTGGGAATCAAGCTGCTGTCGTAGAGCGCCGAAATGGTCAGATCGACCAGTCCATCACCATCGATCGCCACGGGCCGCCAAAACTCGCCACTGATATTCGCATCCAAAACACTGAACAAGTCAGACTGGAGCACTTGGCTGGCTTTGATTTGAGCATCCACATAGGCGATCGCGTCGAAGCCTTCTGTCATCAATGGCTCGCGCTCCAGCTTGGCCACCACCGATTGAAATAGCTGGGGCAGGTTCGGATATTCCCGCCGACAAACGGGCGATCGGCGGCATTGCTCAAACAGTTGGCGAATGGCGCGGTTGTGGCTGCTCAGAGACTCGGTGATGTAGTTGGTTTCGAGGGGCACCACCGCATCCAAAATCACGCTGCGGAGGCGATCGGGATGCCGCCGCATCAAGTGTTGCGCCAACATCGTGCCGTAGGACACGCCATAGAAATTGAAGCGACCGTAGCCCAGGGACGACATGACCAAGGGCAAATCATCGGCATTTTCCAAGCTGTTGTAAGCACTCAGGTCAACGCCCTGGCGGCTGAGGCGCTCGTAGCAAGCCTGATAGGCATCTCGGGTGCTGCGATCGATCGCAGCTTCGGTGAGGGTCGGCAACTTCGGCGAAATCTCACGATCGACCGCGTACACCTCCTGACAAAACAGGTAGGGCTTGGAAAACTGCGTGCCCCGCTGCTCAATCAACACCACATCGCGATCGCGCAGGCCCGGTGTGCTGGTGAGCGCTTGCCACCAGGGTTCCAGCAACATCAGGGTGGAACCGCCGGGGCCCCCCTGGGCCATCACCAACGGATCGGGCTGGGGACGATCGCGGCGACTTCTGAGGATGGCCACGGCGAGTTTGATCGTGCGGCCCTCAGGGTGGGCATGGCGCTCGGGCACGGTGACGAAACCGCACTGCAATCGGCTGCGATCGCCCGCCATCGCCGAACTGATCAACAACGACGGGCAAGGGCTGGGTTCAAAGCGCCCGATCGGCCCCGAGGCAATCGCACGATCCGAGCTGGCCGCCATGCCAGCCCAAGTTGCAAGACCGGCCACCAGCATTCCACCCCAGGTCATTGCTCCTCGCCCCCACCAATGCCCCTGTTGCTCGCTGGTCATCACGGTTTCTTAAGAAAAATAAAAATTTTTGAGCACGACCCGATCGCTAGCTTAACCGATGCGCGGAAATCGACACAGCCCTTTACAGATCGGGATTTTGCGCCACAATTGGGGTGCTAAATAAATCCCGACCAAAGAAATCGGGATTGTTTGCAGGCTCCTTGTAACCCGTGATACGCTTTTTGCATTCGATGGGAAATCCCTTATCCCGTTGCCGCAAAACAGGAGCGAAACCGCCCCATGACTGGAGTTCTCGACACCCACCGTTCTGCCACCGAGTCGCACGAGCATCATGAACACAGCCACAGCCACGATGGCCACTTTACGCACCTGAAGTGCAAAGAATGTGGCGCGGAATATCCCGCCGCTGCCATGCACGTGTGCGAGCTGTGTTTTGGTCCCTTGGAAGTCAAATATGACTACGAGGCGATCGCCCGCAACGTGTCTCGTGAAAAAATCGCAGCCGGCCCGAACTCCATCTGGCGCTACAAAGATTTTCTGCCCGTGGGCAGTGACCCGATCGACGTGGGCACGGGCATGACCCCCCTGCTGAAGGCTAACCGTCTCGCCCGCCGTCTGGGTCTCAAGAGCCTCTACATCAAAAACGACGCGGTGAATATGCCGACCTTGAGCTTCAAGGATCGCGTCGTCTCCGTGGCCCTCACCCGCGCCCGTGAGTTGGGCTTCACCACCGTTTCCTGCGCCAGCACCGGCAACTTGGCTAACTCCACCGCCGCGATCGCCGCCCATGCAGGCCTCGAATGCTGTGTGTTTATCCCCTCCGACTTGGAAGCGGGCAAAGTGCTAGGCACGCTGATCTACAATCCGACCGTGATGGCCGTGCGTGGCAACTACGACCAAGTGAACCGCCTCTGCTCGGAGGTGGCCAACAGCTACGGTTGGGGCTTTGTGAACATCAACCTGCGCCCCTACTACTCCGAAGGCTCCAAGACCCTGGGTTTTGAAGTGGCGGAACAACTGGGCTGGCAACTGCCCGACCACATTGTGGCTCCCTTGGCCTCCGGCTCCCTGTTCACCAAGATTTACAAGGGCTTCCAAGAGCTGATCGCCACCGGTTTGGTGGAAGCAAAGCACGTCAGGTGTAGTGGGGCCCAGGCGGAAGGCTGTAACCCGATCGCCACGGCCTTCAAGGAAGATCGCGACTTTATTGCCCCCGTGAAACCGAACACGATCGCCAAGTCGATCGCGATCGGCAACCCCGCTGATGGGGTTTACGCGGTGGAGCAAGCCCGCAAAACCGGCGGCCACATCGACACCGCCACCGACGAAGAAATCGTCGAAGGCATCAAACTGCTGGCGGAAACCGAAGGCATCTTCACGGAAACCGCTGGCGGCACGACGATCGCCGTGTTGAAAAAGCTGGTGGAAGCGGGCAAGATCAACCCCGACGAAACCACCGTGGTCTACATCACCGGCAACGGTCTGAAGACCCAAGAAGCCGTCCAAAGCCACGCCGGTCAGCCTTTGGAAATCGATCCGAAGCTGGATAGCTTTGAGCGCGCTTGGGAACGGGCCCGCACCCTCGATCGCCTGGAATGGCAACAGGTGTTGGTCTAAACCTGGTTCACCCAAGCTAGTGGGATCACTAGTGCGATCGATCCCTTGGGAGTGGGTCAATCAACGGCTTGACGCTAGCAAGACTCTTGCTAGATTGGTCGAGACTTCCGGTGCGATCGCTGGGGTGAGGCGGCTCCCCGCGATTTAGGTCGCGGGACGAGAGCGCCAAAATCAATCGACTCAACCATCCTTTGGTGGGCTTGCTGAGTGATCGCGGGTTGATGCAGGTGAGTTGCTCATCGGTTAACCATCGTTCAGCAGCGCTCCCCACCAAGGATTTGAAGGGCTACTGTCGCGCGATCGCCCAGTGCAAATTCGTCTACTTTTACCGATTTCTATCAGCGCAAGGTCATGGCCATTACAGTCTTGATTCCGACTCCCCTGCAAAAGTTCACCCAAGATCAAGCCGAAATCGAGTGTGGCGGCGAGACGATCGATGCCATGATTGATTCTCTTGAATCTACCTGTCCCGGCATCAAGGCGCGGATTTGTGATGAAGAAGGCAAGCTGCGTCGCTTCCTCAACATCTACGTCAACAGCGAAGATATCCGCTTTCTAGATGGCCAAAACACGAGCCTCAAAGATGGCGATGAAGTCAGCATTGTCCCGGCAGTGGCGGGGGGCTGATCCAACCGTGATCGCGACTTCGCGATTTCGATCAGGGCGATCTCGATTGCAACGCCCGATTGCAACGACCAATTGCAACGATGGTTGAGTCTGACCACGCCCAGCACTGCCCGCCCCGATCGCCCAGCCATTCACTGTTTTGGCTAGCCCTAGTTTCAAGTTTGCATCGAGTTTGAATTGCGATGTAAGCAAGCGCCTTGAGTGAATGCGATCGCCCCGGCTTTTCAAGGGGGCGATTGGGCTTCCCCGCGCTTGCCCATTGAGTTCATCAAAGTTTGCGGCAACACGAGGCAACCGTTTTGGTCTCCTCGTTTTTTTTTCGCAATTTTTCGACATGGGCACTCGGCTGGGGCTACCCGTGCGCGATCGGGTCGTAGAGCACCACGTTTTCTTGCTCGTTGGGATCATTCCGCGACACGATCGCCCGGGCCGGTTCCGCATCGCTCAGATTGTGGGGTTGGTGGGGCACACCGGGCGGAATGAAGATAAAATCCCCCGCCTGATGAATCACGGACTGCTTGAGACCTGCGCCGTAGCGGGTTTCCACCCGACCTTCCAGCAAATAAATAGCGGTTTCATAGTCGCGATGGAAGTGCGGCTCTGCGGCTCCACCGGGCGGAATCACCACCAAGTTCATGGAAATACCTGTTGATCCGGCCGTGGCTTCCGAGATCCCAACAAAGTAGGGCAAGCGCTGACGGGTCAAGGTTTCCGACTCGGGCCGCACCGTCACAATCTCCGCAACCAGATCCGGTTGCGGGTCTGCGTCAGAACCCAAGGATTGGGGGCGATCGTCCGGCAGTTCGGGCGATGGTTCGGCCAGGCGATCGAGATCGGGCGTAGCAGCCACAGCGTGATTATCCATAGAACGGGTTATCCCCCTGACGGGTTATTCAAGTACCAATCATCCGGATTATGGGCTGATGTCTGGCCAAAGCTCGGGCGCGTGATGGTTAAGACCTGTCATCAATTAGCCTGAAACCCTGATTCCACCGTGACGAGATCGTGGGGGGCAAGGAGCTTAAGCCCCTTGTTACGACGATTGAGGCTTAGAAAATCGGCAATTTCAGACTCGTGTCGGGAAATGATGACACTCCCTACAAGCCGGCGATTTGGGTGAGGGAAATTTCGCCGCGCAACACACCCACCAGCAACACCAGCGCAATGCCACCAATAAAAGTTAGCCCCAGGGTAAACAGGGCGAACAACTCTCCACCAGAGAGGGGGCGATCGGTCGGATCGAGATAGAGATTTGAGGATTCGTATTCGGGCGGGGGCTGCAAATTTTGCCAGGGGCGCACCACCGTCCAGCGCGAGTAGCCGATCGCCAGGTCGTATTGTTCACGGCGATCGGGACTGCTGAGGACGGCGTAGGCCTGGTTTAGTTCTTGGAATTTGACCGTGGCGATCGCAACAGGCAGGGTCGTCGTGTCCGGGTGGTAGGCCTTGCTCAATTCGCGGTACTGCCGCCGAATGTCAATCACATCGGCGGAGGGATGCAGACCCAGCAAATCGTAGTAGGTGGGGCTAGGGAGTTCAGCGCGATCGCCCGGCATGGTGATTTACTCAGCCCAAAAGGGGCTAGCCATTGGTTTCGCTATTGTATCCCGATCGCTCCGGGGCATTGACCGCCACCCCATGAATCGCCGCTAGCAACAGCCAGCCCAGCAGATTCACCCGCAGATCGAACAGGGTCACATCCAAGAGATGAAAGGCTGCCAAGTTGCCAAAGGCCAGCAGCCAAGCGGCTAGGGCGATCGCCTCGCTCGATCGCCCCCGCAGCAGGGGCCAAGCCTGAGCCAAGATCCAGCCCACCCAACTGGTCAGGGCGATCGCCACGGGCCAGCCTGCTTCCGCCGCCAGCATCAGCACCAAGTTGTGGGGGTGGCCCAGCCAGTTTTGGGTGGCGGCTTGGTAGAGTCCGGTGAAGTTGCCGAAGCCCCAGCCGGTGAAGGGCCGCTGGGCCGCCAAGTTCCAAGCAAAGTCCCATTGACTGGTGCGCAGGGTGGCTTCGGGGCGATCGGGATAGAGTGCATCGTTCAGCCGTCCCCAAATTGCTCGGGGAACGATCGCCCGCAACGGCCCGGCCGCTGGCTCGGGGCCAAAGGCGGCCCCTAAGGCGATTGCGATCGCCCCGCCGGCCGCCGCCAACAGCCAAAACCAGCCTACGTATAGCCCCGATGCCAACAGGTCGATCGCTGCCAAGGCCCAGCCGCTGCGGGAATGGGTGAGGGCGATCGCCAACAGTAACAACAGCGCCAACAAGAGCGCCGTGGCTGCCCCAGCAATTCGCCGTTTGGCTGGACTGATGGCCAGATCTGGTCCAAGGTGATCGAGCACCAACAGTCCCAACGCCAACGCCAACGCCACCACAAAATAGCTGGCCGTCACGTTGGCATATTCAAACACCGAGGACAGTCGCCCCAAGGGATTGCCACCGGGAGCCAAAATCCAATCGATCAACGGTGGAATCCGAATGGGGCCGCGCCAGCCGCCAAACAGTTGCCCCAAGCCAATCAACACAGGGGGGATCGTGCCCCAGACGATCGCCCGAGCGAGGGGGATTAGGTGCGATCGCGCTGTGATCAGTTGGCTGAGGGCCCCAAAGATCCAAAGGAAGGGTAGGAAATTGGCCAAGCCCAAGGCGGCTCTTTCCAGATTGGGCGCACCGGGCAAAGCCAGCACCATCAGCGCCCCGATCGCCCAGCCGATCATGACGATTCGATCGCGCCGAATCGCTGACCACCGTTGCCGATAGGTGGCGATCGCCGCCGTCGCAATCATGATCCCACCCAAAGCCGGACTGAAGGGCAACACCAACAGCCCCCACCAAACCGCCACCCAGCAATGGGGTAGATCGGGTGTGATCGGCAGGCTCGTTAGGGGGTGCAACCACCAGCGGCGCAGGGCAGCAGAAAAGGGCATGAGTCGATCGCAGCACAAACGGGGATCGCTTCAATCATTGATCGGATTGGGACTAGTTCAGACTGGGATGGCGCGGATGGACTGGGATCAGGATTGGCTCTGGCCATGGTCGATCCCTAGGCCAAACCATAGGCCAGGGCATCATCGCCGCGTGTCATCCGAATTTGGGCCAAGGCGAACACGGCGGGCACAATTCGACCGTAATTGGTGGCGATCGCCCGCCAACCCAAGTCGGCAAAAAACCAGCCCCACATGATTGGCCCCAAGGCTGCCAACACCGTTTGGGCCGCACCATACCGCGCCGCTGTCACCAACATGCCGCGCTGGGCCATCTTGGCCGCCACTTGGGTTTCGATCGCCGCCCGAGCCGCCCCCCCAGAAGCCGCGATCGCCACCTGAGCCGACTGGTAGCGCACCAGATGGGCCGCAAACTGCTGGGCAATTTGTCGCAACACCAAAGGCCGCACCACCGCATCGAGGGCGACCGCGCTGCTACCTTCCAGCAGCAACCGCACCGGATCACGCCGCAGGGCCGCCGGAATCGCTTCGGCACCGGGGATCGTCGCGAGGGACTTTTGAATATCTTTGGTCAGAGCCGCTTTTTGGCGCTTGGGCAACCGTTGCCAGGCGCGATCGAGCAAACTCAAAAAAATCTCGGCTTCGAGTTCCGTCGCCGTCCAGCGATCCCCATAGGGAATGCGCAAATGTTGGCAAACGCTGACCAAGACATCGCGATAGGTCACTTCATGGAACCGACCGCGCAAAACCGTTAACCCATCGGCAGCTAGGTAGCGAAACCGCCGATCGAGGGCCTCGACCCATTCTTCGCGGCGACGATTTTGCACCGTCAGCGGGTCAGGTGTTGCCACGTAGTCGAGGGGGTTAAACTTGCGCGCAAACAGCATTTGGGTGAGTTCGCGCAGTTCCTCATCCGTTGCCAGTTCCAATGCTGCTCGCAGTTCGTCCACAGCCTCCACTCCACACTGGTTTCAGCGTCTAAACTATTGAGATTAATGGGCTGCTCGTCCGTTTGAATAGCCGTTGAGATTGTGCTTGATCGAGCGTTATTGATTCAGCCCCATTGTACAAAGGGATGCGAAAGGCTCCGCGATCGGGTCATGGGTCGGCTTCCAAATCTTTAGATTTGCCTTGGCGTTGGGGCCAGTCGTCATTGGCTCCGATGAGGTTGAAATGGTTGATCTTCCTTGCCCCAACCGTTGTAACAAGAGTCTGCAGCCCCTCGCTGCCCAACGATCTGTGGACGGACTGTGGACGGCAAGCTCAGGGTTTCAGGCCCAATGACGACAGGCCCTAGCAGGGGGCGCAGGTTCCTCACCCAATAGCCTTGCGATCGCGGCTGTTGTTGAGCAGCATCGCGCGATCGGTGACGGCAAACCACACCGGGGAACTGCCCCAAAAATATCCCAAACTCCCCGCCGCGATCGGCAAAATGTGATGCATTCATGACAAATTCTTCAACAGACTCGGTTTTCACGATCGTCATCGGCGCAGGCTTGGCCGGGCTGGCCGCCGCTCGCGAGTTGCAGGCCGCTGGGCGATCGGTCGTGGTGCTCGAAAAATCTCGGGGGCCGGGCGGCCGACTCAACACCCGCCGCCATCTAGAGACCCGTGCCGATCGCGGCGTGCCCTACTGGCAAAACCAGGGGCCGTTGACCCAGGCTTGGCGGGCGGAGTTGTCTGGTCATTGCGACCTGCGGCCCTGGCCGAACAAGCTCCATCACCTAACCGCACAGGGAATCACCCCAGAATCGATCGCCGATCGCTGGACGATCCCCACCGGCCTCAGCAGTGCCGCCAAGGTTTGGGCGGCGGGGTTGAGCATTGCCCGCAACCACCGGGCGATCGCCCTGACGGCTCCCCAGTCCCCCGGCGATCCCTGGCAAATTCGCTGTGACTGTCCCCAAGCCAATCGCCCGGCCGACTTTCAAGAAGACTGGTTAGCCGCTGCGATCGTTTTGGCGATCCCCGCCGCTCAGGCGGCCGATTTGCTGGAGCCGATCGCCCCCGACTGGGCCGGTTTGGCGCGCGGGGTAGCTTACGATCCCTGCTTCACGATCACGGCGGCCTATGCCAAAAAATTGGTGTGGCCCACCCTCGGATCGGCAGACTGGCAAGCGATCGCCCCCGAACTCTCCACCGACTGGCGCTGGCTGGCCCGCGAGGACAGCAAAACCGACGGAGCATCGCAGCCGGTGATTGTGCTGCACAGTCAGCCCGCCTTTGCGGATCATTGGTGGAACCATCCAGACCTCGAGGCGGCCGGGCGATCGCTGCTGGCTCGGGCTGCTGCCGACACGGGGATCGCGCTGACTGAGCCGGATTGGCTGCAAGTTCACCGCTGGCGTTATGCGATCGTCTGGCAGGGGGTTGAGGCCACCTGCTGGGTCGATCAAACCCAGGCGATCGCCGTGGCGGGTGACTGGTTCAACAATGCCGATCCCCGCCAGTCCCTAGAAGCGGCCCTGCGATCGGGGCAAGCTGCCGCCCAGTCCCTCTTAGGATCGCGCTAGCCTGAGATCAACAGTCTGAGATCGATAGCCTGAGATCGACAACTGAAATTTAGCTTGAGACCCCGTCCACCCCATCACGACCCCGGATCAATCCCATGAGCACCGAAACCACCAGCCCCACGGTTGCCCAGCAAATTACCGCCACCGTCGATCGCCTGCCCCCCGCATCACAGCAGGTTGTCCTAACCTTTGTGGAATTTCTGCTGTCACGACCCGACCAAACCAGTGCGATCGCCCCTCAGCCCAACGACCACTCTGCGTCCCCTGCCCAAGACACCGACACAAGCGATCGCCTGGCACAATTCATGGCAGGTCGAGAACGCTATGGATTTCGCTCGTCAGTAGACTATCAGTTTGATCGGAATGAAATTTATGACCGCTAAGATTTTTCTAGATACCAATCTCTGGATTTATTTTTACGATCACACCACCCCAGACAAGGGCGACCAAGTCGCCACATTAATTGCTGAGAACTACTCAAACATTGTGATCAGCACTCAGATTTTGGGTGAGGTTTATCATGTGTTGACTCGTAAAAAGTTGCAACCACCCAATCAAATTGCAGCGATTATGCGGGATTTGATGGACAATTTTCAGCCGATCGCCATTGACGTAGCCCAAGTGCGCAAGGCGATCGCCCTGCAACCGATTACGCAATACTCATACTGGGATAGCTTAGTGGTTGCCACCGCCATCACTGCGGGTTGCCTAACACTCTACTCAGAAGATTTGCAGCACCAAAGACGCTTAGAAAGTCTGACCATCGTGAATCCTTTTCAAGGCTAACGACTTTAAGGATAACGACCATGCCAAACGGCTCAGAACGGATGCCCGCGATCGCAATGATTCAAATCGCAATGGTTCAAACTGCACTGATCCGGGAAGTTGACAGCGGGGTTGAGGCTGGAAGACCAACACCAACCCACTCCTAGCAAGCCAAGCTCGGGAGGCCGCCGTTGCGCCACTCCCTCAAAGGGCTAGGACACCGTTTCGCCGGGAAATGCCTCCTCAAACTCGGCCAGCAAATCATCCAACTCTTCTAGGGCTTGGTTCACGTCAATCCGCACCGGGCCCAAATCCGTCTGGTCAAGCAATGACAACAAATAATCTCGCCGATCGGCCATCGATCGCACCTGATCCTTCAGCGCTTGCACATCCATTGTTCGATCTCCTTGCAATCTCGATCGCCCATCTAGCGGGCCAGCAACCATCGTGTGGGTCAGTTCCCAGCCGGCCCTAGACTAGCTCTAGACGCGCGGGGAATTCCCTTGCACAATTTACATTACTTAATAACTGGGACGCGATCGTGTTTGGCAGCCTTCCTCTTGCTCAGATTTTGCTCACCGCTGGCGGTATTTTGACCGTACTCGCAGGCGTTTCCTACGTGATCGGCAACTCAACGCTCAACCTGGTGACGTTCTTTTATGGCGTGCCGATTCTGCTGGGGGGGTTGGCGCTCAAGGCCGCTGAGTTGAAGCCAGCCGCCTACAAAACACCCAGCTCACCGGAAATCATCGCCCTACGCGATCGCCTGGCCACGCCGACCCAAACCCAAATTCGCAAGGACGTGACGCGCTACCGGTATGGCGAAGAGGCCCACCTGTCGCTGGCGCTGGAGCGGTTGGGGTTGGCACCGACCAATCCTGAGCGGCCGATGCTGCTGACGGTGGAAGAGGTGGATCTCAACGGTGATTATGGGCTGATTTTGGAATTTGATGCGCCGAAGATGCCCTTTAGTAAATGGGAAACCAAACGGGACAAGATGGAGCGCTTTTTTGGCCCTGGCATTCGGGCAGAACTGGCTCAAGGCGAAGGGGCGATCGTCCGGCTATCACTGATCGCACCCGCCCAACCGACGACTTAAACCCAGCGGTAACTAGCAGCAGTAGGGTGGGCAATGCCCACCGCCCCAAGGCAGCATCCATCCTCAAAGTCATGATTACCCTCTCCCAAAGTGGTGCAGATCCATTGAGTGATGGATGATTACGTGATCAATGATTGAGTGATGGATGATTGAGTGATGGATGACAGGTAGGCAATGCCCGCCCTACAAGCTGACTGGCTCAACCCAAAAGTGCTGCAAGTGGAAGGGCGCACAGCGGTTGATCCCTACCGGTGCTGGGCTGATCCCAGGTGAAGTAGGGACATACCGCGTACGCCCTTTAACGATCCATGATCCTATGATCCTAACCAGGCGATCGCCTAGACCAGCGCGGGGACGGCAGCCGGGGCTTCAGTGGGCCAGCGCTTCAGGGCCCGGCCGAAATCGCCCAGCTCGGCCATCAAGCTGTCAAACTGATCCGGTGTCAGCGATTGAGGCCCATCAGACAGGGCCTTCTTAGGGTTCGGGTGAACTTCAATCATCAGCGAGTCACAACCCACCGCCATTGACCCCTTGGCCATGACGGGCACGAAGTGAGCCCAACCCGTGCCGTGGCTGGGATCAACCATGATCGGCAAGTGGGTTAGGCGACGCAACACGGGCACGGCTGCCAAGTCCAAGTGGTTGCGGGTGTATTGGCGATCAAATGTCCGAATCCCCCGCTCGCACAGGATCACGTTCGGGTTGCCACCGGCCATGATGTATTCCGCAGCCATCAACCAATCTTCGATCGTGGCGGCCATCCCCCGCTTCAGCAGCACGGGCTTGTCTTGGGCCCCGATTTGTTTCAGCAGCGAGAAATTCTGCATGTTACGCGCACCCACTTGCAACACATCAGCAACTTCATAGATCTTGTCGAGATCCGCTGCGTCCATCACTTCGGTGATGATCCCCAAACCGGAAGCGGCCCGGGCCGCCGCCAGCAGTTCCAGAGCGCTCTCGCCGTGGCCTTGGAAAGCGTAAGGCGAAGTCCGGGGCTTGAACGCACCGCCCCGCAGGAATTGGGCCCCAGCAGCCTTTACGCGCAGGGCCGTTTCCACGATCATTTCTTCGTTTTCCACGGAGCAGGGGCCCGCCACTACAGCGATCGGGTGGTGCTCCCCGATCGTCACAGGGCCGTTGGGCGTGGGGATCGTCACTTCGCTGGCTTCCCCGTGGCGATATTCTCGGCTGGCACGCTTGAAGGGTTGTTCAACACGCAGCACCTGTTCAATCCAGGGGCTGACTTCTTCCATCCGTTCGGGATCCATATCAGCAGTGTCGCCCACTAGGCCGATCACCACCTTATGTTTCCCAACGATTTTTTCGGGATCTAGTCCCCAACTGGTGAACTCTTCGGCCACGCGATCGATTTCTTCAGTCGGTGCACCCGCACGCATCACAATGATCATGATTTGCAGCCTCTGTTGATAAGTCGGTTAATGGGTCGCTTAATGGGTCGGTCGGTTGGGCAAGGTCAGACAGAGCAGGTGTCCTGGCGGTCGATCGCACTCCCAGCCAAGGGATCGGAGGAGCGATCAGTGCGATCGAGCCGGAAAGAGTTAGCCCGTAAATGCAGCCAAACCGCCCACGCGGCTGCCAAACCCTTGCCGCTTCACTGGTAAAAACATCTGCTTGCCTAACACGCCGTTACTCTACCCTTGGGGTTGGTATATCCCTAAAGCGCACGGAGCCGCCAAGTTGTTGCTTGGCAGCCCCGTTCATGGTCTCTAGTCTAATTAAGATTTTTGCTTGTCTCGGGCCGACCGGGCTGCTTGCCAACCTTTAACCATTCGATCAAAGTTGGTGCGAAACTCGCCGATTCCCCACAAGCTGCCCGTCTGGGTTTCCTCCCAGGAAGACGACAGCACGCCGTAGCTAAGTCCCAAAACCCCCAGCACCAGGAATCCTAAGCTAGTGCCGAAGACCAGGGAATTGGGCAGGCTAATTTCGGTGCGGGTGTTGACAAAGTAGGCTCCGATGAAGCTGGAGAAACTCAACACCGTCGGGACACCGCAGAAAACAGCCATCCGCTTGGCCATCCGCTTGCTGATCACATCGGGGATAGCCATCTCTGAGCGCGTATAAACCCGCTTCGGGGTTGCCGTTGCCTCAGGGGCGGGCGCTTTGGGCTTGTTGGAAGGGGGCAGCGGGTTCAACTTGCGGGCGGGCGATGCAGCAACCGGCGGCGATGGCTCGGGGGCAGCCTTCGCCTTGCGCCGTTTACTGGGCTCGAAGGGCAAGCGATCGCGCGGCGATGGATTGGGGGACTCGCCTGACACGATGAATTAGCTCCCTAGCCGCGAATGCCGAGTTTTTTGATCAACGCTTGGTAGCGCGCGCGGTCTTCCTTGAGGATGTAGGCCAGCAGGCGCTTGCGGCGACCAATAATCATCAACAAGCCTCGGCGGGATGCGTGATCCTTCTTGTTTTTCTTGAGGTGTTCGCTCAATTGCTCGACGCGCGCCGTCAACAGCGCCACTTGCACATCCGCCGAGCCGGTATCGGTGCCGTGGGCTTGAAAGTCGTTGATGACGGTTTGTTTGCGCTCTTGTTGCAGGGGCATGACGAAGTTTGCGTTCCGTGCGTTCGTATGTTGGCGTTGGGGAGTTGCTGGGTTGATTCAGCAATTTTTGCAGTTTCTTTGCAGTCTTTTAGGATATCACGCCCGGATGGGAGCGCAAGGGCGATCACTTCACGGGTCGATCGCTTCATGAAGCGATCGACCGCCGGTCACGCCAAGGAATCTAGCCCCATCCAGGCCAGGGGCGATCGTCCTACAGATCTCCTTCCACATCAGCTTCAGCAGTGGCGGCGCGATCGAGCTTCAACACCAACACACCCAACGGCGGCAAGCACAAATCGATCGAGTAGGGCCGGTTATGGAACCACCATTCCTCCGCCCATTTGCCACCCAAGTTACCCATGTTGCTGCCGTCATACTTGCGGGCATCGCTATTCATAATTTCGCGATAGAAGCCCAATTTCGGCACACCCACCCGGTAGTGAGAATGGGGTTGCGGCGTGAAATTACAGACCACCAACACAAAATCTTGGTAATCCTTATTCCAGCGCAAGAACGACACCACGCTATGGTTGCTGTCACTGCAATCAATCCACTCAAACCCTTCTTGGCGGCAATCTTGACTGTAGAGACAAGGCTCAGTGCGATAGAGCGTATTGAGATCGGACAAGAACTGCTTGAGTTTTTGGTGAGGCTCATATTGCAGTAAATGCCATTCCAAATCTCCCCAAACATTCCACTCACTCCACTGCCCAAACTCCATACTCATGAACAGCGTTTTCTTGCCTGGGTGGGTAAACATATAGGCATAGAGACAACGCAAATTCGCGAATTTTTGCCACTCATCACCGGGCACTTTTCCGAGCATATTGCTCTTGCCATGGACAATTTCATCGTGGGACAGAGCCAACATGAAATTTTCGCTAAAGGCGTACCAAATGCTGAAGGTGACGTTGTTTTGGTGGAATTGGCGGAACCAGGGATCCATTGAGAAATAGTCGAGGATGTCATGCATCCAGCCCATATTCCACTTCAGGTTGAAGCCCAACCCACCCACATAGGTTGGCCAAGACACCATTGGCCAAGCGGTGGATTCTTCGGCGATCGACAGAGACCCAGGATAGTAGCTAAACAGCAAATGGTTGGTTTGGCGGAGGAAGTCCGCTGCTTCGATGTTTTCGCGGCCGCCGTATTGGTTCGTCACCCATTCGCCATCTTTGCGGCAATAGTCAAGGTAGAGCATGGAGGCCACCGCATCGACCCGAATTCCGTCGATGTGATATTTATCGAACCAAAACAGCGCGTTAGACACCAAGAAGTTACGAACTTCATTGCGGCCGTAATTAAAAATTAGCGTCCCCCATTCCTTGTGTTCGCCCTTGCGGGGATCGGAGTGCTCGTAGAGATGAGTGCCATCAAAGTTAGCCAATCCATGGCCATCCTTGGGGAAGTGACCGGGCACCCAGTCCACAATTACGCCAATGTCATTTTGGTGACATTGATCGATGAAATACATCAAGTCTTGGGGTGAGCCATAGCGCGATGTGGCAGCATAGTAGCCAATCACTTGGTAGCCCCAAGATCCATCAAAGGGGTGCTCGGCAACGGGCAGCAATTCGATATGCGTAAAGCCGAGTTCTTTAACGTAGGGAATCAGTTGATCGGCCAGTTCTTTGTAAGTTAAAAACCTAGCGCCGGGTTTCAGTTCCGCCACGGGCACAGGATCGGCGGGAGTGCCGTCGTAGTGCGTGCCGGGGATCGAGAAGTTGCCATGTAGCCAGGAACCTAGGTGGACTTCGTAGACGGAAACGGGCTGCTCCGTGGGGGATTGGTGGCGGCGGCGATCCATCCAGGCGCTGTCGTTCCATTGGTAGCGATCGAGGTTGGCCACGATCGAAGCGGTTTTCGGCCGCACTTCCTGTTGAAACCCGTAGGGATCGCTTTTTTCGTAGATGTGGCCTTCCCAGTTTTTGATCTCAAACTTGTAGGGATCGCCTTCTTTGACACCGGGGATAAACAAATCCCAGATGCCCCCGTCCATTTTCCGCATTTGGTGTTTGCGGCCGTCCCAATGGTTGAAGTCGCCCAGCACTGAGACGTTGCGCGCGTTGGGGGCCCACACGGCAAAGTAAACGCCGCTCACGCCGTCGATTTCGGTGAGGTGCGCGCCCAATTTTTCATAGACCCGGTGGTGATTGCCTTCACCAAACAGGTGGATATCAAAGTCTGTGACGAGGGGCGATCGAAACGCATAGGGGTCATACATCACCCGTTCGCGATCGCCTTCTTTGATCCGCAGTTGGTAATTGCTGATCTCATGGCGGGTGATCGTGCATTCAAAGAAGTGGGGATGCTGCACCGATTCCATCGGCAGTTCTAGGCGCTCTTCGGGGAAGATTACCCAAGCGGCACTGGCGGTGGGCAAATAGGCCCGAATTGCCCAGGTTGTTTCACCGTCCTGTTGCGACACCAGGTGCGGGCCCAGGACTTCAAAGGGGTTGTGGTGATAGTTGTGGACGATCCGATCGACTTGATCTTGGGCAATGGTGGGAATCATAGGGCGATTGTTTAAAGCAGTGCGGGTTAAAAACAGGGGCGATCGGCAAGCGATCCGTTTTGAGACCATGACCCTGAGGGGCCCTAGGGGGTAGCAGTGTCAAGGAAAATGGGTCTAGGGGCGATCCCACGAAGATCGACTGCTGCGGCCAATCGACAGGGGGCGCATGGACAGGGCGATCGGAGTCGGGGGCGCATTGATGAATAGCTTTCGGCAATTTGATTAATGTTTGCTAACCCTTAGCAACAGAAGGTTGCATCCGGGTTGCACAGACCATAGCAAATGCCCGATCGAGGCTCAAGGGAAATTAAGGAGCGTGGTAGTCGCCGGACTTCCCGCCGGTTTTGGAAATCAACCGAATGTTTGCGATTTGCATCGACTTTTCTAGCGCCTTTGCCATGTCATAAAGGGTCAAGGCGGCTACCGATGCGGCCGTGAGGGCTTCCATTTCAACACCGGTTTCGGCGGCTACTTTAACGGTGGCCCGAATTCGGTAGCCCGGAAGCTGGCGATCGGGATCGATCGCCACCTGCACCTTGCTCAAGGGCAGCGGGTGACAAAGGGGAATCAGGTTAGCCGTTTGCTTGGCGGCCATGATGCCAGCAATCCGAGCAGTCCCAAGCACGTCACCCTTGGGCGCGTTGCCGGACTCGATCGCCTGCAAGGTGGCGGGCAACATGCGCAAACAGGCTTCGGCCACGGCTTCGCGCGCGGTGGTTGGTTTGGCGGAAACATCGACCATGCGGGCTTCCCCGGCGCGATCGAGATGGGTCAGGGCAGCCCTTGACGACTCGGCCGCGCGATCGACCTCGGCATCAGACCTCAACGGAGATAAATTTTGGTCGGCACTTGTCATGCTCGGGAAAACCTGTGCTATGATTGTTCGGCGCTAAACGGTTAACCAACCGCCAAGCCGAGGGCGTGTAGCTCAGTGGATAGAGCACGTGACTACGGATCACGGTGTCGGGGGTTCGAATCCCTCCTCGCCCGTTTCAAAGACAATACGTTAAAACCTTGCTCCCTGCATCGTTTCCCCGGCAATTCACCGAGACGCGATCGCCGCAAGTTTCAACAGTCCCAAAGCCCAGCCAAACGCACCATCGGCGATCGCCCCTCACCAGGGAATCGATCATAGATGGTGCGCTTTGCGTTAGTTAGTTGATGGGTTGATTGGTTAATTGGCTAATTAATTGATTGGTTAACTGATTGACTAGATCTCTCGCTCGCGTCGGCTAGCAGCCCTCATTCCCCGACCCCTTCTCCCAAGTTGAGCGCAGGGCAGCCGGAAATCAAAGTTTTCAGCGATTGTGTTGCCGGCTTGCAAGTCTCTCTGCCGACTTGGGAGCGGGATTTAGGGTGAGGGTCGAGATTAGTGAGAGTCGAGATTAGTGTCAGAGGTCTACTGTTGATTGACTGGCGACTGAGGCGGCTAGGGGGCCACAGGACTCGCTGGGGCCACGGGGCTGGCCTCGGGGGCGGCTGCGGGACTTGGGGCGGCCGTTGCTTGGGGGCTAGGCTCGGTGGTGGCCAGCTTCCGAATTTCGTCCTTGAAGCGATCGGGGGCAAGGCCGGCCGCCGTAGCAAATAGTGCCTCGGCCTGGCTGCCCTTGCCCTGGGTTTTGAGCACTAGGGCCTTGGCCAGCACCGGGCGGAAGTCCTTGGGATTGCCTTCGAGGGCTTTGTCAAAGGCGGCGATCGCGTCTTCGTAGCGCTCCAGCTTCACATACACATCCCCTAGCAGCATCCGCACCGACACCGCATCGGCGCTGTTGGGTTTTTGCTTGTTGGCGGCGATCGCCCGATCGAGCGCTTCTTGAATCAAGCCCACAGCGGCTTGGGGCCGTTTTTGTTGCACCAGCAGGGTTGCCAGACCTTGGAGGGCTTTTAGGTTGCCCGGTTGGCGATCGATCGTGCGGCGGTAGGTAGTGGCGGCGGCTTCCAGTTCACCGGCTTCCGTTTGGGCCTGAGCGAGCAAAATGCTGTAGTCGGGTTCGTCGGGGTTCAGTTCCGCCAGCTTGGCCAGGGGTTGGATTGCGCCCTTGCGATCGCCCATTTTCAGCCTTGCTTCTAACAGGCCCCGCAACACCGACTGGTTGTCCGGCTCCCGCTTCAGCACTAATTCATAGCCCTTGATTTCGGCGGCCAACTGCTCGCGTTCGGAGGTGGGAGAGCCGGCCCGTGGACTGGTGGCGGGCGTTGAGGCTTGGCGCAACCCACCCAAAAAGGGCAACACCGCCAGCCCCACAAAGGCCAGCAACGCCATAAACAGGATGGCGCTGGTGAACCAACGGTTTTGATTCTGTTTTGTCACGGTTTTTGCCTCGCGATCGGGGCCCATAGTTCAGGCCGGGATTCTGGCTGGGGGCAAATCTCAACATCGACCCCGGCAACCAACGGCTCGGGGGGCGATCGGCGAGACGAACCCACCACACCAGCGATCGCCATTTAACCTGAATTCCGCCCCCTTGTGGGCCCTAGGTCTCCTCCATATTCAAATGTATTCAACTGTTGATTAACCCCCAAGCCCGAAAAAGCGCGAAAACTCTACGGACTCCCTTGGGCAATCCGCGCATTCAGTAGAATAGGCAGATTGACAGCCAGCCACCAGTAACCCACGTAGCCGCGCGGCTAGGGCACTCCCCAGGGCCGTCCGGTTAATCGCCTTGATCGCTGATCGGGTCGTCGGGTGGGATCACCAGTCGCTCCGCCGCCATCGTGCCAGAACAGACCACGCCGCTCCCATCGTTCTGCGATAGTGGAGGGCGATCGCCCCTGGTGATGATGCGCTCAGGAACAACAAACATCCTGATCCTAGTGGCTTGTCATTCCTTCGCTCCTGTCTCCGTTTCCTGCAAGGAGGTCTTATGTGTCCGCCATCCGAGCCGCCTGCGGCCGAGTCACCCACCCCCGACAACGAACCCAAGCGGCCCAATCCGCCGCCTGTCCGCCCCAAGCCCCCAGCAGTCAAGCCCGAGGACGTTCCGCCGCCCCCCGCTGCCAAGGAATCGGCCAAGATCGTCAGTGTGCTGAAGCCGGTTCGCAAACCGGTCGAGCCAGTGCCCGTTCCGGCTCCTGCGCCAGTTCCCGCCCCCGAGGCGATCGCCCCTGCCGACGAACCGGAGCCACTAGGCAACCGCCTACATCCGATTCCTCCACCCAGCGATCCCATGCAGTATCGAGCGATCGGCCTGGTGCGGGGTCGCTACGTTCCCTCGGAAGAACGCCTGACCAAGGGCATGTTGGTCGTCGAAAATGGCGTTGAAATTGACTCGGTGCTGCTCGGGCGGGTCATGAGTCTGGTGAAAAACCACATTGATCTTGAAAAAGAGCACCTGTGGGTGGTCTATCCCCGCACGCGCGAAGATCATCTGCACTTGCAGGTGGTGGGGGTTTGGGAACCGGAAACCCTCCATCGTCCCCCGGCTGAGGGTGAGGCAGAAGCCCTTGAACCGGCGGTGGTGGAGGAAGAGTTTTTCTCCATTCGTGGTGAGGTGATGTCACAGCGAATTGACCAAGAGGCGGTGGTGGTGCGCATTCAACAGTCCCCGCGCCGCCCCGACGATAAGGCCAAGGCCTTTAAAATTCACCTGAAAGGCGTGCTGGGCGATCGCGCTGTGGGCTATTTCTGGGATGTGCGGGTGAAGCGGGAGGCCGATGTGCTGACGATCGTTCAAGGCACTTCGATCGCCGTGATCCCACCCAAGAAACGCAAAAAATCGGACTTCGACAACAAACGGGGTGGCCCGCGCCGGTTCAATCGGGGCGATCGACCGGGGGGAAACCGTAGCGATCGGGGCGACCAGCGCAGTGAGCATCGGGGCGATCGCCCCCCCACGCCGCGCCCCCAACGCAGCCCCGATGGCAAGGCTCCCAAGCCCCGACCGCGCACGGCTCCTCCCGAAAGCTAGGGGAGTTGGCTGATCGGGCCCTTGTCCGATCGCCATGTCAGTTTAAGCAGGAGTGATTACGTGGGGCGATCGAGTTCGAGGCAGACCACCTGCCAGGGCTTGATCGCCTTTGTCGTTGTAGTTGGAGTAGTTGGAGTAGTTGGAGTAGTTGAATCGGCCAGCTCTAGCGGCTGCCCGAGCAGGTTCACCCGATCGCCCCCTTGCAGGCCCAAATCACTGGTCAACTGGCAGGAACCAGCATGGCCGGTACTTTCATAGGCCCGCAGCAGCCAGCGATCGGCCCGCTGGGGATGGCGCGTCAGGGCCATTAGGTGCAGGGATGGGCTGCCAAACTGCAATAGGGTCGATCGCCCGTGGCCGGGTTGACTGGCTCGATCGCCGGGGCAGGCGGGCTGATCGGGCGGTTGTGGATTCGGCATCGACAACGGCATGGCCCGCAAGGGGAGTTGCAACTCGGCGGCCCGGTGGGGCGTGTGGGCCCCTTGCCAGCCGCCCATGTGCGGATAGATCGCGTAGGTGAAAGACCAGATGCCCCGATCGCTCTGGGGATCGGGCCAACAGGGCGATCGCAACAAACTGAGCCGCAACTGGCCCGGCCGCGCATCGAAACCGTGGGGCCCCGTCGTCAACAACGACACCCCGCGCACAGCCAGTGCTTGGGGCAGGGGATCGGTTGGGAGGCGATCGGAATCGGCAATAAAACGCGAGGCCAAGTCAGCCCAACGCAGGGCCGGCACTTCCCATTGAGCCTGTTCGGCCTCGGTTTGGGGACGGGTGGGCCGGACGATCGCCCCGCAGGGAATTTCATAGGTGGCCAAGTCCGGCGCTCCGGCCAAGTGAAAGGCCGCCTTCAGCAACACATGGGTTTCTTGCCAATGGGCCGTGGTCTGAATTTGCAGCAGGGGCGATCGCGCCTCCAGCACGTAGTCTTGGATGATCGTCGATTCGCCCACCCGCCGCCGCACCCGCACCACCTGGCGCACCGGCCCCAGCTCATGCCAGCGGCAGTCCAGCAGTTCGGCCGGCGGCAGCGGTTTCGTTTCGTAGGCAGGATCAAGGTTCCAAGCGTCCCAATATTGCCCCGCGTCATGGAAGGCTTGCAGTTGGTTGCTGGGGCCGCTGAGGATTTCCTGGTTTTGGGACAAGTCCACCAAACTGAGCAAGTCGCCCGTGGTCGGGTCGATCGCCACCCGCAGCCAGGGATTTTCTAGCAACATTAGCGGCTCTGGCGGAAACAGGGGGCAGTCTGCCAGGGTGGGTTCTGCGTCGGGCCAGAGCCAAATCAGTTGGTAGCCCACGCCGGGACAGTCGGGAATTTGCACCAGCAGCCGATCGCCCCGATCGCCCGATCGCTGACTGAGCAAGGGGCGGCCGTCGCCATCAAGGGCCTGCCAGGAACCCGGCGGCGGCGCAAGTTCCACCACCCCCGCTCGATCCCAGTTCAAGCCATTGAAGATCGCCACGGGGATCGCGCCGGGTTGGGGTGGCTCCGGCCAGGCAATCGACCCAGCCCAGGCAGCCCAGGCTTGATCACAGACCGCGATCGCCTCGGTTTCCGCCGTTTGCCAATCCCGATCAGTGGTTTCATAGACCTCGCGAATTGAAGTACCGGGCAAAATGTCGTGAAATTGGTTAAACATCACCCGCTTCCAGGCCCGATCGAGGGTTTGAGCTGCCTGATCCGCCCGATCGCCCCCGATCAGTCCCGCCAGTTCCGCCAGCGAAAGCCACAACTCCGCCTCATAGAGCAGAGTTTCGCAGCGCCGGTTTGCCAGCTTTTGATCCAAATGCGTCGTGTAGCAGCCCCGGTGGAATTCTAGATAGAGTTCGTTTTGCCAGCGGGGCCAGGATTTCGCCACCAGCCGATCGCCCAAATCTGCCACTCGCCCAAAGCCCAAACGCGGAAACAACGGCGAAGCAGCCCAGCGCCGCCACTGTTCCAACATTTCCCGCGTCGGGCCGCCACCCCGATCGCCCAGGCCCGGCAACCAAAGGCTGGTGGTTTCGCCAGTTGATCGCTCCCAATCCACGGCATAGCGGGCGATCGGCAAGGGGTCGGCATCGGTGCCAATCGGTGGCAACATCCAACCCAACACCTGAGACCCATCGGGGCTTTCCCAGGCGATCGCCTCGTGGGGAAACGGGGTGGTGTCGTTCCAGCGCAGTTTTTGGGTGGCAAAAATCTCAATCCCGCCCAGCCGCAACAGTTGGGGCAACTGCCAACAAAACCCGAAGGTGTCGGGCAGCCAGGCAATCCGCGCCGGTTGGTTGTCTACCCATTGGCCCGTTTGGTTGAGGGCAAACCGCTGGCCGTAGAGAATTTGGCGGGCGATCGACTCGCCGCTAATGCAGTTCAGCTCCGGCTCAATCCAGAGGCCCGCCGCCAGTTCCCAGCGCCCCGCCGCCGCCCGATCGCGCACTTGCTCGAACAGGGCCGGCCGCTCCTGGGCCAGCCATTCAAACAGGGCCGGGCTGGAGTGGGTGAAGGTCAGCTCGGGAAATTGATCCTGAAGTTGCAACACTGCGCGAAAGGTGCGATCGGCTGCGTCCCAGGTGTCCGCCACGGGCCAGAGCCAAGCCAGATCCAAGTGGGCATGGCCAACCGCGTGAATTTGCCGCTGTTTGAGCCAGTCTGACCAACCGGTGCTGATCAGCAGCTCGCGGGCTTGTTGAAGCGATCGCTCAAAGGCCGGCCGATCGGGCAGCGCATCCCAAGCAATTTGATTGATCGCCTGGGCGATCGCAGCCACGGGCGGCAGATCGGCGCTCTCCAAAGTGGCAAACAGAGCCACCACCGACAGCTCATCGGCCAGCGTACCGGGATCGAGCCGATCGACCAGTTCCGCCGTTTCAAAAACCAAATCCGCCTTCACCAATGCGCCGCGATCGTGCCCCGGCGACACCAACCGCACCGCCAGATCGATCGCCTGGCCCGGCTGGGCCGAAGCGCTCAACAGCCGCCGACAAGCGGGATCAAACAGATCACCCGCCTGCACAAACTGCCCATTCAGATAAATTTCGGCAAACTCTGCCCACCAGCCCAGGGCCAGCCGCAAATTCAACCCGCCGATCGGGTAGGGTTCCGCCAAGCACTCGGGCACCACAATCCGCTGGGCCAGCCACAGGGTCGATCGCCCCGCCGCAAAGGCCACATGACCTTTTTCGTTGATTTCGACCTGGGGCCAGCCAGCCCAGCGATCGGGATCGAGGGCCCGATCGAGCCGCTGTTCCCCTGTCCAAACCCGCCAATGGGGTTGGCGATTTTGACGGGTGAGGGCCCGCAACCGATCGATCAAGGATTGCCAGGAATCGGGAATTTGCGAAGTCACAGGGCGATCGGAGGTTGGGGGTGGTTGCTGTCCAAGGGTTCATCAACGGGTTCAGTCTAGATCGGGACTAGTGCTTGCCCAATGGCCCAGTCCTGGCCGGCGATCAGTGCGCTGGGGGGATCGGGAGAATCCGCAAGCCATCATCCGCCAATCCTGCCTCTATCAGCCGTTGATTAACCCTCCCATCAGCCATCAGCAGGTTGAGCAATGGTTAATAGTTAATGGTTATCCATAGCACTCAAGCTGCACTGCCAGTTCCACACTGAATTGCAACTCAAAGACCCGGCGCTCGCAATCGAGGCTCCACCGTTCGATCGCACAGTCATCCAACGGATAGGCCGGCTCCAGTAACAGCCGAAATTCCCGATTGGGCGGGCGAAACTGGCATTGCACCCGGCGCACGGCCTGGATTTGGCGGCGATCGAGGGCCGCCGCCAGCCGCAGCATGGGGCTTAACTCATCGATCATCTGCCGGTAGTGCTTGCCGGCCAGGGCTTGGTAAGTATCGTGGCGTTTTTTGGGGCCGCTCTTGCGGTGGTAACGCGCGAGGTTGGCGATCGCCTCGATTTCCGTTTCCGTGTAGCCCAGCAGTTCCCCATGCCGAATCAGGTAATAGGCATGTTTGTGGTGCGCGTCATGGCCCACATGGTGACCACAGTGATGCAAAATGGCGGCGGCCCAGAGCAGTTCCCGAGCCGTGTCATCCCAGTGGTGCAACAGCCCCTGGGTTTGGTCAAACAGGGTCAAAGCCAAGTTGGCCACTTGTCGAGCCGAATCGAGGTTGACTTGATATTTTTTGGCTAAGGCCAGCACGCTGCGTTCGCGTACAGAACTTTGGAACCGGAGGCGATCGTCAATCAATCGGTGTTGCAACATCCAATCGACGATCACCCCTTCCCGTAGCGATCGCTCGCACACCACCAGCCGATCAACCCCCAACAGATCCATCGCCTCCTGCAACACCACGGCCCCGGCCACAATGATTTCGGCCCGGCGATCGTTCATTTCTGGCAAGGCTGATCGCTCCTCGATCGGCATTTTGCAGAGGCGATCGACCCAATCGCGCAGGGCCGACAGGGGCAACTCACAGCCCTGCAATGGAGAGGGCACGTTGCCGGTACTTTCGGCCGCATGGATCGCCGCCAAACATTCCGCCGTTCCCGATGTGCCCACCAGCTTCAAGGGTTGGGAAGACGGATGTTGAGCCAAATGGCCGTGCAGTTCTTCCACCGCCCGTTCCAACATGCCGCGCGCATAGGCCCGCAAGGCTTGGTAGTCGCCCTCCGTCACCGGGTCTGTGCGGATAAAGTCAGCCGTCAGCCGCACAGCTCCTACCTTGGTGCTGCTGAGATACAGCGGCTCGCGCCCATCGCCCAAAATCAACTCCGTCGAGCCGCCACCAATATCAATCATCGCGTGGGGATGGCCATCCAGTTCCATGGCCGACAGCACCCCTAGATAGATGCGGCGAGCTTCTTCCTGGCCAGCGATTAGGTTGACCTTGATCCCCACTTCCCGATCGACCCGTCGCAGAAAGTCCCGACCATTGGGCGCTTCTCGCACCGCGCTGGTGGCCACCGCAATCACCTCATCCACCCGCAAGCTGAGGGCCAGGGCATAGCAACGCTGGAGCGCCTCGATCGCCCGGCCCATAGCCACCTCCGTCAGGTCACCGGATTTCGGATCGCGCTCACCCAGCCGCACCGTGCTTTTTTCGCGGGAAATGATGTCGAAGGCTGGCAGGCTGGGATCGACGCGGACAATCACCATGTGGATGGAATTTGTGCCGATGTCGATCGCCGCGACAACGGGACGGGCTGATCGAGAAACCGTAGGCATGGTGGCAAGGGGCAGCGTTTGCATGGTGGGTGGCAGCTAGCGTGCGGTGCAAGCAAAGAAGGTGCAAAAAGTGCAAAAAGCGCGAATGAGAGGCATTTTGGGGTGATCAGACAGCCCAAACCCACCGCCTAGTTCAATTAGCACCCCGATCGCAGCGGCTTGGGTGGATTACAGCCCGTCATAGAACGGATTAGGCCGATTTTAATACTGCAAACTCCCATCGCGATCGCCCCTGGGGCCCAGCCGCGAAAACTCCGGATTCAGCAGCGCGTTTTACGAACGATCAAATAACGCTGCTGAATCCCTGCGAGTGCGTCTGATGCTGCTATCTGTTGCCCGATCGATGACTGCCAATACTTGGTTGCGGATCGCTCAACTGGCCCGACCGGCTGAGGCCGATCGCGCACTGCCCGATCGCGCGATCGTCCTAGGGGCCAGCTTGGCCGGAATGCTCGCCGCACGAGTTTTAGCCGATCGCTTCTCCCATGTGACCATCATCGAGCGCGATGAGCTGCCCAGCCCCTGGGAGGCCGCAGCCCTCAAGGGGAACATTTGGCGCGATCGCCGCCCCGGCACCCCCCAATCAGACCACGTTCATGTGCTCTTGGCTCGGGGCCAACAAATTCTCGAAAACCTGTTTCCGGGCTTTGCCAACGACCTGGCCGCCGCCGGAGCCGTCGAAGTCAACTGGACTGCCGACTGCGCCATGATGGGCTTAGGCGGCTGGAATCCCCGATTTTCGTCAAACCTTGTCACCCACACCAGCAGCCGATCGCTCCTAGAAGCCTTGGTGCGGCGGCGGCTCCAGGCCATGCCCAATATTCAATTCCGTTCAGGCATGGTGGTGCGCGAACTGGTGATGGCCGACGATCGGGTTACGGGCATTCGCATGATCTGCACCACCCCCCAAACCCAACCCGCCGAAACGGTCTTGAGCGCCCAATTGGTGGTGGATGCCACGGGTCGCAATTCCCAAGCTCCCCGCTGGCTGGACAAGCTGGGCTATGGCAGCCCCCCGGAAACCACGATCGATGCCAAGTTGGGCTATGCCAGCCGCTGGTATGAAATGCCTGCTGACTATTTGCAACAGGTGAGCGGCGACCCGGAAGGCACTTGGAAGTCAATTTTGCTTTGGGCCAAGCCGCCCCACGATCCTCGGGCCGGTGTGCTCTACCCCGTGGAAGGCAACCGCTGGGTGGTCACTGTGTCTGGCACCAATGGTGACTATCCCCCAGGCGATGAAGAGGGCTTTTTGGCCTTTGTTCGCAGCCTACGCGATCCGGCCATTGCCCGGGCGATCGCCCATGCCAAGCCAATTTCCGACATCAAGCTCTATCGCGGCACGGCCAACCGCTGGCGACACTACGAACAATTACGCGCCTTTCCAGCGGGCTTGGCTGTGTTGGGGGATGCCGCCTGTGCATTCAATCCCCTCTATGGTCAGGGCATGACTAGCGCGGCGATCGGGGCCGTAACCCTGGGCGATTGCCTCGACGACTGCCGCAATGAGTGGGGGCTGGATCTCGATCGCCTGGCCCAACAGTTTCGCTATCAACTCGCAGCAGCGATCCAACTGCCTTGGCTGATGGCCACAGGCGAAGATTTGCGCTGGCCGGGGACTGAAGGGCCGCGACCCGATCGGGCAACTCGGTTCCTGCAAGTCTATCTGGAGCGCGTGCTACACCTCACCGATGCCCACGCCGATATCCACGAGACGGTCTGGAAAATCCAGCACATGATCTTGCCGCCCCAAGTGCTGTTTCATCCCCCGATCGCCTTGCGAGTCGGTTGGTCTTGGTTGAGCCGATTTCCCCAATGGCTCACCCAGCCCATAACACCCACGATCGGTGCATCCAGTCTCCAAAGCGCCCCTACGGCTCGCTAGGAGTAGCGATTTAGAATCGATCGCGCAGGGGACTGCGATCGCCCGAGGAGTCATCGCTCGCATCCCGACCATCACGACTCGGTTCAGAACTGAATTCCGGGCTAGATTCCGGGCTAGATTCTGGGCTGGCCTCGGCATCCGTACCCGTGGTTGTTGCAGGCGATGAGTCAGGGCCCGGAGCAGCCGGGTCAGCATTGGTGGGCCCATCGATGCTGTCCGGATTGGCCTCGCCCTGTTGCCGTGCTTTGTAGAAGGTTTCCAGACTGTCGCGATCGCCCACAAACCGCCAATGCCAAGGTTCATAGGACACGCCTTGGCGGTTGCCTTCAGGAAACGACAGCTCAAAGTTAAAGCGGGCTGCATTGTCCGCCAACCAGCGAAACGCCTTAGTTCGCTCAAAGCCCTGATTTAAGTTGGCAGACGGCACCTTGGCATCTCCCAGGTCGATCGCATAGCCCGTGTGGTGCTCGCTGTAACCTGGAGGAGCGCTCACCTCCGCCCGCTTGGTGGCCGCTTGGTTCCGCTCGGCTTTGACATTGAAAAAGACAGATTGTTGCTGTTCCACCGAGCGAAAAGCCGACAGCACTGCCAAATTCACCCCATCAGCCCACGCGGCCGATTGCATTTCCCGAAACGCCCGCGCCGCCGACTTGCGCAACAGCATTTGACCGTTGTTGCTAATCGATCGCAGTTCCGATCGCGGAGCTTCCTTATAGGGCAAGTGACCCAGCAAAGCATTGGGATCAGAGGTGGGGCTAGCAGAGGGTGTCGGACTCGGCGGGCGATTGGCTAGGCGATCAATTTGCGTTTGGATTGGTGGCGGCAACTGCCGCATCGACCACAAATAGCCCATACTCCCCACCGTCAGGGCGATCGACCCCGCAACACCCCCAACCGCCCACCTCAACCACCCGCCATTCGCGTTGGCATCGGGCGATCGCGGTGCTTGGTTGGCATCGCGCACAGCTTCCGGCACTTCTGACCCACCCGGCACAATCAGCAGGCTGGCTTCTAAGTCCGGCGATCGGTTCGGCCGCAATCCACCCGCTGGCTTGGCCCCAGTTGGCATCGAGCCAGCAGCCCGGGATCCCTGTTTCGACTCAGCGCTATCCGAAACGTCCATATCGCAATCGAATGGCAGGGGGCATTGTTACCACCACCGCAGCAAAATCTCGCTCCCATTCTAGGGACATTAGACCCGCCACGACCGATCACGATTACTCGATCGCAATGACTTTGCCGAGAAATCAACCGATCCAGGATTAACCAATCCAGGATTAACCGATCCAAACCAAATTTTCAGCAGCTTCCCGGAAATCATCATCCGCAGAAACACCATTGCAGGTCGTGATGGTCAGTTCTTCATCACTCACGCGGTCTTCTGGCGGGGGCGGCGGGGGGAAGGACGGCGGCGGCGGGGGCGGCGGGGGAATCATACCCTTGGCAGCGGCGGGCCCGTAATGCTTCCGGTGGCGCAGGCTCGCATCATCTGACCGGAAGGTGCTGACTGTCTCGGGTTGCGAAACGGCGATCGGCATTCGGGCCGAGGGCGGCGCGGGCGGGCGCTTGTTCACCTCAACGGGCGAGCTTGACCGCACAAAGCCCTTGCGGTGGGGAATTGCGTTCGCCGCTTTGGCTACATTGGTTTTTTGGGCTGTGGCCAGGGACTGACGGAGCGATCGCCGTTCGGGTTCGATCACCTTGTCCATGAAGTACTCGATGGTTTGCTCGCGCACCCAACCGCGCTTGGATAAGATCTCACCGAATCGCAAACCCGTCACCGTTTGGTCGTTCAAGGCAACCGTTACTTGCGCTGGCGCAATCAGTCCCGCCTCCACGAGATATTCCCCAAGGGGCTTGAGACCAATTGACCGCCCACTGCGCTCCTGGTGACCCGAGACCGATCGATCTGGACTGGGGGAGCGTCGATTCTCCATAGCCAACCTCTACCAAAACAAAGAACGCAGGCGAAACGTCTGACTCACGGATTTGAAGACAGGGCCGGGGCCCTAGCAACAGTTGCTCAGATCGCGAACGGGCACGCCATCATGGAAAACCCAGAACAACCCAGAACAACCCAGGTGCCAGCCTGCTCAACTCGTCAACTGGTTAATCCGTGACCCGAGCGACAGAGCAGCATAGAGGAGATGCGGTGGGGACATGACTCAGTTTCAGAAATGCTTAGGGCTAGCTTTGTCATCCGGGTAATTACGGAAAACAGCCCTAATATGCAAATCTCTCTCAAGGTTAACACGGATAATTCGGCCTGTTGCTGGCAGCCCCGCTTGGAGCCAATCCCCTACTCATCGCGGGAATGCGCCCGATCCAGGGCAGCTAAATCAAGGGTTTCGTAGCGCTCAAAGGGCTGATGAATCCAGGGATTGTGGGGCAAGGGGCGATCGTAATAATCCGGCACGATCACTGAACAGCCCTTGACCCACAACGCTGCTGTGCGGATTTCTGCCAAATCGTAGCGATCGCGCAGCCATTGCACCGAGGCTTGCAGGGTCGCGCCCGAGTCGGCCAAGTCATCCACCACCAACAACCGTGGCCCCAGTCGATCGCCCACCATCGACAGGCTATGGGCAAAGGCCAGCTCCCCGCGATCGCGCCCCAAGTCGCCCCCATAGGAACTCACGGACAGGATCGCCAGCCGTTTGCGAAACAACCGTGACAGCACATCTCCCACCCGCAAGCCCCCCCGCGCCAGGCAGACCAGGCTATCAAATTGCCAGCCCGATCGATGAACTCGCAAGGCCAGCCGCTCGATCGCCTGGTGGTAATCCGTCCAAGACACATAAAAATCTGTTCCCATGGTTTCTACAGGGTCAGCCAAGGGAGGCGTGATCGCGTTGGCATCGAGATCATCTGGGGCGATCGTTCCTGGCAAACGCATTGGGTCAGTCATGGATCAGTCAGTTGTTGGGATCAGGGAGCAAGGGAGTCCAAACAGATATCAATAACTATCAACAGCCGGTAGGGTGGGCAATGCCCACCAACTAACAGCTTCATAGCATCTGCGATCTTGCGATCTGATGTACCAACCGTTTGAGGTAGAGGCTGCATCTATCAACAAATATCAAACAAATATCCATAGGAGAGGGCGGCCTCACTGGATCAGCGAAGCCGCCCCTCGGTTCAGACGATCAAGAGCGATCGACTACAGCTTGGCCCCGCAGTGGGAACAGAACTGGTGGCTCGGATGATTGTCCGTGTGACAGTGGGTACAGGTTTGGTGGCTAACTGGGGCTTCCCGCTTCACTTCCGGCAGACCCAGCATTTGGGCATTGCTCTTGCCGGGAGCCACCATTGGATAGCAGTTTTCGCCACGACGTACCCGCACATCCAACAACACCGGGCCATCATGGGCCAGCATTTCTGCCACCGCCGGGGCCAATTGGCTACGCTCCGTCACTAGAATGCCCTTGATGCCAAAGGCTTCGGCCAACTTGCCAAAGTCCGGCATCCCCACTTCCATGTTGGAGGACGAATAGCGCTCGCCATAGAAGGCTTCCTGCCATTGGCGCACCATCCCTTGCCAGCCGTTGTTCACAATCACGGTCTTGGCGCTAATCCCAAACTGGGCCAGGGTTCCCAGCTCTTGGATGTTCATTTGCACGCTGGCATCGCCGGCCACGCAGATCACCTGATGATCCGGCAAGGCCACCTTGGCACCCATCGCCGCCGGAATCCCAAAGCCCATCGTGCCCAAGCCCGCACTGGAGATCCAACGACGGGGGCCATTCTTCAGGAACTGCGCCGCCCACATTTGGTGCTGACCCACATCGGTGGTGTAGTAGGCATCGGGCGCTTGGTGACCCAACTCGACGATCACTTCTTGGGGGGCGATTTCGTCGTCGTAGCTGGGGACAACCAAGGGATAGTCGGTCTTCCATTGGTTAATCCGCTCATGCCAGGCGGCGGTTTGGGCCGGTTTGCCCTCGATCGCCAGGTCATGAACGCGATCGAGCAGTTCCGTCAGCACCTGTCGCACATCCCCAACGATCGGCACATCGGGTACGCGGGTTTTGCCCACTTCCGCCGGGTCGATGTCGATGTGGATCACCTTGGCGCGGCTGGCAAATTCATCGAGCTTGCCGGTCACGCGATCGTCAAATCGGGCCCCCACCGCGATCAACAAATCGCACTCCGTCACGGCAAAGTTGGCATAGGCCGTGCCATGCATCCCCAACATCCCCAGGGCCAAGGGGTGATGTTCATCGAAGGCCCCTTTGCCCATCAGGGTGGTGGTGGTGGGCAGATGGAAATGATCCGCCAACCGGGCGATTTCCGAGTGGGCCCCAGCGGCGATCGCCCCACCACCCACATAGAGCAAGGGGCGCTGGCTATTGCGAATTAGTTCGATCGCCTGGGTAATTTGGCGCGGGTTGCCCTTCACCGTCGGCTTGTAGCCCGCCGGCCGGATCGATCCCGGCTCCACGGGAATGTAGTCAAAGGCTTCGAGACCCACATCCTTGGGCACATCGATCAGCACCGGGCCAGGGCGACCCGAGGAGGCAATGTAGAACGCTTCGGCCACGATCGCCGCCATGTCCGCCGGATCGCGCACCACGTAGGAATGTTTGACGATCGGCAGCGTAATGCCCCAAATATCCGTCTCTTGGAACGCATCGGTACCGATCGCCGTGCGCGACACTTGCCCCGTAATCACCACCAGGGGAATCGAATCCATGTGCGCGGTGGCAATCCCCGTCACCAGGTTTGTCGCACCGGGGCCAGAAGTCCCGAAGCAAACCCCAACCTGGCCAGTGGCGCGGGCATACCCATCAGCAGCATGGGCCGCGCCCTGTTCATGGCGCACCAGAATATGTTGCAGTTGGCCCGAGACTTCAAAGCCGTAGAGTTCGTCATAGATCGGCAGGATCGCACCGCCCGGATAGCCAAAAATGTGCTTCACGCCATGACGGCACAGGCTATCGAGCAGCGCATAAGCGCCCGTGCGTCGCGTCACAGGCACGATCGAAGAGTCAATTTGGGAAGCGTTTCGCGATCGCACGAGCAGGAACCTCTACAGGCGAAGAGTAAACGGTGGGCAGCATGACCGCATCGAAAGACAGCTCTACCACAACCTGACTTCGATCGGTGCGATCGTAACCTAGTTTACCGATTGATCGGGATTGGAAGCTAGTTCTCTGTCAAGGTTCTCTGGCCCCGATCGCCCCCTCAGCATCTGGGCAATATGGGGTCGATCGGGTCGAGATCCAGACGCTTTGGCGATTCTATTGACCATGACACGAGCGTGACTCAGATCACAAACTTTCGATCGGCTTAAGATTTTTCAGATGAATATTTTTCAGACTTAGCCTGTCCGTCCAAAAAGCAACGGTACTGGCGCACAATCATCCGCTGCACCGCAATGATCGCCGGATTGATCTCCACATAACGCCGCTGGGGATCGCGATCGATCGCCCGCTGCTCGCTTTCCATCATTTCAATGTCTTGATTCAGAAAGCGCATAAAAATCTTTTGCTCAATCAGCTTGGCTGCCCAGGGCCGAACTGCTTGCACCAACCAACCCGGTAGCCCCAACCGCAAAAAGAAAATCGCAAACGATCGACTCTCCCGCAGTCCCACCGGCAACCGCATTAGGTAGAGGCTCGAAACCCCCTCCAGTTGGCTGAAAAAGTGCGGATAGCGATATTGCACCGTCACGGTTTTAGTCGTCACCTCATCGGCCGACTCCGTAAAGCCCAAAAACTTGGCCATTTGCCCCTGATAGGACACCTGATAATCAGCCACGATCGCGTTGCCTTCGTCCTTCAGCTTCAGCAACACCGGGTCAAACCAGCCCTGCAATTCCTCATGCAAAAACCCGTGGAACACATCCATCGAGTTTTCATTGCAAACGGAAAAATGTGCCCGAAAATAGCCCGTCACCGGCACGGCCAGCCATTGGGGATCATCAAACTCGGGAATCCCGGGCAAGGGCACTTGCTCAACAAGGCTCTGGTCGCCGGGAAAAACCCAGATAATCCCGTAGCGATCGGCCGCGCGATAGCTTTGGGCATGGGCACAGGGCAACTTTTGGCTGGGCGGCAGGTAAGGAATCTGGCGACATTGGCCCGTCCCGTCAAATTCCCAGCCGTGATAGCGACAGGCTAGATGATCACCAATTACCTTGCCCCGGCTCAGTTCCACGCCGCGATGGGGGCAGGCATCTTCCAGGGCTTGCACTGCGCCTGATCGATCTCGGTAAAGGGCGATTTTTTGCTGCCACACTTCCACTCCCAACACCTGCCCCGCCGCCAACTGGTTTGACCAAGCCACGGCATACCAAAAGTTGGGGTTAATCCCTGCTTGGCGCACACCCTTTTGCACCTCGTGTTGCTCCAGGGAAACGGTGCTCGGCCCTGATGGATCGAGCGGCGAGGCGTTAGCAGCTTGATTGGACGGAGTGGAAGTCACCATGACAATCGCCTAAAACCAGCCAGCAGTAGGAATAGGAGTTTCCCGATCGCCCAACACGCGGGCCATCAAGATCGCTTCTCAAATTAGCTCGTTTAAGGCAATTTCGCAGCCAACCGCCGGAGTTCATCACCATAATGATGGCCCGATCGAGACTGACCGACCGCAAGCTGGCTAGTTCAGTAGTCCAGTAGGTTGGGTTGAGGAACGAAACCTAACATCCGAAATGCTTCCAGAGACCGCGTCGAGTTTCGCAAGCTCTACCCAACCTACAGCTGATCTAGTGGGTTGGATCTCGGTTGCTCAAAAACGGAGAGAGAGGGATTCGAACCCTCGTTAGAGTTACCCCTAAACAGCATTTCCAGTGCTGCGCCTTCAACCGCTCGGCCATCTCTCCTGATGACAGGCTGATATCTTATCAGGCTCGGGCCGGTTATGGGAAGAGAAGATAGAATCATCCTTCAGGGCGATCGCCCCTCTAGGGCCGCGATCGCATCGGTTTGCCCCCTTTTTTGCTGGCTTGTTCGCCCCCGGTTTGGTTGCCATGACTTACAGTGCTGAGGATCGATCGTCCACAACAGAACCCGATCGCCTGTTTCGAGTGCGGATTCACAATCGCCAAAAAGGGACTGTCCATGAGGTGCAAGTGCCCGGCGATCGCTACATCTTGCACTGCTCGGAAAATCAAGGCGTGACCCTGCCGTTTTCCTGTCGCAATGGTGCTTGCACGGCCTGTGCGGTGCGGGTGCTCGACGGTCAGTTGGCGCAACCGGAAGCGATGGGCCTGTCGCCGGGCCTGCGCGATCGCGGCTATGCCCTGTTGTGTGTCAGCTATGCCCAGTCGGACTTGGTGGTGGAAACCCAGGACGAAGATGAGGTATATGAATTGCAGTTCGGTCGCTACTTTGGCAAGGGCAAGGTGCGCCGGGGCCTGCCGCTAGATGAGGACTAATCTCCCCACGGTTGGACTGCGGTGGCGACGGGCGATCGCTGTGATCATGGCGATCGCCTTGGGGAGTCTGGTGACCAGTTGTGGTCGCGAATCGGTAACTGGTGTGCAAGTCATGGTCAACCGCGTGGTCAGCGGCAACACGATCGAAGTGCGCGGCACGGGAGCCGAGGCCAAGCGTCTGGAAACCGTGCGCCTGTTGGGCATCGAAGCACCGGACTTGCGCCAACAGCCCTGGGGTCTCCAGGCCCAAGAGGCCCTGGCTCAGTTGGTGGTGGGCCAGTCCCTGTGGTTGGAGTTTGAAGCGGGGGAAGCGCGCGATCGGTTGGGCCGACTGTTGGCCTACGCTTGGCGCGGAGAAGTTTTGGTGAATGAACGGCTGGTGTTTGAAGGACGGGCAATGCCGGCCAGTCGATCGGGCTGGCTGAAGTATGATCGCCGCCTGTTCTATGCCCAAGAGCGGGCGCGGATTTTGCAGCTCGGGATCTGGAATCCCCAGCAGCCGATGCGCTTGCGGCCGGCGGAGTTTCGGCGACAAAATCCAGCTTGATTGCATAAAGTAGCAGTGAACAGCATGGCCACAATGCCCGATCGCGCGGAATTACAACGATTGCTAGAGGTGGCGACTGAGGCCGCTTTGGCGGGGTCGGCGATCGTCCGATCGTTCCTAGGCAAAATTGAAGCGGAAGAAAAGGGGCGATCGGGCGATTTGGTCACGGCGGCCGATCGCGCCTCCGAAGCAGCGGTGTTGGACATTTTGCAGCGCCACTGCCCGGATTTGCCAATTTTGGCCGAAGAGTCCGGGGCGATCGGGGGCAACCCTGACAGTCCGTTTCTGTGGGCGATCGATCCCCTCGATGGGACCACCAATTTTGCCCACCAATACCCATTTTTTTCGGTGTCGATCGGGCTGTTGTTTGCGGGCCAGCCGATCGTGGGTGTGGTGGCCGATCCCTACCGGGGCGAGCTGTTTCGGGCAGCTAAAGGCCTGGGGGCCACGCGCGATCAGCTGCCGATGCAAGTCTCCAAAGCCGATCGCCTCAGCCGCAGTCTTCTGGTTACGGGCTTTGCCTATGATCGCCGCGACACCCCCGACAACAACTACGCCGAATTTTGCTACCTGACCCATCTAACCCAAGGGGTGCGGCGGGGCGGATCAGCGGCGATCGACCTGGCCTATGTGGCCTGTGGGCGGCTCGATGGCTATTGGGAGCGCGGTCTCTCGCTCTGGGACATTGCGGCCGGCATTTTGTTGGTGCAAGAAGCCGGTGGACAGGTCAGCGCCTACGATGGCAGCCTGATCGACCCCAGCAGCGGGCGCGTCTTGGCCACCAACGGCTATCTCCACCAGTCCTTGAGTCAAGCTTTGGCTACGGTTCCCCGCCTGGATCTGTGGCAGGCTGACCCTGCTACTTGGCCCAAGGTGGGAGATTAGTGGGACACAAAAAACCTGCGATCGCCCGATTGATCGCAACAGCAGTCGATCAGCATCGATTAGCCCCGATCACAGCGCCGAAATCAGGCATCCATCCCTTGTGCAAAGAGCGATTGGCATCACAACCGGGCCCGCCGCAACCCGATACACTACTAGTAGAAAGGCGACTAGCAGAGAGGCGACCACAGAAGTTCCTCAGGTAGAAGTTCCTCAGGTAGAAGTTCCGAGCACTTCACCGGTAGGCTATTGTGCGTCTGGGCGATCGCCAACTGCTCATCCAGCCTTCGATTCATCCTCGGTGCATCGATCTTCGCAATTTCGGTTCCATACCTCGGCTCCATACTTCGGCTCCATGCTTCGGTTCCGTGATTCGGTTCCGTGATTGATCACCAGCTCCCCCTTTCACCCAACCTGGCGATCTACAAATGTCAGCCCCGATCGCGGCTGGCAAGCATCCTCTCCTCCCACACCACGCTTTAGGGATTCACAGCACTGGCGGCGCGCTATGTCATTCGAGATTAAACGAGGACTGTTTGGCCACGATGTGACGGATCACCATGCCATCTTGGGCGTGCCGATCGGCACTGATCCCAAGGCGATCCGCAAGCGATTTTTGCAAATTGCGCCCCGGCTTCACCCGGACACCTGCTCGGCCGCTACGCCCCAAGGCAAGGCCCTGGCCCAGCAACTGATGTCGCGGCTGGTGAATCCGGCCTATGCCACTCTCTCAAACGACACCAAGCGAGCCGACCATGAGGCGGTTTTGCGGATGCTGCATGGGCGCTTGCCACAACAGGCGAATAAGGTGACGATCCAAAGCGCAGCCGCCAAGCAATTAGCCCAGGACTCCAACTCCAACATCAAAGCCGCCTATCTGAAAGCATTACAGGCGGTCGCAGTTCATCAATACGACAGCTTGGATCAGGCCCTTGCCAAGATTGCCGAAGCCAGCGAGTTGAATTTGGTCTACCTGCTGCGCACGGCCCAGGGCACAATGGCCCGACCCAGCGCCCAAGCCGCCGCCCCGCCGCCACCACCACCGGCCGGCCGGCCGGCCGCGCCGGCCGCCGCACCCTCCGGCAGCACTGGTGGCAGCGACACCACGGCCGCCCGCGATGGCAATACGCAGTTTGTGGTGCGGGCGTTGCAGCGCACGGAAGAGCTGATGGGCAAAGGGCAACTGGCCATGGCGGTGCAGGAGCTGAAGGATGCCTTGAAAATCGATGGCAACAATGCGGCTTGCCATGCGTGGCTCGGCAAGATTTATGTGCTGCAAAAGCAGGCTACTTTGGCGAAGGTACACCTGACGCGCGCGTTGGCGATCGATCCGCGCAATGCGATCGCCCTAGCTGCCAAACAGGAACTCGATAAGCTCACGGGCGGTCAAACGGCGGCCCAACCGGCCAAACCTCAACCCAAAACCATCGGCGGGGGCAAAGATAAACCCAGCGGTGGCTTGTTTGGGGGCCTGTTTGGCCGTAAGAAGTAGGGGCTGACGTTCAACAAGCTCGATCGATCCCGCTCGACTCCTTCACCATGGCGATTCACCAACCCCCCACCGGCGCGCGCGACCTATTGCCTTTGGATGTGGCGCAAAAGCACTGGATCGAAACCAAGCTGCAAGATGTGTTTCAGCGCTGGGGCTATCAGTGGATCGTCACCTCAACCCTGGAGCGGGTCAAAACCCTGGTGGCGGGCGGCTCGGTGCAGCGGGACAAGGTGATCCAAATCTATGACAGCGAAAGCGAGGATTTGGGCTTGCGGCCGGAACTGACGGCTTCGATCGCCCGGGCCGCCGTCACTCGCATGGCCGGTGTGACCCATCCCCAGCGCCTGTGCTACAGCGCCAATGTGTTTCGCAAACCGCCCAAAGGTAGTTCCAGCCGCCAACAGGAGTTCTTCCAGTCGGGGGTGGAGCTGCTGGGGATTGGGGGTGTGGCGGCCGATGTGGAAGTGTTGCTGTTGCTGACGGATTGCTTGGAACGATCGGGCGTGACCGATTGGCAACTGCTGCTGAGTGAGGCGGGTCTAACTCGATCGCTGCTGGAACCGTTCCCCCAACCCTGGCGCGATCGGGTGCGATCGGCCATGGCCCGACTCGATCGACTGGCGATCGAAGCCATGCCCCTAGAACCAGCCCTGCGCGATCGGGCATTGCTGCTGTTTGATCTGCGCGGTCGCCCCACGGACATCATTCAAAACGTTTCCCAATTGGATCTCAGCCCTGAGCAGGGGGCCATCCTCGATCGCCTGAAAACCACGATCGAACTGCTGCAAGACTACGCCCGCACCACCGATCGCAACCTGCCGATCGTCCTGGATCTGAGCTTGATCCAACCCTTTGACTACTACACCGGCATTGTCTTTGAGGCGATCAGCAACGCCGCCACAGGCCACGAACTGCTGGGCCAAGGCGGCCGCTATGACCAACTCCTGAGCCTCTACGATCCCGACGGTAATAGCTATCCCGGCATTGGCTTTTGCTTAAACCTCGAACCCTTGCATCGGGTGCTGTCGGAAAGCGATCAGCTTCCGGGTCAGCTCCCCGCCAGCGATTGGTTGGTCGTGCCCGCCAGCCCCCAGGCCCGGGCCGCCGCCTTTGTCTATGCCCACCGACTACGCACGGAGGCTCCGGCCCTGATTCGGGTGGAAATCGACCTGCAACCCACCGTTACCCTAGAGTCAGCCCGCGATCGGGCCCGGATGCGCCGGATTCGTCACCTGGCTTGGGTCAATGATGACGGCTCGATCAACACAGAAGAACTCCGCTTCAAGCCCCAACCCCAACTCCAAGCCCAACCCTAGAGCGTGTCATGCATGCCGTCGCTGTAGGGGTTGGGTCTCCCAACTCTGACCCGAGCGATCGCTGCAAACCCGTCCGAGTCTCAGAACATCATGGATCGGGGGGCTGGGTTTCCCCGCCCAGCCCCTACGGCAACCCTCACCCATCACTGGGATCACTGGGGGGCACGGGTTCCTCAAATAAGTCGCCGGTTGAGGGCAGTTGGGTCGAAGCTGCCGTTTGCAAAAACAGCCGATAGCGATCGAGCTTGGGCGACTCCATGCTCCGGCGCAACTGCAAGTCATAGCGCTCCTCACTCAGATCGCTTGCCGTGGCATCCTCGGCCGACCCGTTGGCGGCTTCATCATCGATCGGCACGAGGTTGTAGCGGACATTTTCCGTGTGAATGGCAAAGGTCACATTAAAAATGTCGAAGAAATAGACCACCCAACGACAATCTTGCTCATCAAACTGCTCGTAATATTTTACAAGCCGCGCAATACACAAGTCCAAGTGCGATCGCGTCGAAGGGCAAATCAACACCAATTTCAGCAGAAAAATCGCCAGGGTGAGCGCACTACCATTCGACAAAATCAGCAAAAATAAACGTGATGGCGACTTCAGATCTTCTGTTGTTAAAAATTCAATCAGTTCCCGGCAGGTTTGTTGGTGTAGCCAATCACTGAGGGCATGTTGATAGCGATCGGGAAAAATATCATCCAGCTTGGCTTGTAGCTTCTGGCGAATCAGTTGAATTGTGCGATCTTGGACATTTTCTAGTATCAGATACTTCAAGAGGCTTTTTTTGTAGCCGCTGAATTGCAAACCCTGGGTTTGTTGAAGAAATAAATTCGCCAAGCTGACGTAGCTGTGGTTGCCAGTACGCAGAACGATCGACTTGACAATTTTGAGCACGCGATCGCCCAAATTAGTCGGGTTCTGGAGCTGGCGGCGATCGATTCGCAAGGATTGTGACTTGGCCATGTACATCGCCAAATCAAACTTAAAACGCTCCCGCCATTGCCGCGCGTAGATTGCCGCCGCTTCTCGCTGTTCTTTAGGATTATCAGGATCAGCCGACTGAGCCACCAGCAATTGGCCCACGTAGCGGCTACTCCAATGGGGTTCTGGTTGGGCCGGGGCCTTGGAGACCGCTTTGGTTGCCCGTTCCGCAACCGGCGGAGTCCACTGGGTTAGGGTTTGACTAACATCTTCAGTAGGCTCAATTTCATGGCGCGCGGCAAATAGCTTTAGTTCTTCAAAATCATCACTTTGGATAAATTCATGCACCCATTCACGCAGACGATTGAGTGAAACTGAATGGCTGACGGAATGGGATAGATTCGCTGTTTTTGCTTGGTCAAAGAGATCGATCAAATGATAGATAAATTTGCCATAGCGGCGACTAATCCAGTTATTGATCAGGATGTAGCAGGTGCGCTTAATCGCAACATGGAAGGCATCACGATCATTGAGAAAGATCAGTTGATAGATAGCGTGGAGCGCTTGTTGATTAACTGCCCCTTGATGTCCCAAAAAAAGTCGATAAAACTCGTCTAGTACATATTCAGGTGCATGGGTTTGCACCAATTCAATCAGGTAGTTATAGACCGTCTCTTGAATTTGGGCGGCCGTCAACGGGCCAGCAGCCCCATCAGAGGGGTGATTGGGCGAGTCGGTGGCGGTGGGCAACGCGGAGGGCTGGCGGGAGGGGCGATCGCTCATGGCGGGAACGGCGGGAGAAGGAGGCAGCGATTCCGAGGCCTTGGACAACGGACGCAGCCTCGACCAGGGCAAGAGCGGATGAAACCGGGGCAATCGAGTTGGGGTCATGGCTGCAACAACTGCCAATCAGTGATGAGCAAGATGAAAAAGACGGTGCGCCTAGGGGCAGACGGCGTGTTGGGGAGCGGGATTGATCAGAGCGGCAAGCGCGGCAAGAGTGGCAAGGAGGTTGCTAGACCCAACCATGAAGCGATGACAGAGCACAGAGCGCGGCGTGAGCAATGCTCAGAAGGCTCGACCGGGTCTTTGAGCGCTGTTTTTAGGCGCTGTTTTTGAGTGCTGTTTTTGAGCACTCTCCCAAGCTCAGACCCCAAGCAGGGAACGATCGCCCAAGATGGGTTGAAGCCAATGCTAATGACAATGGGCCGACATTGGTCGCATTAATGTTTTAAAAAGCACTTGAGTTTACTTAAGTAGTCTAGTGAACTGAGTCTAACAAATTCCGGGAAGATCCTGATAGAGTGCGTTCCACCTCATTCGATCGACCCTATGATGCTGCAAATGCCTCAATCCAGTCCGGTGAGATCTGCGAGCGATCGCCCCAAACTGGTCACGCGGGATAGGCGATTATTCCGGTGGCATTTCCGTATAGATGCGGAGATGGATCAACACACCTACTTGCGATGCAAAGGCAGCCAACACCAGCCCGTCGCGCCCTCAGGACACCATGGGCGGGTAGCCCCTGTGACTGCCACCCTATCGCTCTTGCAGAATCGATCGTCCTCCATCGGGAACTGATCCCAAAATTTCTGGCCATCCCCACGGTTGGCCCTCTCTCTGCCGGCCAGCGTGCCGCCCAGACCCTCATGACCCGGAATTTCACAGCCCAAAATCTAATCGCCCGCCAAGGTATTTTGGCGGGCGATCGGGATAACGTCATTCGGGTTTATTGAATTTATGGGATTTATGGGATTTGTGGGATTTATGGGATTTGTAGAACCGCATCCGCAAGCCGCAGGATTCGGCAATTCAGGAACCTAGCTCAGTCCATTGAGCCGGTCAACCAATGGGCCAATAGACCAGCGACCCGGTAGCCGTAGTCAGAATGGGGGCAGAGGGGCTCGAACCCTCACGACCGTATCAGGGTCAACGGATTTTCATCTTCCTGTGGCTTTCACCACGGCTGGAGCAAGCAATGCTCGCTTGACCTCGAAGATTGGACCCTCCCTTTACCCTCGACTGGTTACGTTAGGGTAGCTCCCGTCGGGCCTCTGCACCTTCCGACCGGTGGGCGATCGCTCGGGGCGATCGCGGCAGACCCTTAGGACAAGAATCGAGGAGATTCGCGTCTGGGGATTTATGCCGGTCGGCTTGGCTCAGGATTGCCATAGCACCAAAACTGGCGAGGCGGTGGGTATGAAACCAGCGCGATCGGCCGTTGGGCCTTAGGTTTCCCTGAGTTTGAGAGCTGCCACTCGATCGATTTCTCAACCGAGGCTCAATTTCTTAAGTCCGTAGCGTCTACCATTCCGCCATGCCCCCATGTGGCAACGCGATTGCGTCCGCTGCGTGGGCGTTAAGCCGATTCTACGATAACGTGCAATGGCCCCTAAGGGGCAAGACTGTTACGGGATTTTTCGAGAAACGGGATCAAACCCTGCGGCGATCGCCCCGGGCCTCGCCCTCGATCGCCCACTCGCCAGTGCCCGATTCCCCGTCACCAGCACCGGGTGGAATTGCTAATCGTTGCAATTGGCTTTTCTGAGGGGGCGATCGCGCGTTGGGCGAGCGGTGGGAACGATAAGATGTTTACCGATCGAAATCATGCGTCCCGTTATTCGCGCGTCCTGTTGTGCAGGCGAGGATCTGAGGTTATGGCTTTGACGGATTTGCCGATCGCGCTGATTCTGTATGTGGCCCTGGCGGGTGCCTACTTACTGGTGTTGCCCCTGGGCTTGTATGTCTACTTGCAGAAGCGCTGGTATGTGGCTAGCTCGATCGAGCGGCTGTTCGCTTACTTTGCCGTATTCTTGTTCTTCCCCGGTTTGCTGTTGTTGTCGCCGTTCTTGAATCTGCGGCCCCAGCGACGGGCGATCGATGCCTAAGTCCCTACCCAACGACGCAACATCCATCCAAAACCCATGCGGCGAATTGATGCAATTTTGATTGGGGTTGGGCTGTTTCTGGCCGGCGGGCTGGTCTATGGTGGGCTACAACTCGCGGGTCTCAATCCCACCAACGCGGGGATCTGGACTCAGGCCGCGTTGGTAGTAGGATTGGTGGGCTGGTTGCTGACCTATCTTGCTCGGGCAGTCACCCAAAAAATGACCTACTCCCAGCAATTGCAGGAGTACAAGGACGCAGTGCTGCAAAAGCAACTGGATGCCTTGTCACCGGAAGAGCTAGCCGCCTTGACTGAGCAACTGGCAACGGAAGAAGCAGCCAAAGCCGATCGCCCAAAGTCCTAAATCGCCCAAAGACCTAGCCAGACAAGGGGCTTCAGCCCCTTGCTAGGCACAACCGGCCCCTTGCCAGTTACAGCAAGTCTGTCCGACCACGATTTGACCCATCAGGGTGCAGCGGCCGTCTGCCCTGTCGCCAACCCAGCACCCTCTCGACCCCCATCGCTTACCCCGTCGATCGCCTGCCATCATGACCGTCTCCGTTTCTGATCGTTTTGCTAGCCTGCGCCAAGCGGGTCGTTGTGCCCTGATTCCCTTCATCACGGCGGGCGACCCCGACCTGACCACCACGGCGGAGGCCCTGCGACGGCTCGATCGAGCAGGGGCGGATTTGATCGAGTTAGGTGTGCCCTATTCTGACCCGCTGGCTGACGGCCCGACGATTCAGGCCGCTGCCACCCGCGCTTTGGCCAACGGCACGCGCCTTGATGATGTGTTGGCGCTGTTGACGGAACTGACCCCGGAACTAAACGCCCCGATCGTCCTGTTCACCTACTACAACCCCATTCTGAATCGTGGGATTGAGCCGTTCATCCAGGCAGTGCGCCAGGCCGGAGTCGCGGGCTTAGTGGTGCCTGATTTGCCCCTCGAAGAAGCCGATGGACTGCTGAAACCGGCGGCGGCGGCGGACTTGGAAGTGACGCTGTTGGTGGCTCCCACCAGCTCCCGGGAACGGATTGCGGCGATCGCCCAACAATCCCAAGGCTTTATCTACCTGGTTAGTGTGACGGGTGTGACGGGGATGCGCAGCGAAATGCACAGCCGCGTCTCGGAGTTGCTAACTGATATTCGTCAACTGACCGATAAACCCGTGGGCGTAGGGTTTGGCATTTCTGCGCCCGAGCAGGCCAAACAGGTGCGCGACTGGGGGGCAGATGCGGCGATCGTGGGCAGCGCCTTCGTGAAGCGGTTGGCCGACGGCACACCAGAACAGGGCTTGGCGGCGATCGAAGCTTTCTGCCTGGATTTGCGCGCAGCGATCGACCAAGCTTAGATCGACCAAGCCTAGATCGACCAAGGAGCGATCGCCCTCTCGTGCGATCGCCCACGCAATGCCCACAGGTTCGGGAATTGCACCACCGAATGCGGCCGCGCCCGATCACAGGCCAGCGCTAGACTTCGTTAGGCTGAGTTTATCCCGATCCCGATCGACCCCAGCAAAACAGGTGATAGCGCATGGCCGCGACAGATTTTAAGGATTACTATGCGGTGCTCGGTTTAAACAAAACCGCCAGCGCCGAGGAAATCAAAAAAACCTATCGGCGGTTGGCGCGCAAATATCACCCCGATCTGAACCCGGGCGACCAACAGGCCGAGGCCCGTTTCAAGGAAATCAACGAAGCCTACGAAGTTTTATCCGATAGCTCCAAGCGGCAAAAATACGATCGCTTTGGGCAATATTGGCAGCAAGCCGATCGCGCTGGCCAGGCCTGGGGCGGCACGGGAGCGCGGACAGGCTTTGATGATTTTGAGTTTGGGCGTTATGGCAGCTTCGACGAATTCATTAATGAACTCCTAGGCCGGTTTGGCACCCAAGGGGGGCCAAGCAACCGATCGAGCAACTACAACTATCGCAGCGGCACAGGCAGCAGCTACAACAGCGGCTTTTCCGGCTTTGGTGATGTGGGTAGCGGCTTTGGCACCCAAGCCAGCAGCACAACGGGCGATCGGGAAGCCACCTTGGCCCTGTCGTTCGCGGAAGCCTTTAATGGCACCCAAAAGCGCCTGAGCTTGGGAGCCGAAACCATCACCGTGCGAATTCCACCGGGGGCCAAACCCGGCAGCAAAATCCGGCTGAAGGGCAAAGGGCAATACGACCCCTACAGCCGTCTGCGGGGCGATCTATACCTGAAAGTCAATCTGAATGCCCACCCCTTCTTTCAGTTCGACGGCGAAACCCTGGTCTGCGAAATTCCGATCACTCCTGATGAAGCCGTGCTGGGCACCAAGGCCGACGTGCCCACCCCCGATGGATTGGTGACCATGAACGTGCCGGCGGGGATCAAGTCGGGCCAAACGCTGAGACTGCGGGGCAAGGGCTGGGTCGAACCCAGCGGTAATCGGGGGGACTTGTTGGTGCGGGTGGCAGTGACGTTGCCCACTTCGCCCAGTGCGGCCGAACGAACGGCCTACGAGCAAGTGCGGGCTGCCCGATCAACCGATCCACGATCGCACCTCAAATCTATTCGGCTGTAGCGCTCCCCAGCGGCCGAGTCCTCCCCGCGCAACTGAATTTCCTGCAAATCTTCGCAACCAAAACCCGCAGAAAATTTCCAGCAGCGACGGACTGGGAATGTCACAATTAGTTACGAAGTTATGCCACCGAAACATCACCCCTAGGGCTGAGTGCGATCGCTGGATAACTCAGTGCAACAAACCTGGCCGCTCGTTCGAGCCACCCAATCGCCGCCATGACTTCAACGATGAACCCTGCGTCCGCCCAGCCTGACTCTTCGGGGAAAACGATCGAAGCGAGGGCCGTGGTGGTGAAGGAATTGCCCAGCAGCCCCCCCAGGAACGGCAGCAACCCCGCCGTGTTGCCCAGCGGTTTTGATGTGGATGCTTGGGAAGCTACACCCTCTCCGTCCTACGATCCCGAGGTGATCGAGGCGGCCTATCGCGGTCGCTGGTGGAAGGTGTTACAACGGGCGATCGCAGTGCTCTGGCCCTGTTTTCTGTTTGCCTTTGGGGTCTGGCGCGATCGGCAAACCCAAACCATTAAACAAAACGCGCCCCGCCGGGCCAAACAGTTGCGCGAACTGCTGACCCGGTTGGGCCCAGCCTTCATCAAAGTGGGTCAGGCCCTCTCAACCCGCCCGGATCTGGTTCCGGCAATTTATCTCGAAGAGCTAACGAAGCTGCAAGACCAGTTGCCACCGTTCCCAAACGAAATTGCCTATCAGTTCATTGAAGAAGAATTGGGCGATCGCCCCGAAAATTGTTTTGCAGAATTGAGCGAAAAGCCCGTTGCTGCTGCCAGCTTGGGTCAGGTTTATAAGGGCAAGCTAAAGACCGGTGAAGTAGTGGCCGTGAAGGTGCAGCGCCCCGGGTTGATTGAGCAAATCACGCTGGATGTTTACATCATGCGATCGCTCGCTACATGGGCAATGGCCAACATCAAGCGAATTCGCAGCAATTTAGTCGCCATTACCGATGAATTTGCCGGCCGCATCTTTGAGGAAATGGACTATTCCCAAGAGGGCCGCAATGCCGAACTGTTTGCCCAGCTCTATGGGGCAATGCCGGAAATTTATGTGCCCAAAATCTATTGGGAATACACCGGAAAGCGGGTGTTAACCATGGAGTGGATTACCGGCACAAAGCTCACCAATTTAGAAGCCGTTGCCGCCCAGGGCATTGACGCAACCCATTTGGTAGATGTGGGGGTGCAATGTTCCCTGCGCCAACTGCTGGAATATGGCTTTTTCCATGCCGATCCGCATCCGGGCAACTTGCTGGCAATGCCCAATGGCCGGTTGGCCTATTTGGACTTTGGCATGATGAGCCGGGTCAAAAAATACCAGCGCTATGGCTTGATTGAAGCCGTGGTGCACATGGTGAATCGTGACTTTTCGCGGTTAGCCGAAGACTACGTCAAGTTAGAATTTCTGACTCCCGATACGGATTTGCAGCCGATCGCGGGGGCTTTGTCGGGCGTTTTCAGTAATGTCTTGGGGTCAAGCGTTTCGGAGTTGAATTTCAAGAACATTACCGATCAACTATCGGATGTGATGTATGAATTTCCCTTCCGAGTCCCGGCTTACTACGCTTTGATTATTCGATCGCTCGTGACCCTGGAAGGGATTGCGATCAATGTCGATCCGGATTTCAAAGTTCTCAGCAAGGCCTACCCCTACATTGCCAAGCGATTGCTCACGGACCCGGCCCCAGAGCTACGAGCTTCTCTCCAGGATTTGCTCTTCCGCGAAGGAGAATTTCGCTGGAACCGGCTGGAGAATCTGCTGAACAATGCCAAGGATAGTTTGGACTACGATCTCAACGAAGGGATCGATCGAGCTGCCGAATTCCTGTTCTCAGAACGGGGAGAATTTATTCGCCGGGAGGTTGCGATGCGGCTGGTGGAAGCGATCGATGGGGCAGGTCAAACGGCCTGGCGGTCGCTGACCGATACTTGGGCGAAAGTGATCAACCGGGGGCGATCGACTGCGCCGGTCACAACCGCTTCAACGACCCAACCGGCCAACAATCCCCGCGAAACCCTAGCTCGGTTGCAGCGAATTTGGAACCTGTTGCAAGACACGCCGGGGTTTGATTCGGTGAAGCTGTTGCAGTTGGCGGCGAAGATCCTGGTGCGGCCCGAAACCCAACAACTGGGGCAACAGGTGGCCAGTGAGCTGGCCCAACGGGCGATCGCCCGGTTAATCCGCGAGGTGTTGATGGCCCAGTCGCCCCAGCCCGCTGCCACCAACGAGCGATCGCTCCCGATCGCCTCCCTGCGTTAGGAGTAGTTCCGGTCAATGGATGGATGAATCAATTCATCGACATCAAGTTATTTTTCAAATCCGAGCACTAAGGTTCAAGATAAGCTGAGGTTTTAAGACTTGTCTTGATGCCATGGTTGGCTAGGAGCTTGTGATCTCGCTTCGGTCGGTTGGGCAATGCTTTGCGAAACCCAACGCGGTCAATACAAACTTGGCTGATGTTGGGTTGAGGAACAAAACTCAACCAACTGGCACTGGTTATCAAATCGCCTGAAACCCTGGCTCCGTCGTGATGAGATTGTTGGGGGCAAGGGGCTTAAGCCCCTTGTTACGACAACTGGGGCATGGAAAATCAACCATTTCAGCTTGCATTCAGTTGGTTAATTCGGTTGGTTAATTCGGTTTATTTCGTAATTTTTCAAATTCTTTTTTTGAGTTGAGGTGGTTTGGCGATGGTTGTGGCAACACCGGGCGCGGTTGAAAGCAGTGTGGCGCGATCAAACCCGATCGACCTGTTGATCGTGGGGGCAGGCTTGACGGGGTTGAGCGCGGCCCAGCGGTTTGTGCGCCAGTCGCCGGGGCGATCGTGCCTGGTGGTGGAGGCCCAAGATCGGGTCGGCGGCAACATCACCACGCGATCGGGCAATGGCTTTTTGTGGGAAGAAGGCCCCAACAGCTTTGCCCCCACGCCGGAGTTGCTGCAACTGGCGGTGGAAGTGGGTCTCAAGGATCAGTTGGTGTTTGCTGATGGCAAGTTGCCCCGCTTTGTCTATTGGGACGGGCGCTTGCAGGCAATTCCCATGAGTCCAGGGGCATTTTGGAATTCGACCTTGTTGAGCGATCGGGGCAAGGCGCGGCTGCTGTTGGGGGCGGCCGGATTTGTGCCGCCGATCCTGGGGGCCACGGTGCAGGCCCGGGGCGGCGAAGAAACCGTGCGGGAATTTTTTACCCGACATCTGGGCCAAGAAACCATGGAGCGGATGGTTGATCCGTTTATTTCCGGGGTCTATGCCGGCGATCCCGATGCCCTGAGCGCTTCGGCGGCCTTCCGCAAGATGGCGGCTATGCAGGCAGCGGGCGGGGGACTGGCGGCCGGGGCGATTCGGACGTTGCTGGCCAAGCGGCGGGCGGCCAAAACCGCGCCCCCGGCTGACCCGAATTTGCCCAAGCCAAAATCCGGTGAACTGGGGTCGTTCCGGGAAGGCTTGCAAATGCTGCCGGAAGCGGTGGCCAAGGAACTGGGCGATCGCGTGAAGCTGGGCTGGCGGGTGGAGGCGATCGCCCGATCAAGCAATGGCGACTACACCGTGGACTTGGCAACCCCCGATGGGCCGCGCCAAATCACGACTCGGGCGATCGTCCTGGCCACCCCCGCTCCAGCCACGGCGAACCTGTTGCAACCCCTGGCTCCGGCCGCCAGCGCCGCCCTGCACGCAATTCCCTATCCGGCGGTAGCTTGCGTGATTTTGGCCTATCCCGAAACGGCCTTTGCCCAATCCCTGCGCGGCTTTGGCAACTTGATCCCCCGTAGCTTGGGGCTGCAAACCTTGGGCACGATTTGGGCTTCTAGCCTGTTTGCGGGCCGTGCGCCCCAGGGTTGGGCCCACCTGATCAACTTCATCGGTGGCGCGCAAAATCCTGGGCTAATCAACAAAACCGAGGCGGAAATTGCAGATATCGTCCATGGGGATGTGCGGCGCATTCTGCTGAAGGAAGACGTAGCTCCCAAGGTGCTGTCGGTGAAGCTGTGGCGGCGGGCGATTCCTCAGTACACGATCGGCCATGCCGATCGCCTGGCCACACTGCATCGGGAATTGGCCGCCTGGCCGGGGCTGTTCCCTTGCAGCAACTACGAAGGCGGTGTGGCCCTGGGTGACTGTGTGCGCCACGGTTGGGATCAAGCGGCTGAGGTCGATCGCTACCTGGCCCAACTGCCCGTTTAGTTGCCTAGCCCCAAGGACACCCAACCGATGAACCGTCGCGACTGGTTAAAACACTGGTTAAAACAAGGATCGATCGCCCTCGGGGGAGCCTGTTTGGGTTGGGGCTTGCCGGGTCGGTGGGTCGATCGCGATTTGCTGGCGGAACCCCGCTGGAGCTACAGCGGAGCCACCGGCCCCGACCATTGGGCAGCGCTGGATGGTGCGTTTCAAGCCTGTGCGATCGGTCAGCAGCAATCACCGATCGACCTCGGGGGGTTGGGCCAGCCCCAGCCGCGCACCCTACGGCTAGACTACGGCCCGGCCGGCACACGCATTCGCAACACAGGGCGATCGATTTTCGTGGATTGCCGCACCCAGGCTTGCACCGTCGGGTTTGGCGGCCAGCTTTATCACCTAATGCAATTCCACTTTCACCACCCCAGCGAGCACCAGTTGGCCGGGCGATCGTTCCCAGCGGAGGTGCATTTTGTCCATCGCAGTGAGGCGGGGGAGCTACTGGTGTTGGGGCAATGGCTGACCGGGAGCGATCGCGCCGCCCAGCAACCCGCCAATCAACCCGCCAGCCAACTGCTCGATCGGATTCTGCAACGGGTTCCCCAAGCCTTGGGTGGGGCGATCGAGCTAGATGAGTGGCTGAATCCCGCTGATTTGTTGGCCACCGAACCGCGATCGCTCTACAGCTACAGCGGCTCCTTAACCACGCCGCCCTGCTCCGAGGGAGTGACTTGGGTGATGATGCCAGAACCCGTGGCGATCGACCCCGTTGTGCTCGATCGGCTCCAAATCCGCCTGGGCCGCAATGCCCGTCCCCTGCAAACGCGCCCTGTTCCCTAAGCCTAGGACAGGCTGCGCACAGAATCCTCCACTTTGGATTCCGCAGGATCAGCTTGGCGAATTGGAATCTGAATAGTGAAGGTCGTACCCTGGCCCCCTTGAGATCGAAAAGTTAATTTACCTTGGTGTTTTCCAGTGATGACTTGGTGGCTAATAGCTAGCCCCATTCCTAGGCCTTGACCCACTACTTTCGTTGTAAAAAATGGGTTAAAAACTTGATTTTGAATCGGCAGGGGAATCCCAATCCCATTGTCCGTAATACTAATTGTGATCCACTGGCGTTCTAGCACAGCAGTTTGGATATCAATTTTGCCCCGATAGGACTGGCGATCGACGGGCTGTGGGTCTGCAGCGGTTTTGCGTCTCCAAGCATCCGTTGCATCGATCGCATTTTCTAAAATACTCATCAGGGCTTGATTCAAATATCTCGGATAACATTCAATCAAAGGCAATTCCCCATAGTTTTTTTCAATGGAGATGGACTTGATTTTTGCCTTCAGTTGATAATTCAGAATCTTGAGAATGCCATCAATATCTTCATGGATATTGATCATCTTCAGTTCGGATTCATCAATCTGTGAAAAATTGCGCAAGTCCACCACAATTTGGCGAATCTGAGATGTCCCTGTCCGAATAGAGTTAATGATCTTTTGGGAATCTTCTTTTAAAAAATCCAAATCCACATCTTCCATCAACAGCTCTACAGCCGTTGCTGAACTCGGATCATGAGCCTGATCACAATCAACAATTTCAAGTAAGGTTTGCAAATAGTCTTCCAAATAGTCTAAATTTCCATAAATAAAGTTGACTGGATTATTAATTTCGTGAGCCACACCCGCCACTAAATTGACCAAACCCGACATTTTTTCGGATTGCATCAACTGGCATTGGATTTGTTGCAAGTTATCAATGGTAGCTCGCAATTTTTGATTGGTGGTATCTAGGTCGCGGGTGCACTGTTCCACCCGCTTTTCGAGTTCAGCATTCATGCGCTGCAACAATTGTTCCGCTTGGTGGCGATCGGTCACATCCATGAGGGAACCCGAAAATTCACTGCCCATTTTGCGAGGCTGAATCGCAACTTCTAGCCACACAACTTGGCCGCAGATGTGGCGAAACTTCAACTCCTGTTTCAAGGGCGATCGCTGATCAAGATCTGTGAGCAAGACTTGCCAAGCAGCCTGCTGCTGCGGATCAATAAAATCTGCGAGGGGCTGGCCCAAGGAAGCATTGACCGAATAGCCCAGCGTTCTAGTCCAAGCTGGATTGAGAAAGGTCAGACAACCTTGATGGTCAAACTTAAAAACGATTTCATTGAGATTTTCAATCAACTCTCGATAGCACCGTTCAGACTCTGAGAGTTTCTCAATTAATCGATATTGAATTTGTGTATTCAGCTCATCATGGGTATTAGAATCCGACATTATTCCAGAGAGGTTAATGACTGAATAAAATCATCGGCAGAAAGCACATGGGCATAGAGCGGAAAGACATTGTCAAGGTGAAACGCTTGCTCAAAAAGTGTGCGCGCACAGGTGCAGTCTTGTAACACCGAAACCCGGTAGCCTTTTTCATGGGTAGCGCGTCCCGTGGAATCAATACAAACCGATGTGACAGCGCCTGCTAGTACCACTTGCTGAATGGAGCTTTCTTGCAAACTCTCAGGGTGGAATCCTAGGTCTCATCAGCACTTCGTCAACCGATTTGGCTTTGCGGCTATTTACCCAAAACTTGGCTTAATTCGCCGTTTTTTTTCGCCGTATTTTGCCGTACTTTGATGATCCTGGCTTAGGGAGTGCGTTAGCTGAATTATAAGCTGGTGTTCTGGGGGCTGAACACTCATCAGGGTCGATCGCTAGTCACTGACAGCCCCCATGCCACAGCAGTTATTCACAGCAGTTATTCAATAGACCTCTTGCGCGAATTGGCTAGCAGCCCTCATCCCCCACTCTCTTCTCCCAAGATGCTACCCATTAGGCAGAAGTCAGGGAAACCGAGTGCTGACCAGGATGACAGCCCAACTGCAAGAAAAAGCGATCTGCTGGGGTCGCCTAGGAAGATGTCTGAAAAGTATCTTTTGGCCCGGGCCAAGCACCAATAGTTAATAGTCGTGGAGGCAAGATGCTCAAGCTCCTGGTCTGCGTCGATCGATGGGGCGTGCAGAGTACCAATTTTGGCTGCTCGGATACCCTCTCGGGTCTGCAAGCCCCTCTCCCGACTTGGGCGCGGGATTTGGGGTGAGGGTCGGCATGGATGCAAGAGGTTAATCAACAGTGGCGCTTTAGAAATCCACTCTTGAAACCATCAATCCCATCAATCACACTCGGTGAGTGGTGAACGGGCGGGCGTACCCATTGCCACAGGCTCAGGCTCGGGCAAGGATTTCACTGCACCGGGGGTAGGGTCTTGGGCGCGCAAGTTGGCTAGGGCTTCCTTGATCAACACGGCCATGGGCACGGCGATCACCACTCCCAACAGGCCGCCCACTCGCACGCCGGTCAAAATCGCTAGGAACACCCAAAAGGGATTTAAGCCGGTCACACTGCCTAGGACGCGCGGAGCTACCAAATTTTCTACAATCTGCTGCACAATCAAGGCGGCGGCGAGGGCTTGCAGGGCTAGGCCAATGTCTTGTAGGGCAATCAGGGAAATCACTGTGCCAATGCCTACGGAGCCGCCAAAGGGGACAAGGGCCATCAGTCCGATCGTGAGGCCAAACAATAGACCAAAGGGAATTTTGAGCACTACAAACATGGTGGTTAGCCCTAGGCCCAAACAGGTGGCCGTCAGGATTTGGCCGATGAAGTAGTTCTGGAAGCTCGATCGCAGGGTGCGGGAAAAGGGCTGTTGCAGGCGATCGGGCAGCCAAGCAATGATGCTTTCCCAAATTTCTTCGCTGTGCTGGAGCAGGTAGAAGGTCAAGACGATCGTCAACACCACGTCCAGCAACCGCACCACGGTCACTACGGTCACGTTCAGTGCCAGGTTTAGGGTGCGCCCGGCCAGGCTTTGCAACTCGTTTTTCAGGCGATCGTTCAGTTGCGAGATCACCCCATCGAGACTGATCGGCAACCCAAACAGGTCAGCTCGCTCGTTGAGCATCATCAACTGGCGCTGGCCCGAATCGATCCATTCCGGCAGCCGCGCCACCAGTTGTTGGGCTTGGGCCACCACTAGCGGAACCAGCGTCACCCCCACGCCGACAACGATCGACAGGGCTATCAAAAACACCACTACCGCCGCTAGCCCTCGGTTCACACCCTTGGCGGCTAACCAGTTAACGGGATAGTTCAGCAAAAAAGCCAACAGGGCCGTGACCAACAACACGGCCAGCAGCGATTGAAAATAGCCAAAAATGGTTGCTAGCGCCCAGGCATTCAGCACAGTCAGGGGGGCGGCTAGGGCAATGAGCAGAAAACGCGCTAAGGGGGATAGGGCTTCCCACCATTGCACCAATTTGCTGGGGGGAAGGGGCGCGGTTGAACTCATTCGCGGCTCCTGTGCTTGGGTGGCGATGCTTCCATCATTATCACTAACTTGCCGCACCCTGGATCTGGTCTAATCACGAAGTTTTTGTGTTTGTGTCGCGCTGGTGGGTGGAACGGGGCGATCGAGGGGATGGGGAGCGATCGCCATGCACTATTGGGGTCTACCACGGAGTTGTTCAGCCTGGGATCGGGCCTGCTGGCTATTTTGGCGATAGCGCTGGGCGCGATCGCGAGCGGTGGCGGCCCGGCGGTCTTCAGCGGAGACCTTTTCCATGAGATCGGCGGCTGCTTGCCACTGGCCGGCCAGTTCCTGCCATTGCTCAGGAGTTTTGGCGGTTTGACCGGCGAGGGCGGCGCTTTCGGCTAGGCGCACGGCTTTGACGAAGGGATCATCAGCCCCAACCACGTTGCCAGCCGGTGCAACTGCTCCACCAAAGGAAATCCACTTGAAGTTCCAAGCGATCGCCCCTAGCAGCACGATCGCCAACAGGGCCCCCCCGGCCGCGCCTAACCAAAACTGCGATCGGGCGGCCTTCCCGGGAATTGGCGAGCCGAGGGTGGGGAACACGGCGCTCCGTTGGCGCAATTGCAAGTCCCGTAGCGTCCAGTGGAGCAGGTTTGATCGCTTCAGCACCAGCGGCTCCGACCACAACAGATCGTCAGGATCCCGTTGAATTGCTTCGAGCCAAAGCAACTGCTGCTCTTGGACAATGCGGGCGTAGAGCTGAACCTTGCGAATGCCGCGCGGGGCCAGGTGCTCTAAGATGCTATGCACTCGCTCAACTACACCCTCGCGATCGAGGTTGTCAGGACTGGGGGCTTCGCAGAGCAACTGCAAACTCCCACCGGCAATCACGGCACGGGTACGAATTTGCTGGTTGGCCAGTTTTTGATTCAAAATTTGGACGATCGCCGCAATGCTACCGCCACAGGCTTGACGATACACATCATCAAACCCACTTTCGTAAATCCAGTCCGTGTCTTGGGAAGAGGTCACGAGGGATCGCCATTGCTGCTTTCAGGACGTTTTTATCACAATTCAGGGCGAATTCAAGGGGAATTAAGCCGGTTGGGATCACAGTCCATAGACGCGATCGAGTGCCTGGGCAAGATCAGCCACCAAATCATCACCATGTTCGAGGCCAACCGACAGGCGCAATAAATTATTCGGCGTGTGGGTTCCTGGCCCCTCGATCGAGGCGCGATGCTCAATTAAACTTTCTACCCCACCCAAGCTTGTGGCGCGCGTCCAGAGTTGCAGGGCCGCCACCACCGCCATTGCTTCGGTCTGACCACCCCGCACTTGCACCGACACCATACCGCCAAAATCCCGCATTTGCGATCGCGCCAGGGCCGCTTGGGGATGGTCGGCTAAACTGGGATAGTGCACTGCCTCCACAGCCGGGTGCGATCGCAGCCAGTCTGCCACCCGTCGTCCGCCCGCACAGTGGGCCGCCATTCGCACCGGCAAAGTAGCCACACTCCGCAGGGTCAACCAGCAATCAAAGGGAGTCATCCCCGAGCCGCCCAACCGCTGGACTTGTCGCAGGCGATCGAAGGCCGCATCCTGCCGCGCCGCAATTACTGCCCCGCCGCTAACATCGCTGTGACCGCCCAAATATTTGGTGGTGGAATGCACGACCCAATCGGCTCCCAGGGCGATCGGCTGTTGCAAAATCGGTGTAGCCCAAGTGTTGTCGCAAATGCATAAGGCTCCCACCCGATGGGCTAGTTGGGCGATCGCCGCAATATCCGCCAGCTTCAACAAGGGGTTTGACGGCGTTTCGACCCAAATCGCTTTGGTATCTGGGGTCAAGGCGGCTGCGACCTGATCCAGATCCGTGGCATCCACCCAGTCCACCGCCAACCCCCAGGGCTGCAACACCTGCTCCATGAGTTGAGCCGTGCCGCGATAGAGATCTAAGGGAGCGACAATTCGGCCGGGGCCGATCGCCTGCAAACAAGCCATCATCGCCGCCGCCCCAGAGCTAAAGGCCGCCGCTGCCGCCCCACCTTCGAGGGCCGCCAAGCAGGTTTCGAGCGATCGCCGGTTGGGATGATCCAGCCGACCGTAGAGATAGCCCTGGGGATAAGACCCATCGGGCGATCGCTCAAAAGTCGTCGTCAGATACAGCGGCGGGGCGATCGCTCCCGTAGCCGGATCGACAGCCCGACCCGCATGAATCGCCACGGTTTCTAAATGGGAACTAGGCTGAGATTCGATCGAATCGGACATGGGAACAGCGCGATGACGCAAGACACAACGTTTTGAGGGTAAATCAACGGTCGATTAACCAGCCCACCGGTCAAATCACCCCATCCGCAAGCGATCGGGCCCGTGATACAACTTCAACAGTTCATGCGAATGATGCGAATCATGCAAAATTGTGACGCACTCTCCCAGTTCGCAAACCTTGTAGCAGCTAGCGATCGATCGCCAACCACCACCATGACCGAACCCAACCAACCCTGGCAAACCCGTTTCTGGTTGTGGGCCGATCGCGCCCTCATGGCCAATCTGTTTTTAGTACTCTTCAGCTTCGCTTGGCTAGCGATCGCCGTTGTGGGCCGCAGCCTGCACAAACCCTTAGGCTTTGATTTGTGGTACGCCCTTTGGCAACCCCTCTGGCAACCCGCCCTCGGCATCCTGATGGCCGGAGCAATTCTCAACGGCTCAATTCGATGGATTAGTCAGCGGTTTAGCCAAAACCGAAACTAGAAGTTACCCAAACCTGAGTCAAAACCATCATATCTAGCATTCACCATCCAAAACTTCATAAACCAGCCTGCCATAGATAAAATCGGCACAGCTTTGGGAACTAACCCCCTGCTCCATCGTCAGACGGGATAGAGAAGCCAAAAACTCGCACAAGCGCACTTAGCCCACTCAGTACCGCAGTTGCCGTGCCGGCTAGTAATTCAATAAAACGATCGACACCCCGTATTAGGGTGCATCGGGTGTATCGCAACTACAGCACTAGCAGGCTAGCCATTGCAAGCCAGTCTGCTAACTCGATATGGGTCACATCCACTGGGCCTCGCCGCACCGCTGATCTCTACATCGGTCGGTGACTCCCCAAGACGAGACCCACCCAGGATCTAGGGGCCGTACAACCTGACACCGATAGGTATTAAGTAATGGAAGCAACGACCACCACCGCCACTACGACTAGCACTGACACTCCTACTTCAACCAGCACAAGCACAACTGGCACAACTACGGGCACGACGGGTACTGGCACAACCGGTGCTACGGGCACAACTACAGGCACGACTGGCACTGGCACAACTACGGGCACGACCGGCACTGGCACAACTACCGGTACGACTGCGGGTGCGACTGGCACAACCGGGACTGGCACGACCACCGGTACAACTACAACTACCGGTACAACCGGGACTGGCACGACCGGGACTGGGACAACCACGGGCACGACTGGCACGACCGGGACTGGCACGACCGGGACTGGGACAACCACGGGCACGACTGGCACAACCGGGACTGGCACGACCACAGACACAGCCACAGATGGCAGCAGCACCACCCAAGGCGCTGCGATCGATCCCAAGCTCTGCTTTGACGAAAAGTTCTATCTAGAACAGAACCCTGATGTGGCCACGGCCATCAAGGCAGGCACAATCAAAGATGCATTTGCACATTTCCTGAATAAGGGTCAGTTTGAAGATCGCGCCCCATCCCTGATTTTTGACCCCAAGTCTTACCTTGAACTGAACGTTGACTTGAAGGTGTCACTCAAGATCAGCGGCTTCAAGAGCACATTTGAGCACTTCATCAAATCAGGCGTGAAGGAACAGCGCGTTGGCAGCTATTTCTTCAACCCGGCGGAGTACCTGAAGGCGAACGATGATGTCAAGAGCTACATCTCGTTTAACAGCCTTTCTTTTTCCTACAGCTATGAACACTTCTTGGCTATTGGCGCGAAGGAAGCGCGATCGAGTGGCTCTTTCTTTGACAGCAAATATTACCTAGAAGCCAACCCCGAGGCCCAAGCAGCCGTCAGCAGTGGTCAATTCTCCTCGGCGCTGGCCCACTTCCAGGCGATCGGGTTCACTAAGGGGTTCAGTCCTTCGCCCAAGTTCAACTCCGAACTCTACCTGGAGTTCAACCCAGACCTCGAAAAGGCATTCAGCGCAGGAACGCTCAAAAATTTATTTGGCCATTTCCTGCAATCGGGGGCCAAGGAAAAGCGCGAGACTGACTTCACGACTGTGTCCCTGTCTGACAAGCCCAGCGACAAGGCAGACTTTTTCCGGGGTGGTTCCGGCAAGGACATCTTCAATGGTCTGGGCGGGGATGACAAAATCTTCGGCTTTGGCGGTGACGACATCCTGACCGGTAATGCCGATGATGACTTGATCTTTGGCGGCGATGGCAATGACTTCATTGTTGGTGGTGTTGGCAAAGACATCCTGGTGGGTGAAAAGGGTGACGACACGATCCTGGGTGGCGAAGGCGACGACTCGATCGAAGGGGGCTACGGCAAGGATGCGATCTGGGGCGGCGCGGGCAAGGATGTCTTCCTGTTCGGCAAGCTGGATGTGACCACTACTACCGGCTCGGATTCGCTGACGGGTGGCACGACCGGCGGCACGACGGGTACGACAACTACAGGCGCGACCACGGGCACAACTACCGGCACAACCACGGGCACAACTACCGGTAGCACCGGCTCGGATTCGCTGGGCGGTGGCACGAGTGGCAGCACGACGGGCACGACCACGGGCGGCACAACGGGTACAACCACGGGCACAACCACGGGCGGCACGGCGGGCACGACCACAGGTACAACCACGGGCACAACCACGGGCACAACCACGGGCGGCACAACGGGTAGCACTACATCCAAGGTTGACCCGCTGACGGGTGAAGCGACGATCTACGACTTCTCGACGAAGGACGATCGCATTGCTTTGGCGGCAACTCTGGGCTTCAAGTCTGGTGCTGATGCGGTGAAGGCGATTACCCAGAAGGGGATTGATGACGATGGCAACTACTTCTCGATCGTCAAGGTGTCCCCGAGCTTCTCGCTGAAGGTTTATTCAGAGGCTGAGTTGATCGCGAGCAACTTCCGCATCTTTGGCGGCACGACGGGCACGACCACAGGCGGCACAACCGGCGGCAGCACAACCGGGGGCACGACCGGCGGCGGCACGACGGGTGGCAGCCTGGGCGGCACGACGATCAATATCGTCAACAACATCACGATCAACAACAACTTCGGCGCGAGTGGGCTGTTGGGCTTGCCGCCGGGATTGGCCAAGCAGATTGCTTCGGGCAAACGGACTGTGGATACCTTGCCAGCAGGGATTGGCAAACGGTTTGGCAAGGATGATGACGACTAGGGGGGCGATCGCCCTGGCTTGCCTGGGCTAAATCAAAACCGATAGAGTCTGTAGGGGCTTGGTCTTCACCAAGCCCCTTTTTGCAGGATTTTTAGATTTCTCATACAGGGACTTAGGCTGGGTTGGGCAAATGGATTTGAATCAGTTGTTGGCGGGCCGCAGCATTACGGAGGCGGCGATCGAGGGAGCTAAGTGGCTGGCGATCGCTGATGGGGTGTTGTTGCTAGCGACGGTGTTGGCCTTTGTGCTGGGTTGGGGCTGGCGGTTCCGGTTGGTGGGGGCGACGGCTTTTACGTTGGTGTTGGTGGCGGGGCTGTTGGGTTTTGGGGTCAGCTTGCGGGAGCGGCCGCGGGTGGAAGGGGCGATCGCCTACAAGTTGGTTTATGACACTGGGGCAACCCAAGCGGCGATCGCTGTGCCGGCCGAGATCGATCGCGACCAACTGGTGGCGACCCTGAAGCAGGCGGCGATCGACCTGTATTCACCGGGGCGCGTGGGGGGTAAACCCGTGCTGACGATTCGGGCGCGATCGATGTCTCATCCCGAGGAGGGGGTGTCGCAACTGAAATACCTGGGGCAAATTGAGCGATCGCTGACGGTGCGCGAAGATCCCAACCCGAAAATTCAGGTGTTTTAGGCACGGTCGTCAGTAAGCCACAACGCTTGTTTTTCTTCCATGCCCCAATTGTCGTAACAAGGGGCTTAAGCCCCTTGCTGCCCCACGATCCGCTCGCGCTGGAATCAGGGTTCTGGGCGATTTGACGACACGCCTGAGCATCTTGCTCCCCACGATCCGCTCGCGGTGGAATCAGGGCTTCAGGCAGCATGGCGTTGATCCACAAAACCGATCGGGAGCGATCGCCCCTGCCATTTTCCCGAACTCAGATTTTCCCGAACTAAGCTGGGAGGGTGGGACTAATTAACCATAGTGCTGTGGGATGGGGAGTGAAGCCATGAAGCGATCACGGGCGATCAGGTGGATGGTGCTGATGGCGGGGGCGGCGGGGGCGATCGCGATCGAATCTCGGCCCGTGACCGCCACATCGATATCGACTGCTACCCAAACCGTTAGCCAAACCGTCAGGGAGGGCCGCCCGATGAGTCCTACACCCCGTGCCGATCGCCCCGTGGGTGGGCTGATTGTGCCCAATCCCGATGGTTCGCTCGATCGGTTTGTGCTCGACAAAACCGATGTGAATGCCCAAATCACCGGCAACCTGTCGCGGGTGACGGTGCAGCAAACTTTCACCAATCCGTTCGATCGCCCCCTGGAAGCGGTCTATGTGTTTCCGCTGCCGGACTCTGCGGCCGTGGATGACATGGAGATTCGGATCGGCGATCGGGTGATCAAGGGTGATCTGAAAACCCGCGACGAAGCCAAGGAAATCTACGAGCGGGCCCGCCAGGAAGGACGCACGGCAGGCCTCCTAGAGCAAGACCGGGATAACATCTTTACCCAGTCGATCGCCAACATTAAACCCGGCGAATCGATTCAGGTGACCATTCGCTACACCGAGTCCCTGAAGTTTGAGGGCGGCAATTACGAGTTTGTGTTTCCGATGGTGGTGGGGCCGCGCTACATCCCCGGCAACCCAACGGGCAACGGCACCAACACCGACCAAGTACCCGATGCCTCGCGGATTAACCCGCCTGTGCTGCCACCGGGGATGCGATCGGGCAACGATATCAGCCTGCGATTGAATATCGATGCGGGCGTGCCCCTTGAAGACGTGCGATCGACCTCCCACAAGCTGGAATTTACCGGCAAGGGGCGCACCACCTTTGTGCAGTTGGCCCCGGCCGACTCGATTCCCAACAAAGATTTCATCCTGCGCTATCGGGTGGCGGGCAAGGCGACCCAAGCCACGGTGCTGACCCAGGGGGACGATCGCGGCGGCTTTTTTGGGCTGTACCTGATTCCGGCGATCGACTATCCCCAGCAGGCGATCGTGCCCAAGGATGTGGTGTTTTTGATGGATACCTCCGGCTCGCAACAGGGGCAGCCCTTGGCCAAATCCAAGGAGTTGATGCGCCGGTTCATCAATGGGCTGAACCCCAACGACACCTTCACGATCATCGACTTTGCCAACGCCGCCACCCGCCTGTCCGATCGCCCCCTAGCCAACACGGCCGCCAACCGCCAACGGGCCTTGGGCTACGTCGAAGCGCTCCAGGCCAACGGCGGCACGAATCTGCAAGCGGGCATCGATGAGGTGTTGCGGTTCCCGGCGGCCGGGGCGGGCCGACTCCGCAGCGTCGTGCTGATCACCGATGGCTACATTGGCAACGATCGCGAAGTGATCGCCAGCGTCCAGCGCAACCTGAAACCGGGCAATCGCCTGTTTAGTTTCGGCGTGGGCAGCTCCGTGAATCGGTTCCTGCTCGATCGGCTGGCAGAAGTGGGACGCGGCACGATGCAAGTGGTGCGCCAGGACGAAGTGACCGATGCGCCGGTCGAAAAATTCTTCACGCAAATCGCCAACCCGGTGTTGACCAATGTGCGGGTGCGCTGGGAAGGCTCGGGAGCCGCGCCGGAAATTTACCCCGGAGCCGCGCCGGACTTGTTTAGCGCCCAGCCGTTGGTCTTGTTTGGCCGCAAGCCCGATCGCGCCGCCGGAACCCTAATCGTTACGGGCACGGCCGCCGGGAACAAACCCTTTGAGCAGCGCTTTGCGATCGACTTTGCCCAGGGCGATCGACCCGCGATCCCGCAACTGTGGGCCCGCCATCGGATCAAGGATTTGATGAACCAGCTCTACGGCAACGAGGTGAAATCCCTGGTCGATCGAGTGGTTGAAACCTCCCTGGCCTATCGGGTGTTGTCGCAATACACCGCATTTGTGGCCGTTAGCGAAGAGGTGCGCGTGAATCCCGACGGCTCTAGCCAGCGCGTGACCGTGCCGGTGGAGCTGCCCGAAGGGACGAGTTATGAAGGATTCTTTGGGTCAGCCGATCGCTCAGAAGCCAACCAAGCCGTGGGCGCACCACCCCCCAGCTATCTCCCGCGAGCTAGGGGCGGCCCTGGCACGACTGGTGCTCCCCGACCCATTTCCCCGCCCGCCAGCGGTGGGGTTCGCGGAGATCAGGAGGTTCTCGATAGCGGTCTGCCTCCACAATCCACCAGCCGCACCTTACAAATCGTGAATGCCACCGGTGTTGAGCCACAAAATTGGCCACAACTGACCCGGTATCTGCAAGCCGCCCTACCATCCAGTCTCACGGGTGAATTTGTGGTGTCCCTGACCATCGAAAACAGCTCGGTAATCGGCATGGTGCTCGATGATTCGGCTTCCAGCGCCCTCACGCCGGAACAAGCGACCCAACTGCGCCAAGCCTTGCTGCGATGGACGAATCTACCCACCCAGGGACGGATCGTGCAATTGCATTTCACCGTGCACTAGGGCCGGGCGATCGCTCTGGTCTCAGGAATTGGTTAACAAGCCTGAGCGATCGGAATCTAGATCACAGTCTTGATTCCAATCGCGATCCCCTTTCTGCTCCCGGTACTCCGGCTCGTGACGCTGCAAGATGGCCCCGATCGCCTCGGCAATTCGCTGGGGCTTCTCCACCATGCCCATGTGGCCACAGTCGGGAATTTCCAGCAAATTATCACCACAGGTATCGAACAGCGGGTGAAAACTAGCCAGGTGGCGCACATAACGCGGCTCCATCACCGAATCGGCGGCCCCAGCGATAAAGTAAGTCGGCTGGGTCAGTTGGGCCACCACCTGCGGCAAGCGATGCACTTCTGATTCCGTGGTGGATTCCAGCAATGTCCAGAGGGCGGCCTCGGGATGGGCCGTCACAAAGTCCGTCACCCGCTGCTGACCCCAGCGCCGATCGACCGGCGCGGCCACACTGTCGCGACTAAACACCCAATCAATGCCGGGTATCGATCGCAGCCAGCGCGGGCGAAATTGCACCAGTCGCCGACCCACGGCCCGAAAGCGCTCGAATTCTTCTTTGAGATAAATGCCGCCGCCGGAGTTGAGGCAAATCACGCCCCGCACTCGCTCGGGAAATTTGTGGGCACTCCAAAGGGCGATCGCGCCGCCCAGGGAATGGCCCACCACCCAAGCAGTCTCAATGCCCAGGTTGGCTAGCAGGGCATCTAAATCTTCGGCATAGGCAGCGGGCGCGTAGTTTTGGTAGCGCTCGCGATGGGTCGTGCATGGGGGCTGATCAACAGGGGGTTGGGAGTCACCAAAGCCGCGCAGATCGTAAGACAAACAGGGGATCTGCGGCGGGAGTTGGTCGATCAGGGGTTGCCAATAGTGACGACTCAGCAACCACCCGTGCACGAAGACTACAGCCCAGCGGGTGGGGCGATCGGGGGTGAGCTGATAGGTGTGGGAAACGCCGCGAATGGTGATCGTTGCCATACTCCGATCCTAGCAGCAACCGCTCGATCGCTGGCCCGATCGCCCCACAATCGACCCTAGCTCGGCCTGCTGCCACTGATGGGGACGATGGGTTGCCAGGTGGTTGATCCGGCCAGCGTGGGAGGTGATCGCGCTTCTGCTGATCGATTCATGATCGATCGCCAAAATCAATTGCAATCTCATGCCAAACCAATCCCCAAAAAAAATGCGGATCGCACGATCGCGATCCGCATTCCCCGAGCAAAACATAAACCGTCCAAACGTCGCAGGTCGATCGCCTGATCCATTGCCTCAAGCAACTGATCATGCGGAGTTGACCAAGGGCGCTGGATCTCCGGGTTTGGCCCCAACTTCCACCCGTGAACCCGCGATCGCCCCCCAGCGACTTCAGCGCAACCCTGATCAACTTAGCCAGCCTTTCTCAACCAAGCGCCGGCCCGGAATGTTCAAAGGACAATCAGCCGGATTACCAGCCCCCATGATGTTGATTGAGTAGGTATTTTTCAGGTTAATTCGGTCAAATTGAGAGGTAAATTTGTCATTCATTCCCGATGGAATTCTCAATAGAATTGCTCATCGGCTCAGGATCAAACAACTCTCAATTGAAGAAAAGATCAGCCATCCTTCAATCAGCATTGAAACCATATTGGAACCATATTGAAACCCTGTTGTAGAGTTAGGCAATACCCTCAGAGAATCTCGCAAGTAATGATTCATCAGTGATTCATTAGTGATTCATCAGTGAGCGTATTGCCTAGCCTTTGAACAACATGAAATCAGCTAGCGGGAGCCGCAAAGACGTAGCGAACAAAATCGCGGCGACCGCTGCCCCGATGGGAGTTTCGAGTGCGGCGAACCACTTCCGGGTTGGTTTCAATCAAGGACGCGCGATCGGCTGCGTGACCAGAAACTTGGGATTCAGACATCAAATTAGACATCAAGGGAGTGGCAGCGCCCGCTGGCAGCGATGGCGCAACCACTAGGCACAAACCAAGCAGCATCGAAGCAGAAGGGAACAGGCGCATAGGAAGCAATCCATCTCAAACATCGCTGCTTCTTCCTTCTGGAGATGTTTAGGCAAATCAGGAAATCGACTGAGCTTTTTAGGTATCGATTTTGGCTGAGTTCTCCGTAACAAAAGCGGCAAAAATGAGCCATTGACCCGTACTGAGGGTCGGTCAATGAATTGGCTCCCTTGAACGATGATCGGCACTGGCGATCGCGTCAGAATCCAATGCTGGGCGGTGGAGGGGCCAGACGGCAGGTGGGCAGTTACCCAAATGGCACAACTAAACCTCGCTCTGGTGTTGCCCGTTCTGGTGTTGCCCGTTCTGGTGTTGCCCGTTCTGGTGTTGAATGGCGGTGATGCAAACCGTTGACGCACCTAGAGGAATGAACCGTTGTCTGGGTTGACCCATTCGCTAGCCAGTACGATCGAGGCGATTTTGTATCTCAAGGGGCAGCCTTTGACCCTGGCGGAAATTGCTGACTGTGCAGGCTGCGCGCGCGATGTGGCTCGCGAGGCGCTGCTGGCGTTGATCGGCGACTATGGCCAGCGGGATACGGCCTTGGAAATTGCAGAGACCGATCGGGGCTACACCTTGCAACTGCGGGAAGCATTTCAGCCCTTGGTGGAGCGGCTTGTCCCGGCAGATTTGGGCGTGGCGGCCCTGCGCACCTTGGCGGCGATCGCCCTCAAGGGGCCGATTCCGATGGCGGATTTGGTGGATTTGCGCGGCTCGGGAGCCTACCAACATGTGCAAGAGCTGGTGGAGCGCGAGTTCGTCAAAAAACGTCGGTTTGGCCGATCGTCCCTGATCCAAGTCAGCGAAAAGTTTCACCGCTACTTCCAGTTGGATGTGGATAATCCCAGCTCGGGTCAGTTGGAATTGGCCCTCAGTCAGTTGCGATCGAGCCTGCCCACCGAGGATGCCGACGACGCGCTAGAGGACGATCTGGATCACGAGTTAGATCGCGAGTTGGATCGCGAGTTGGATCACGAGTTGGACGGTGAGCCAGCAGATGACGAGCTGCCATCGGGCTGAGTGTGCCGAACCCCCAACTGCAATCACCGTTGGATGAACCGATCATGAGCAAATGGATGCAACTGTGGGCGATCGTGGCGGAGCGATCGGACTGGCGCGCCCCGATCGCCATTGCCTTGGGCGCAGTGCCGGGGGCGCTGGCTCGCTACTACCTCTCGGCGGCCTGCACCCATTGGTGGGGAAGTGGCTGGCCAGTGGGCACGGCGATCGTCAACCTGTCAGGGGCTTTGTTGATGGGAATCTTTGCGGGCTGGGCTAGTGGATTGCCGGGGGGCGTTGCACCAGAGTTGCGATTGCTATTTGCGGTGGGTTTTTTAGGGTCTTACACCACTTTTTCAACTTATCTGTTGGATACTGCTTGGCTGGCGCGATCGAGCAGCCTATTCAGCACCTTGACCTACGGTTTGGGCAGTTTGGGGCTGGGGTTGGCAGCCTTAGAAGCCGGTCGTTGGCTGGCCAACCGCTGGCTCTAGGTTCGATCGCCTCCATAACTACCAATTTTGTAACAAGGTTGTTAGCTCGAAAAGAGTATGACTTTCATCGAGCATCAGTCAATTACCAATCACGCATCAACGGTCAACTGCCCAGGGCGATCGCTGATTCCCGCTAGCTCCAGCCTTTACCTCAAACGATTGGTACATCAGATCGCAGATGCGATGAAGCTGTTAGTCGGTGGGCATTGCTCACCCTACAGGCTGTCCAGGGCGATCGCTGATCCCCGCTAGCTATCATTCCTGAACGATGGATACCATCTCAATTAGGGATCACTTCAAACACCCCTATTTCGTCCATCAACTCCCTTGACAACCAGCTAAACCGTTGCAATTCGACATACCCACTTCAGCGTTACTCCCAGACAGGTTGCCCTAGGCGATCGGGATTATGAATCAAGTTAAATCAATGTCAACTTTTGTCGATCGCCCTAGACGTTACAGGGCAAGTCGATTATCTTTTGATCAAGGCACGAAAGGAGCAACAAACGCTTCTCTTCCCAAACAGTCTTAGGTGCGTGCCTCCCGCCTAGAGACTGACATAACTTCTCCTTCCAAACAGCATCAATAACTCATTGTCTCCAGTAGCATTTGCGCCATGCGGCGATCGAACCGGTAGCTAAATTGTTGAATCAACGACTAGCTCATTCGGGAGGTTTTGAATCGTCAGGTTCGCACCAAAGGCGCTGCTAACAAAGCAGTCTGAATCGACTGAGTGATGTGTGAATGTGTGAAGTTGTGGTTAGTTGTAGACCCCATTGATTCCTGTTGAGAGTAAAACCTGTTGAGTGATTCCTGTCTTCAGATAGCCAGCGAAAGAAAAAAGGTCTAGTCCAATCCTGGGCTAGACCTTTTGGATTTGGGGTGTTGTCACAGTTTGAGCCGCTGACCGTAGTGGATCGTAACGATTGAGCTTGGGCAATTAATCCACCAGATGCTGCAATCAATCACCTCTGCAATCAACACAACGTCATCTCAATAACGCAATCAACACAACGCAATCAACACAACGCCAAAAGAAGAGCGATCGCTCCCAACCATCGGGCGGAAATATTTCGGGCGGGCAGAGTTCTTCCTCAGCCACCTTGAGAATCTGTAAGCGAATTTCCAGCAAGTTATCTGTCTGGCTCACGGTCTGAATCAGATCCACCAAACCTTTTTTGTCGCCACCCCGTTTGAGGGTTTCGCACATCCGCTGGGCTTCATTCAGGACTTGGCGATCGTCCATTTTGGCCAGACCCGTCAGGTAGACTTCTGACTCGGATTCTGGGTAGCGCTCTGTGACATAGCGAACCAAGCGCTTGCGAAAGGTTGCTGGTTCGATTTCTGGGACTGATGGTTCGGTAGCACACCCCACCAACCCCCAGCCCAGGGCCATGACGATCGCCCCCAGCCATTGCCTAGGCCTACTCGGGGAGCGCTTCAGAGTCTGGTGCTGATAACTCGGGGGCTGATAACTCGGGGGCTGATGGCTCGGGGGAGATCGGTAGGGCATGACGTTGTAAATCCTCCAGGGCGATCGTGTTAAGCGCGGCTGCATGGGTTGCCTGCAAGTCCACGGGCGGAGCCACCCCAGCCACCAAAGCCTCTTGCCAACGGCTGGCACAGAGACACCAGCGATCTCCCGGTTTTAGCCCTGGAAAATCCGCCCAAGGAGCAGGCGCACTCAGATCGTTGCCCTGTGCTTTTGTAAAGGCTAAAAAAGCCTCCGTCACTTGTGCACAAACTGTATGGGAACCGCGATCGAGTGAGCCTGTTTCACAACTGCCTGTTCGATAAAATCCCGTCATTGGAGACAGGCAGCAGGGTTGCAAAGACCCGCCCAGCACGTTGCGAGTCGTTGGTGCTGGCACGCGCAACGCCTCTACTCCAGACAAATCAGATGCTTCTTTTTTTGTCTGATTCGTCCCCTCGTTGGCTGATTGAGGTGAAGAATGACCCGCAGACGAGTCGTTGATCGATCGCAGTTCGTCAGTCATAAGCTCTAGCCTGCTCTAGCCCATAGTCCCGACTAGACCCTACCAAGAAAAACTATCGAAACGTCAACAAGCCGTTGATTAACCTTCTAACAGCACACCACCGTCTGCTATCAAGCGACTAATCGGCAAAACGCTCTTCGGCCCAAGGTTCACCACGCTTGTGGTAGCCATTGCGTTCCCAAAAACCCAATTCGTCGCGATCGAGAAATTCCAAACCATTCAGCCATTTTGTACTTTTCCAGGCGTACAAATGCGGCACAACCAAGCGCAAGGGCCCACCGTGATCCGGTGGAAGCGGCTCACCAAATAACTGATAAGCCAGGAAGTTTTCTGGGCGCAGGAAATCCTCAAGAGCCAAATTGGTGGTGTAGCCGCCATAGGCGTGCTGCATGACATGGACAGCGCGTGGCTCCAAGTCGATCGCCTGCATCAAGTCTGTCACCTTCACCCCACGCCACTGCACATCCAACTTAGACCAGCGCGTGACGCAGTGAAAATCGGCCGTGAAGTCTGACTGGGGCAGCGCCATGATATCAGCCCAACGGAGGACGATCGGCTGCTGGATCGCTCCCCAAATTTTCAGTTCCCAGCGATCGAGCGCGATCGTTGGTGTGTCGCCATAGGTCAACACGGGAAACCCTTTGGCGAGGTATTGTCCTGGGGGGACGCGATCGCCTTGGCTGGGTTCGGGCTTTTGGAAAAATTTACCGATCATGGCCAGCAGCTCCAGTGCAAGCGTTGATGTTCTCGGATACTATCGATATTTTTTTAGGATCAGAATTTTGCTATTCGAGCGCTTATATTCAAATTTTCAGAATTTTGATCAAAGCTTTTGATCGATTGAGTTCTTTAACTGAGTTCTTTAATTGGGTTCTTTAATTTGTTCTGGAATTTTCTGGGATTTTGATTCGTTCTTGAATCTCGCCTAGAACTGCTAATTTTGCCCAAAACAATGCTCAGTTCACGAATTGGGCTGTTTTCAGTTGGCGCTGACATCGGCCATTTGCATATTAGGGTTGCATATCGGGAAATGGAGCCGCTAGTTAAGGCTCAGGTGGGCAACCACGCACCAACTGGGTCATTCGCATTGTGACCCCAAAACTCCGAATCTCAAATCTTGGGCGGTAATCTTGGGCAGCAATCTTGGGCAGCAATCTTGGGCCTGCTTCTTCTTCAGTGTCTTTCGTGGGGAAGACAAAGGTTGATCGACCGGTCAGGATCGATTTGCCCAAAGACAGGGCTTGTTGCGCACGTAGCGCGGCTTTACGCTTCCAAGTGGCGCGGCGTTGGTCGCGCTTGCCATTGGAGGTTTTCTTCTTAGGGACTGCCATACGATCGGGTGTCGTGTCGCGACAAACAGACAACCTTTCGATTTTAGACTAGTCGGGCTGCGATCGCTAGACGGTTAGTGGGGTTTCTCCCTGGGCGGTAACCCTGGATCATTCAAGCACCGAACCTTAATCCGCAGGGCAATGCTAGCAACGTTGGTTGGCGATCGGCCCGGCGCTTGATGCTCAATCACTGGCGATCGTTGGGGTATCAGTTACTCGTGGATTGACTGGTGCATTGACCGCTGCGGCCCGCTCGATCGATGGCAGCTTGCTCCCTTTCAACGCTGCCATTAGAGGATATCTGAGTAGCCAAAGTTGATACGCTGTATGCCCCAACGATCAACGTAGATAAGGGGTTTAGGTCCTTTGCCCCACGACTATTGGGGCTTGGCCCATGCCGAAAGACACTTTTCAGACATCCTCTCAAATCAGACATCCTCTCAAATACTGTCCTTCAATACCGTCTAATCACTCCAATGACTTTTCAAGCCCTCGCAACATTTCAGACCTTTTTTGAGCATTGCGTTGGCGACTGGAGCGCCGAACGCACCTACCATTACTTGCGCAACCAAACCGTGGAGCGATCGCACACAGAGTTTCAAATTCGCCCCATTTCCCTAGCCCAAAAACAGCAAGTCTTGCGGGACAATGAGCGACCCGATCGCGCGGATCTCGATCAGATTCCGGGCTATCACCTCGACTTCCAAACGGTATCTGAGTATGGCGATCGGGTGGCCCAAAGCTTGAATTTTTTGTTTGTGCCCAATCTGGAGGTCGGTTCCCTGTTAAAGGGAGATTACCTGCGCGATCGGGCTTACGAAGAAACCCAGCCGATGGTGGCCCAGTTTCGGTTTGAGACGCAATCGCGCGAATTGTTAATGACCACGCGCTACAAAACCGTTGTCTCGGTTGATTCAATCACCTTGGTTAACCCGCAGTTGCGAGTCCGGCGCATTTTGAACTATCACCGACCGGAAGACGACCAAGCCCCGCTCGATCGAATCGCCCTCGCGGGGTTTGGCATCGAACAAAAGGTGAATTAGCCTAGAGCCATTGCATAGTTAGCTGCACAGTCAGCTTGTAGACGCGGGTGTGGGGCGATCGACAGGAACCGTTATGACGAATGTCAAAGCTTGGATCGTCTTGACGATCGGATTTTTTCTGGTGTCCGAGCTATTGCAATGGCTGGGCAAGCTGATGTTGCCCGCGCCATTGGTTTATGGGGGCGGCGTGGCGCTGGCCGTGGCGGCCAATTGGGATCGGCGGGCGGGCATTCCGTTCAAGTGGCTAGATCGCTGGGCGGCTTTGGAACAGTGGTCGGGGGTGGAGCGATCGTCCCGGCCTTTTCATGCGCCGGGTTCGGAGGTGCGATCGCCGCGACCATAGCGATCGCCGGCCCCAGAGATTCGTGGAGTTCTCCCGCGATCGTGGGCACTCGGCAATCGGTACAGGCCACCTGCAACCCCGCGATCGCTGCTTCTAGGGCAAAATTCGCTGTGGGCAGCGATCGCGCTGGCCAATTGCCCGACTCCCACCCCACTTGGCAGTCTTGGGCGCAGCAAGCATGGTGCGATCGACAAGCGGCCGGCCGCACCGCATAGATTCCGCAAGTTCCATCCGATCCTAGGAAGGCACAAGGAATTTTCTGAGTGAGGCGATCGGCGGGGTCGAGGGATTTTAATCGGGCTGCCGTGATTGCCAAGCGTTGTCGCAGTGACTGCTGCTGGGAGTCGGGCAATGCTGCCAGCCAATGGGCGATCGCCTGGGCCTCTAGCCCCATCACCGGCACGGTCAAGTAACAACACCAAGCACAACCCCGACCGCAAGCCACCACTTGCCCCGCCAAAGCAGCCGCCACGGTGCGATCGCCCCAGTCCCACAATTCCCGCTGGAGCGCCAGCAATCCTGCCACACCGAACTGCTGCCAGCGCGCGATCGCCTGTTGATAGGTGTCAGTGGCGATCGCTTGGGCTTGGTGCAACCGATCAAGAGGCGATCGGATATTGGGAGCGGGAGGATTGGGCATTGATCTCAGGCAGGCGTTTCAGTCAGGGAGCAACGGTTGATTCACCTGATTCACCCCTACCATCATCCAACCTCAACCGAACAGGAGTTGTTGACGTGACGGGTTTATTCGGTTTGATTGCGGGTGCCCATTTCGATCGCAGTCCCGCCACCTGCGTGGTAGCCATGCTCGATCACTCAGCGATCACCCCAGCCCTCGCGCCAAGTGCCTTTTTGCATGAGGATGCTATTGCTGGCGGTTGGCTGGGCCCCACTTGGCAAGCCAGTCGCGATCGCCTTTGGCAAGATGCACAAGCGATCGTCTGGTTTGACGGCGAACTATACGATGCCGGACATCTAGCCCAACCCCATTCATCGATCGCCCCCGCTCGCCTCCTGGCCCAGTGCTATCAGCAAACAGGAAATTGGGTGTTTTTAGGCCGTTGGGATGGCTGCTTCAGTGCCGTTTTGTACGATCGCACCTGTCAGCAACTACACCTGATTACCGATCGCTACGGTCTCCGCCCCTTGCACTGGATGCAACACCGGGGAGGACTGGTTTGGAGTGGCAATTTAAAGGGCTTCCTAGCATTGCCTGATTTTGTGCCCCAGGTTGACCAAGACTCGGTGGAAGACTTCCTGGGCATGCGTTATTTGATGGGCAATCGCACCTGGTTTCGGGGGGTTGAATGCCTGTCTGCGGCCACGGTCTTGACCTGGGACGCTCGTTGGGCCACACTCACTCGCGATCGCTATTGGGATTGGAAGGCGATTGACCCAGTCCCCGCCACCAGTAACTTACAGGAGCTTGCCCGCGAAGCAGGTCAGCGCTTGATTCAAGGCATGTGTCAACAGGCCCAATTGCCAGGGCGATCGATGTTGACCTTTAGCGCCGGTCTCGACTCTCGGGCCCTGTTTGCTGCCGCCATCCACAGCCAACAACCTCCGCACCAAACCATCACGTTTGAAAAACCCGGCGATCGCGAGGCCACCATCCCTCGCCGCTTATCCCGCCAGCACGGAATTTCCCATCAAACCATTCCCGTGCATCCGGCCCAGTGGGTGATTCCCCAGGCTCTAGCCACTTGGGATCTAGAAGCCATTGTTCCCCTAAACCAACTCATTTTCTATCCCACCCTCAACCCACTTTTAGCTCAGGATCAGCCACCCCAAGTCAACTTTCACGGGGCAGCCGGTGACGGTTTGGCTGGAGGAAACTTCCTATTTGCACCGGACTATCAAACCCAGTTTCTCAACCGTCATCTCTGGCTCGACCAGCTGGCCCGTAGCCCTGAACATCACCGCCGCGTCAGCGATCGCTTCCGCCACTACTACCAACAACAGGAGCAGCAGTCCTACCCGATCTACATTGATCACCGCATCCGCCGCTTTAGCGCCAAGGATTTCAACCTCTATCGCCTCTACGGTATCGAAACCCGCTGCCCTCTCTTGCACAATCCCTTGCAAGAGCTGCTCTACGCCTTGCCGCCCGCTTGGCGATCGCGCCGCCAATACTTTTACGCCTGGATGCTCCTGGAAACTTTTCCGGAGTACTATCGCCATCTACCGCCCGACCTGCAATCGATCGCCCGACCGGAGCGACTACGGGCCAAGGTCGATCGCTTCTTAGGCAAGCTCGAGCGGCGGATGCCCCCCCTCAAGGCCCTGCGCCACCGATCAACGCCCAGTCTGCCCAGCCCACTGCTTCAAGAACCCAATCTCAATTTCTGTCGCCGCCTTCTGGACGCTAAAGCCCCGGCCTTCGCTCAGTTTGTTGACCCAGCCGTGGTTCGGGCCGATTGGGAAGCCCATCAACGGGGCGATCGCAACGATCCACGCATTTACGACATCCTGACCCTCGATCTGTGGCTCCAAGCGATCGATCGTCGCCAGCCCCCGATCTGAGTCCAGGGCGATCGGCTATCCATCTAACCCCCAACCAAAAACAAGCAGCCTCCATCATTTGGGGGCTGCTTGTTGGATTTCGCCAGGTAACCTAGCTAGGAACTGAATCAGCCAGGGAGTCCACCGGACTCCCCCGCTTGCACCACGGCAAGGCGATCGTCCTAGTCGAGGTCGGGCATCGCCAAGGTCGGTTCGTTTTCGCGATCGATCCCCTTCTCAAAGCCCGCTTCAGCCGCACGAGCACGACCAGCGTGCCACAGGTGACCCACTAGGAAGAAGAACGCCAACACAAAGTGCGACGTAGACAACCAAGCGCGAGGCGACACGTAGTTAAACGAGTTAATTTCGGTCGCCACACCGCCCACCGAGTTCAACGAACCCAGAGGAGCGTGGGTCATGTACTCAGCTGCACGGCGAGCTTGCCAGGGCTGAATATCGTTCTTGATCTTGTTCAGATCCAAACCGTTGGGGCCGCGCAGGGGTTCCAGCCAAGGGCCTTGGAAGTCCCAAAAACGCATCGTTTCACCACCAAAGATGATTTCACCCGAGGGCGATCGCATCAGATACTTACCCAGACCGGTGGGGCCTTGAGCCGAACCCACGTTGGCACCCAAGCGTTGGTCACGGATCAGGAAGGTCAGCGCCTGAGCTTGCGAAGCTTCAGGGCCAGTGGGGCCAAAAAACTCGCTCGGGTAAGCGGTGTTGTTGTACCACACCATCACCGAAGCGATGAAGCCCATCAGCGACAGAGCGCCCAAGCTGTAGGACAGGTAAGCTTCACCCGACCAGATGAACGCACGACGCGCCCAAGCAAACGGCTTGGTCAGGATGTGCCAGATACCACCAGCGATGCAGGTCAAGCCAACCCAAATGTGACCGCCGATGATGTCCTCCATGTTGTTCACGGAGATAATCCAGCCTTCACCGCCGAAGGGAGCCTTGGTCAGATAACCAAAAATCCGCGCCGGGTTCAAAGTGGGGTTGGTGATAATCCGCACGTCACCGCCACCGGGGGCCCAGGTGTCGTACACACCACCAAAGAACATGGCCTTAAACACCAACAGCAGCGCACCGCAACCCAGCAGGATCAGGTGATAGCCGATGATGTTGGTCATTTGGTTCTTGTCCTTCCAGTCGTAACCGAAGAAGGACGAATACTCTTCGAGGGTTTCGGGGCCGCGGATGGCGTGGTAGATCCCACCCAAACCGAGCACAGCCGACGAAATCAGGTGCAGCACACCAGCCACGAAGTAGGGGAAGGTGTCCACCACTTCACCGCCGGGACCCACACCCAAACCCAAGGTTGCCAGGTGAGGCAGGAGGATGAAGCCCTGCTCATACATGGGCTTTTCGGGGATGAAGTGCGACAGTTCAAACAACGTCATCGCACCGGCCCAGAACACGATCAAGCCAGCGTGGGCCACGTGGGCACCCAGCAGCTTTCCAGACAGGTTAATCAGACGGGCGTTACCCGACCACCAGGCAAACCCGGTAGAGTCTTGGTCACGGCCGCCCACGACCATTGCAGTATTAAAGGGCGTTTCCACGGGGCAGGACCTCTTCGGGGAAGATGAAGTTTTCGTGGGGTTGGTCTTGCGGAGCCATCCAAGCGCGGATGCCTTCGTTCAACAGGATGTTCTTCGTGTAGAACGTTTCA
>RDXB01000083.1 GCA_004292515.1 Oscillatoriales cyanobacterium
GGCTAGAAAAATTGGTCGTTCCAGCCCCAATCAGGCTCATTTAATGACGCGCTCTAGAGGGGCGAGTGATCATGGGAAATCAGGCAATTGCCTTAATAGTTTTTTGACGACTTTTTTCGGTCTACTGAATACCTACAGTCGCCTTAGAGCGCCCAAAAGTTCCTCGGTTTTCAGCAAGAAATAAGATTCTTGCTACAGTATTTACATAACTTCATAATCAGCCTCTATCCCCTGCCCCTATGACTGCTGTGGATTTTCCGATCGCCCCGCAACTCGATCGCCGTGCCCAATTGGTGGCGGCGGAAGCGCCCGTTAGTCAGTTTTGGCAGTGGCGCGGTCAGGCAGTTCACTATGTGCAGGCGGGAACGGGTGCGGATGGTTGCCCCCCGCTGTTGCTGGTGCATGGTTTTGGTGCTTCGACGGATCACTGGCGCAAAAATATTGCGGATTTGCAGCAGGACTTTTCGGTGTGGGCGATCGACCTCTTGGGGTTTGGGCGATCGGCCAAGCCCGACTGGGTATATAGCGGTGAGCTGTGGCAAGCCCAACTGCAAGAGTTCATTGAGCAGGTGATTGGACAGCCCGTGGCGATCACGGGTAACTCCTTGGGCGGCTATGCGTCGTTGTGCGTGGCTGCTAACCATCCAACACTCGTGCGGGGGGTGGTGCTGCTCAACAGTGCCGGGCCTTTCACAGAAACGGTCAATCAAACCCAGCCCAAAGGGTGGCAAAAAATCCTGCGATCAGCGATTCAAAGCGTTTTGCTGCAACCTTTGCCAAGCTATTTGTTGTTTCAAAACGCCCGCCGCAAGGCCACCATTCGCAAGACCCTGGCCAAGGTTTATCTTGATCAAAGCGCCGTGACCGATCGCCTGGTTGAAGAAATCTATCGTCCATCCTGCGATCCGGGAGCCGTCAAAGTGTTTGCGTCGGTGTTTAAAGCGCCCAGGGGCGAAAATGTTGATCAGTTGCTGGGCAAATTACAAGTGCCGCTGTTGTTGGCTTGGGGCGAGGGTGATCCCTGGATGAAAGCTCGGGCGCGATCGGAACAATTCCGCCGACATTATGAGGCAGTTGATGAATATTTTTTGGCGGCGGGTCACTGTCCCCATGATGAAGTGCCTGAAATGGTGGATGACTTGATTCGCCAATGGGTGCGCGATCGCTTGGGCTAGGATTTTCTGGGCAGGAAATTAGGAGTGGCTATGATTTCCCATCATGAGTCTGAAATTGTCGATTCTCTATGCCTCAATCCTTGTAATAAGGAACTGAAGTCCCTGAATCCCCACGATCTCGTCAAGGTGCAATCAGGGTTTCAGGCTCATTTTCCAGGCTCATTGATGATAGATGACAGTCCCTAAGATCCTCGCTCCTCAAAATTCGATAGTAGACTCTAAGCCCTTTGCGCCCCACGATCCGCTAACGGTGAAATTAAGACTTTAGGCTGATTGATAACAGACCTGACTCTCTGCTCGCTAAGATTAATTGCTGCCGTATTTCGATGCACTGATCATGTTAGATAATCCTCAAAAGATCGCACCTTACGGAACTTGGAAATCGCCGATTACCTCTGAAGCGATCGTGGCGGGAACGATCGGGCTGGGTGGCGGTTGTGCTGATGGCGAACTGTTGTATTGGAGTGAGTCGCGACCGGCGGAAGGGGGGCGCGTGGCGATCGTGGTGCGATCGCCCGATGGCCAGACCCAAGACGTGATTGCGGCTCCCTGGAATGCCCGCACCCGAGTGCATGAATATGGTGGCGGGGCTTGGACGGTCGATCGCGGGTGGCTGTATTTTGTCAACTTTGCAGATCAGCGCCTGTATCGCACCCAGCCCGGTACAGAACCGATCGCCCTCACCCCCGAGCAGCCCTGGCGCTATACCGACTTTGTGGTGGATGTGCCGCGCGATCGCCTAATTGCGGTGCGCGAAGACCATAGCCAGCCCGATCGCGAGCCGGCCAACGAGTTGGTGGCGATCGCCCTGGATGGGTCGCAGCGGGTGACGGTCTTGGCGACGGGCTGGGACTTCTACGCTTCACCGGCCCTCAGCCCTGACGGTTCGCAACTGGCTTGGTTGACTTGGAATCACCCCCATTTGCCCTGGGATGACACGACTCTATGGGTGGCTGAGATGGCGGCGGATGGCGGCTTGCAACATTCCCAGGAAGTTGCTGGCGGCTCCGAAGAATCCGTGTTTCAGCCCAGTTGGTCGCCCGATGGGGTGTTGCACTTTGTGAGCGATCGCTCGGGCTGGTGGAATCTCTATCGCCAGGAGACCGTGGGCACAGCGCGGAATCTCTGCCCAATGGCGGCGGAGTTTGGGTTGCCCCAGTGGGTATTTGGGATGGCAACCTATGGATTTGTAGATGCCAACACGATCGTTTGTGTCTACACCCAAAATGGACTGTGGAAGTTGGCCAAGTTGCTGATTGTTGAGGGCAAGCTGATCGAAATTGACCAGCCCTACACCTCGATTGCCGATCCCTTTGTCACGCCAGATTTTGTGATTTTTGGGGCTGGGTCAGCTGCAAAATCGGGTGCGATCGTCCGGCTCAATTTTGCAACAGCGGCGATCGAGGTTTTGAAAGTCAGCAGCACCCTAGAGATCGATCCGGGCTATTTGTCGGAACCCCAATCGATCGCGTTTCCCACCACGGGCGATCGGGAAGCCTACGCCCTGTTATATCTCCCCAAAAATCGGGATTTCCAAGCACCCGAGGGCGAAAAACCACCCCTGAAAGTCAAAATCCACGGCGGCCCCACTTCCCAAACGGGGAGCAGCTTGAACCTGTCGATTCAATATTGGACGAGTCGTGGTTTTGCGGTGCTGGATGTTAACTATGGCGGCAGCACGGGCTATGGTCGGGCCTATCACTGTCGGCTGGATGGTCAGTGGGGAATTGTTGATGTGGATGATTGTGCGAATGGGGCACAATATTTGGTCGATCGCGGTCTGGTCGATGGCGATCGCCTGACGATCGCGGGCGGGAGCGCGGGGGGCTATACAACCCTAGCCACATTGGCCTTTCGAGATACATTCAAGGCTGGTGCAAGTTACTACGGCGTGAGTGATCTAGAAGCCCTGGCTAGGGATACGCATAAGTTTGAATCGCGCTATCTCGATCGCTTAGTGGGCCCCTATCCCGAACGGCAGGATATCTACACGGAGCGATCGCCGATCCATCACATTGACCAGCTCAATTGTCCGGTGGCATTTTTCCAGGGTTTAGAAGACAAAATCGTGCCACCCAATCAAGCGGAAATGATGGTGGAAGCGCTTAAGCAAAAGGGAATTCCAGTGGCCTATGTGGCCTTTGCAGGCGAGCAACATGGATTCCGCCAGGCCGAGAATATTCGGCGGGCTTTGGATGGTGAATTTTACTTCTATGCCAAGGTGTTTGGCTTTGAGCCAGCGGAGGCGATCGAACCGATTGAAATCATGAATCTCTAGGAGGCTATCCAGCTCTTTGCTGTTAGATCTTTCCTGAGCAGGGTCAATTCTAAATCGGCGCGCTAGCATGGGGAAAACTTCCTATGCTGCAACAGAGCTTACGGACGCGATCGCCGTTGATTGCGCGCTCAACGGCTGCCGAATGGTTAGCTTACTTTCAGGCTAATCATGTCAACTCGCGCGTGATTGATTGGCAAAATACCCAGCGATTTTGCCCTACAGAACGGCAGCGATTGGGACATTCGATCGCCATTTTTCAGCTAGGCGAAGGCTCTGAAGGCCATCGGCTGATGAAGGCTATGCGAACCTGGGCTGCTCAGGGTGGCGATCAGGCTTGGGTAGAGGTCTTGAAGTGGTTTATTCGCGAGGAACAACGCCACGCGGCGGACTTGGGGCGGCTGCTGGATCATGAAGGCTGGCCGCGCCTGCGATCGCACTGGTTGGATAGTGCCTTTCGGCGATTGCGAGGGGGCTGGAATTTGGAAATGTCCCTCTCAATTCTGTTAATTGCAGAAATTGTGGGTTTGCTCTACACCCGCGCTTTGCAACGGGCCACCGACCACCCGATCGCCCAAGCCGTTGCCGCCCAAATTGCCTGGGATGAAAGCCAACATTTATTGATGCAGTCTTGCTTACTGGGCCTCCTGCGCCAAGGCCGATCGCCCCGGTGGCTGGGGCTGACCCGATCGCTCCATCGATCGCTACTGTGGGTGACGCTGCGGCTGGTTTGGCCGGATCATCGCTGCGTGTTTCGGGCCGCTGGCTGGTCTTTTGCTCAGTTTGTCCGCACTGCCATGACAGAATTAGACCGCGCGATCGATCCATCGTCCTAGTTCCTCAACCCCGACGGCTCCGTATGTCCAACCCTCCGCCCGTCCCGATCTCCCTGGCCATTTCGATCGGTGATCCGGCGGGCATTGGCCCAGAAGTGGCATTAAAGGCCCTGGCCCATCCCCCAGTGGCAGCCCTGCAACCGGTGTTGGTTGGTAGCCGATCGCTCCTGGAGCGCACCTACCAGGCTTTGCGGAAGATCAGCCCCCACCCGATCGCCGATCCCGCCGCTTGCCGCATTCTGGATCTGCCGCTACCAGGATTGATCGAGTCTCAGATTTTGCCCGGTGTTGAGCAGGCGGTGGCAGGGGCGGCAGGATTTTGCTGGTTAGAAGCTGCCCTGAGTGCGATTCAGCAGGGGCAGTTTGCGGGAGTGGTCACGGCTCCCATCAACAAAGCGGCCTGGCACGCGGCCGGCCATAATTTTCCCGGCCAGACTGAACTGTGCGCCCAAGCGGCCAAGGTCGATCGCTTTGGAATGGCCTTTGTCGGTCGATCGCCCCACACGGGTTGGGTGTTGCGCGCCTTGCTGGCCACCACCCACATTCCGTTTCAGCAAGTACCGATCGCGCTGACCCCTGCCCTCCTCGATCGCAAACTGGATCTATTAGTGGATACGTTGGCGCAGGATTTTGGGATCGATCGCCCCACCATTGCGATCGCCGGCCTCAATCCCCACAGTGGCGAAGGCGGTCAACTGGGGACTGAAGAGCGCGATTGGCTGATTCCCTGGCTGAACCAGGCCCGCGATCGCTACCCCAACGCCAGTTTGATTGGCCCAATGCCGCCGGACACCATGTGGGTGGGAGCCGGCCGCGCTTGGTTTGGGCCCGAGATCCCCGCCGGGTTGCCCGATGCCTATTTGGCCCTCTACCACGATCAGGGATTGATCCCCGTGAAGTTAATGGCCTTCGATCGCGCCGTCAACACCACCATCGGCCTACCCTTTGTCCGCACCTCTCCCGACCACGGCACGGCGTTTGATATTGCCGGCCAAGGGATTGCCGATCCAACCAGCATGATTGAAGCGATCCATTGGGCGATCGCCCTGATCGCCACTCGCAGCCAATCCGATCGATCTGATCGCTGAGAGGATGCCTGAGAAGTATCTTTCGGCCCGAACCAAGCACCAATTGTCGTGGCAGCAAGGGGCTTAAGCCCCTTGTCTGCATCGACCGATGGGTTATCCAGAGTGGTTATACGGAGTGGTTATACGGAGTGTCAATTTTGGCTTTTCGGATATCCGCTGAGATGCTTTACACATCTTGAATGGGTTAACTGAATCGATAGTCAGGGATGCCGTCGGGTGCACCTAGGGAGCCTCACCGAATCATCGACTCCACAGGAACCGATCGCCTACCCTAGCTCTAGGATTATCTGATCGCCCATGAGCCGCCCCCCTGAACTCGATCGCGTCATTGAAGCCTTTAAGGTCAAGGACTATCGCACCGCCGCCCGGCTGCTGAATCCCCTGCTCAGGAGCCACCCGCGCGAACCCTGGGTGCAACTCTATGCCGCTCGCCTGCACGAGCTGGCCGAACGGCCGGAGGTGGCTGAACCGATCTATCGAGAACTGTTGCGGAACACGGCCAACCCCAACCCCAAGATCCTGGCCCAGGCCCGCCAAGGCTTGCAGCGAATTGAAACCCGTGAGCGCGATCGCCGTCAGGCCGCCCTCGATCGCGCCCGCACTGCACCCGCAGCCACTGACCAAACCAAAGCGCGTCCCGGCATTTTGATTTTGGAGCCGATCGCCCCCGCCACCCGCAAGGCCGCCGCCCAGCAGTTTGCCCGCATTTTCGATCTCGATCCCTACACAGCCCGTCTGCAACTGCCCGGCCGCGATTGGCGGCTCTTTCGCACCGGCAACTTTGGCGAATTGCAGGTTTACGCCCAGGAGCTACAGACCCATGACATTCCCTGCTTCTGTGTGGATGAACTTCAGGCGCGATCGCTCAAAACCTTCACCATCGAGCATTTCCAGTCCGTTGATCCCCATGCTGTTGTTGTGTGCAAAAACGATCAACGGCAGCTCGGCAGCCTCCAGTTTCGCTGGTCGGAAGTCACCCAGCGCGTCTTAGGGATGGTGCCTGTGGTTGAGTCGGTGATTGATTTGAATGCTCGGGGTCAAATTGTGCGCCGGGAAGCCACCCAGGATTTTGTACCGTTGTTAGATTTGCACCTAGCCGATCGCGGTTGCATTCTGCGGTTGTGTGAAAGCGCTTACCAGTTCGATCGCGGTGTCGCCTTTGCCCCCATGGGGTTTTCGCCCACCTCCTTTGTCGATCGCGCCGATGATGGCCGACCCACCCGCCGCACCCAATGGAACGCCCTCTGTGCATTCGTTGCCCAGCAAACCCCTGCGGCCGCCGTTCTGAATCGCTTTGCCGGTTTTGCTGAAACAGCCATGGACTGCCGAGAACTGCTCGATCGACTCACGCCCCAAATTCCTGTCCCGCGTCGCGATGCCCGGCCCATGCCCGAAGACGCGGCCTTTGCTCTCTACAGTGCCGTTAGCTTTTGCCGCCACCGCCCCTGAAGCCCGTTAGCTCTCCGGCTCACTACTCGGTTCATTGCTCGATTCGTTAGAGCAGCCACCACTGCGCTCGGCAAAATCTTCAGGACGCAGGTTGGCCAAAAAATCACGGAATGCCGCCTGTTCCGCCTCGTCCGCATCCCGATCGACCGGCATCGACGCATCGGCAATCACCTCTTCCATCACCCAAATCGGGCTATCAGTACGCAAAGCCAGGGCGATCGCATCGCTCGGCCGCGCGTCGATTTCCTTTTGGGCTTCACCCTGGCGCAGACAAAGCACCGCGTAAAAAGTGCCGTCCTGGAGCGAATGGACAATCACCTTATCCAGCACCATCTCCCAAGCCACCAGAATGTTAGTCATCAGGTCGTGGGTCAGGGGGCGTGGCGGCGGCCGGTCTTCCATCGCACTAATAATCGCCTTGGCTTGGTCTGGCCCAATGTAAATCGGCAACGCGCGCCGATCGGCCGTGTCGCGCAACAACACGATCGGCGTGCGACTCGCCGCATCCAACGCAATCCCCGCAACCTTCATTTCCACCATAGACCCAGCATCCGTAGCCTTCGTAAGCGAATCGATCGCGCGTTCCCGCCCTGCTTTACCTTGAGTCGAGGTGCATCCATTATCTTGAATTCACGGCAGTTCGCCCACGGTCAGCGCCCACGGTCAGCACTCATGGTCAGGGGGCACGGCCGTTGTCGTGAGCGTTGTGTCCCACTGGCCAGGTGTGCCGCTGACCAGGTATGCCGCTGACTAGGTATGCCGCTGACTAGGTGTGCTGACGGCAAGCCCGCACGTGCTGGGTTTGAATCGGCTTTTTCAAATTGTCCTTGCATCGTCTCTCAGTATGCCTTGGGAATCGGGGCGATCACGCATCCCCACCAGAATCCCGTCCTCACGATCCCCAAAAGCAAACAGGGGCAAGTCAAACTTACCCCTGTTGCATGTTCAGTACCGAAATTCGCAACTACAAAACTGCGAACTGATGGTTTCTGGGTGGGTTGCGGTTTTGATGCGATCGCATCCCCCAACAACCCACTCGCTAGCCGGAACCTTAGTAGCGGCTCAGGTTCGGGCGGTGCACGATGAAACCAACCGATTGGCACTGCTTGATGTTGTCAAAGCCCACAACACGGATATAGCAGTTGCCATATTCCGAACGGCAAGCCTGAACTTCATTCAGCACTTCTTGCACCGAACGGGCATGGAACAGGGGCAACTTCCACATCGTCCAGTAGTACACCTCGGGATCCGAGTTCTCGTTGAACTCAACACCGGGGATGTAGCCCTGGTCGATCATGTACTGGATTTGCTTCGCGATTTGCTGATCGCTGAGGGGAGGCAAGTAGGAAAAAGTTTCGTAACGACGCTCTTTAGGCAGAGTCTTCATGCCAGTGGTCTCCAAACGGGGCGAAGAAGGATGAGAAACTTCAACAGTTGGGCAGCCGCAACGAAAAAGCGGTTTGGCAATGCGGTGAGGACTGGCCTAGCACCGCACTAGCCCTCTGCCGGGCGATCGCCCAAGAACGGCTCCGAATCCGGGAGCAACCTTGGGTCTTCAGGCAAAACAAGCTGAGTTAACCGTTCGAGGTGTTGACGACGGAACTGGGCATTGGACTTATAAACACCCTCACGCACCATTTCCGGCAGGTAGTCAGTCACATCGTTGACTAACTGATCCCGCACCGTCATGAGACGAAATGCCAGATCTGGATCGGCTGCTAGCAGATCTTGCAGGTAAGCTTCCCCGTCTTGAATGTTGTTTTCAGCGGAAAAGCGATGCAGCCACAGCGCTTTCGGTGGATTGGTTTCATGTAGTTGCGCGAGGACAGTCCGCATTGCCTGATAGGTCAAATAGCTTTGCAGCGTCTTGGCCGTATTCTTGGCAACTTGCTTGAGATCCATACGCAGCCTCCGCGATCGCCCTTGGTCGTGATTGTTGCCGTTGTAAACACTCGTAATGGTTTGCCATCAGAGTTGTAACAACTGTTTAACAAACGCTAAACATCTTCACAAGCCGATCCTAGGCGATCGCCCATCGGTCGATGACAAGCAGCCAAACCAACCGACAGTAGCCGACCCACCAGCGCCCCCTGAGGTCACTCAGCCCGGAACCTTCATCAGACGGTATCAACCGCCTCGAACTCGAACTTGATTTCCTTCCACAGTTCGAGCGCCACAGCCAGGTCGGGAGACCACTTAGCAGCCTCACGCAGGATGTCGCCGCCTTCACGCATCAGGTTGCGGCCTTCGTTACGAGCTTGCACGCAAGCTTCCAAAGCCACGCGGTTCGCCGTTGCACCCGGAGCATTACCCCAGGGGTGACCCAACGTACCACCACCAAATTGCAGCACTGCGTCATCGCCGAAGATGTCAACCAGTGCGGGCATGTGCCACACGTGGATCCCACCGGAAGCCACAGCCATCACACCAGGCATCGAAGCCCAGTCTTGGGTGAAGTAGATCCCACGGCTGCGATCTTGCTCAACGTAGTTTTCACGCAGCAAGTCCACAAAACCCAAGGTAACGGCTTGGTCGCCTTCCAGCTTACCGACCACCGTACCGGTGTGGATGTGGTCACCACCGGACATCCGCAGGCACTTCGACAGCACGCGGAAGTGGATCCCGTGGTTCTTTTGACGGTCGATTACCGCGTGCATGGCGCGGTGGATGTGCAGCAGCACGCCGTTGTTACGGCACCAGTGCGACAGGGTGGTGTTGGCGGTGAAACCAGCCGTCAAGAAGTCATGCATGATGATGGGCATTTCGAGTTCTTTGGCGTACTCGGCCCGCTTCAGCATTTCTTCGCAGGTGGCGGCGGTCACGTTCAGGTAGTGACCCTTGATTTCGCCGGTTTCAGCTTGCGACTTGTGGATGGCATCGGCCACGAACAAGAAGCGGTCGCGCCAGCGTTGGAACGGCTGCGAGTTGATGTTTTCGTCGTCCTTGGTGAAGTCCAAGCCGCCGCGCAGACATTCGTAAACGGCACGACCGTAGTTTTTCGCTGACAGACCCAGTTTGGGTTTGATGGTGCAACCCAGCAGGGGACGACCGTACTTGTTGATCCGATCGCGTTCTACTTGGATCCCGTGAGGGGGGCCTTGGAAGGTCTTCAGGTAAGCGACGGGAATTCGCAGGTCTTCCAGACGCAGGGCCTTCAGGGCCTTGAAGCCGAACACGTTACCGACCAACGAGGTCAGTAGGTTGGTGACGGAGCCTTCTTCGAACAAATCCAGCGGATAAGCGATGTAGGCGATGTATTGGTTGTCTTCACCGGGAACCGGCTCTAGATCGTAGCAACGACCCTTGTAGCGATCGAGGTCGGTCAGCAGGTCAGTCCACACGGTGGTCCAAGTCCCGGTCGAGGACTCAGCGGCCACGGCAGCCCCAGCTTCTTCCGGGGGAACGCCCGGTTGCGGGGTCATGCGGAACGCAGCCAAAATATCAGTATCTTTCGGCGTGTAGTCCGGCGTGTAATAGGTCAGCTTGTAGTCTTTTACGCCAGCGTCGTAGCCAGCTTTTGATTGCGTTTGTGCGTAAGCCATAACGTCCCTTCCTAAGAACTGCTTCGTCGATCGAGGGTCGGCGAAAGTGGCGGGCGATTGGGAGACCGGGATCGTCTTCACAACAAAATCTCGCGAAGTTCTACCTAGGGGAACTTCGCAAATCGAGGAATGCTCGGGGCATATTCGATGAGTTTGCAGCTTAGACGAGCGATCGAGCAGCTAGAAATCCGAGAGAAGCAGTTTCTTCAAAGGTGGCGGTCGAGACGATACCGCCAACGGGCTGCACTCTCGCGAAGTTATAGCCGAATTGCCCAAAGAAAATATATCAGGAAAGGTATAGCCTCAACTTTGCAAATACTTTGGGATCTGATGAATTTTCGTAATTAACGTTACGGTCGGTTGCGCTGGGGATCGTCACGGCTGCACTTGAGGGGGCTTGGGCTAACCGATCGAGCCAGATTGCACTTTGTTACGACGGGCGATCGTGCTGCGTCGCTAGGGCTGGTTGAGGAGTTGCTGCCACTGGGCGATCGCTTTCTCTGTCCACAGCCAGTTTTGGGCCAGGACGGTTACGGGGGAAAAGCGATCGGCGGCTTCATTTAAAACCTGCTGACGTAGGGTGATCGCCCGTTCAGCGCTCTCGGCGGCAGCATTCGGTTGGCTCGATCGCCCTTGGGCCACCAGGGCCAACCCGGCCAGGGCCATCGGGCGTGCGTCCACATCGGCAGGACGGTTGGGATTGGCTTCTAGGCGGGCCAGCATTTCATTCCAGGTGGACTCGGCCTCGTTGGGCTGATCGAGCTGCCATTGGGCAAAACCCAGGGCCAGACGCGATCGGGCATCATCCGGGGCAGCATTAATAGCCAGTTGCCAGTAGCGCAGCGCGTCCGCAAAGCTTTGATCGGGGTTGTTTTGGCGGGCTAACTGCCAAGCCACCCGGCCACGCAAATATAGTAGGTCAGGGCTGTTTGCGTCGGTTTGTGGCAGGGCTTCCACAATTTTGAGAGCAGCGGCGGCGGCATTGCGCTCAGGAACCAGTAGGGCCTCGATCGCACTGGTCACCAAGGGCAGTTGCTTTTGGCGGACGGCGGCCATCCCCATCTGTGCTAATTCCGCCGTGGACATGGTGACCCAATCTTTGGGTGGCAGGGGAGCAATCAAGCTGGGCCTTGAACTGGGTATGATCGGTGCAGGCCGTAGGCTGGATCGCCACAGACCACCAAGACCCAGTAACAACGCGGTGGCTCCAATGGCCAGCCATGTGCGCGGAATGACCCGTGGAACTCGTGGAACCGCCTGGGCGATCGATTCGGTTGGGCTGTTGGGAGCAGGGGAGTCGATCGCCCCCGCCTCACTTGCTGATAGGCTCCTGCCCTGGCTTGGTGTAGATGGGGCCGCAAGGTTGGGCAGTTCTGAGAGGTTGATCCCGATCGTTTCGTCATTCCAGCGATCGTCCGCCAGTTGTTCATCGGTCAATTCTGGGAGATCTGTCCTGCGCTCAAGGGCCGGGGAGCGCGGCAACTCGCCTGATCGCGGCATGACGGGCAAGGCTGGCTCATCAACGGCAGGGATAGGCGATCGCGGCGAGGCCATCGTCACCGCCCCAGGTGCAAACACCAGCCCATCAAAATCCGGGTGGAGGTATAGGGTCGGCAACGCCCAATAAAACTGCGCCGATCCATAGGTAGAGACCAATCCTTGGCGCATCCGGCTGGTGGCCAGATCTAGGGAATAGTCTGGGCGCAGGTTGCGATAGAACAACTGCATTAGGGTGATCGCCACATCGTCGGGAATTTGCTCCGACATGGCCAACACACCCGGCACACCGCGCCGCATCAGGGCCGCCGCCAACGTATCGGTGCTATCTTCCTTGCGGTTTTGGGCAGAATCACTGCCCCGACAGGAATTCAAAAAAGCCAACCACACACCATTGTTAACCAGCAATCCCGCAAGATCGTTACCCGCTAAGGGTTCTGCAAGCCCCGTGCGCCGGTTCACAAGGTGCAAGCTGCCGCCATCAGGGCCAGGATCACTGTGGCCGGCGTAGTGGAAAACATGGTATTGCCCCTGTTCGAGGGCATGGGTAAGTTGTTCACGATCAGGCTGATCCAACACATCGATCGTCATTTGGGCTGCGGCCGCGCTCAATTCCTGACGCAGACGATCGACTTCTTGCTCAACGGCTAGGGCTGCTTGGTCATCGGGTGCTGCTAGGGCCACCAAAATCCGCAGCATCTCTGGTTGACGCAGGGTGAGGCGGCGCACATCGAAACTGCCCGATCGCCCAAACTGCGATCGGTAGCGCGAGAACGTAATATCCGTGCCCGTAGTCAGCAGCCGTCCTTCACCGTAGAGTGCTTCCCACGGCAGTTGCAGCAGCCGATCGCCCCGCAATCCCAGCCGCAAGTGCAAAGCCGCATCCTGGCTATCCGCCACACTTTGGGCCGAAATCCAGCGATCGCGAATCGATCCCTGAAACAGCGTGCCGTACAACTGCTCACCCAGGGCCACCAAGCTGGCCAGGCGCTCATCGGTGGCCGGCTCGGCCCGAAACAACTCCCAAAGCGGGTCGGCCATCAACCGTTCCGCCTGCACCAACCACTCCTCGATCGGCCAGATTGCCTGCTCCTCCGCCAGCATCACCCCCTTGGGTGCGCGCTCCGTGCGAATCAATACGCGATCGTCGCCGCCCAGGGGGGTGATCGACAGGTGGAACTCCAGTACGGACTTAGCGATCGCGGAAGCAGGCATACCGTTTTGGAAGACAGACCGTTTTGGAAGACAGACCGTTGGAAGACAGACCGTTGTAGGACTAATCACATACCAGCGCCGATCGCTGGCTGCGACAACAGCCGCGTGATTTTTTTGACTCGACTATCCGGAACCTCCGCCCTGCCTCAAGAAAAGAACAGACAGGTAGATGCACCCTGACGATATCTCAGCTCTCCGCCAATGGTGGGGGGCTTTTTTTTGGATTGTTGAGTGGATGGGCTGTTGAGTGGATGGGCTGGGGCCCGATCGCCCTGACTCAGCACTAGCCGCCCCCAACAATCGTGACGATTTCGAGGCGATCGCCCGCCTGTAACCGCGTCTGTTCCCAAAACTGGCGATGCAGGATTTCACCGTTATATTCCACAGCCACGAGCCGTGGGTTTAGCGCCAATTGTTCCAAAAACAGCGGCAAAGGGGTCTCGGCAGCACAAGCACGCGGCTCACCGTTGACGTGGAGGGTGATTGAGTGGGCGATCGAGTCGATCGAATCGGTGGAAGTCATAGCTGCTGCAATAGGGGCGGCTGGGATGGAGTCAAAAGCTGATGGGGACATGGTTTTGTCTATACGATTCACCCTTGGTTAGCTGTTGATTAACCCTCTAAAAACTGTAACGCGGTAGCTCAGGTGTCGCCTTACATCGTATGGAGTTGCGACAACAGATATTGGGTCATCAGCTTAGGCTGCTCTGCTTGCATGATTGCCCGTACGATCGCCACCCGCTCGGCCCCCGCATCCAGCACCGCCGCCAGATTATTGCCATCAATCCCCCCGATCGCAAACCAAGGAACCGGTGACCGCTCTGCCGCCAAGGCCACATACTCCAGCCCAGCCGCCGCCTTGCCCGCTTTGGTCGGGGTTTCATACACCGGCCCGACTCCGATATAGTCTGCGCCCCCCTGCAAGGCCCGCTCCATTTCGGCCGGGTTGGTGGTCGAGCAGCCAATCAGGCGATCGGGCCCCAGCAGTTGCCGCGCCACCTCCAAAGGCAAGTCCTGTTGCCCCAGATGCACGCCATCCGCACCCACCGCGATCGCCACATCCACCCGATCGTTCACCAAAAACAACGCCCCATAGTCGTGGCAGAGCTGGCACAACCGGCGCGCATTGGCCAAGCGCACCCCATCATCCGTCTCCTTATCGCGATACTGCACCAAGGGCAGCCCACCCTTCAGGGCTTCTTCCACCACCTCAAACAGATACTCATGAGGCGAAGTCACCAAATACAGCCGCGATCGCGCCAGTTGGTGGCGGCGGCTGAGAGCTTGCAGAGTGCTTTCCAGGGCGTAGGTGCGATAGCGCAGTTGTTTGCTGGCCTGGGCCAAGTCTGGGGAAATTAATTTGCCGTATTCCTCAACCGATCGCAGCGCCTCCTGCACCCGACACAAATTGGCCTGCAACACCTGCTGAATCGTCGCCCGGTGTTGCTCATTGGGGTGGCTCAGGTTCGTTCCCGGATCGTCCGGTGTGTTGCGAGCCGATCTCATCTCGTCACTGTGCCAACGGGCCAACTCATGCCGCATCGCCTTGCAGCTTTCCGTCAGCTCACTATTCTCCAGGCCAAATCGGCACCACTCCTCAACGATCCGCAATCCTTCCCGGGATCGGTCGAGGTTGGCATCCAAAATGCGCAACACCGCCGATCGAGTCGATCGACCCCGCCCCGCCGATATCCACTGGTCTTGCTGTTGATCCTGCTGTTCACTCATCCAGTTCGCCCCGTCATCCTGTGATACTGGCTGTCAATTAACGTCTGTTCCCTTGAACGATCAAACGATCAATTGAATAATTGCAATCGATTAATAATCCTGATATTGAATCATCCCCAATCATGAAGCCTTGAATTCTCCCGATCGTGTCGATGGGGGTAAGAACAATCAAGAATCGCTCAATCGTAACAACCAAAACGATCCCCGCTAAAGTCCACTGCCCCGCCCCCAAGCACCCTGCCCCGTTGTCCGCCAGAACGTAATCGTCATTTGTCCCGGCCCAACCTCAGAGCGAGCCTGACCCGTGCTAGCGTGGGTAGACTTTCAGACCATATCCCTAGCTGGGCGATCGCCCCAGGATTGCAGTTCTGAAGAGTCTAGGGTATTTTCCTAGCTAAACCGCGATCACTCGATCGGGATATGGCCCCATTCGCTCCTGCCCAAATCACCACACACCCAACTCGGTGCGTGAATCGCGCAAGCTAGCTGTTTTCCTAAAAACACCCCAGCAAAACCGTCGTATTCACGCCAGCCCTCCACATATCGAAACGCTGTATATCGGTCGTAAACAATGGAACCCGAACTGCAAAAATCCGACTACGCCGACGCTGGCTCCGTAAGTGCCGAAAAAGGTGGTTCGTTAGCCCCGTCCAGCGGCAGTAGCGAAGAAAACAACGCTGAATTCCAGCAAATCCTCGACCAAGTTTCGGACTTTCTATCCAGATTGCCGGAATACATTGGCAAGTTCTACGGCGAATATCGCCAGCCCGTCGTCACCGTGGCGTTGATCGTCTTCGCCCTGATCTCCGTCAAGATTCTGTTGGCCCTCTTGGGTGCCATAAACGAAATTCCGTTGCTGTCGCCAACCTTTGAGCTGATTGGGGCCACCTACACCGGTTGGTTCATCTATCGCTACCTGTTGCGTGCCGAAAACCGTCAGGAGCTGTCTAGCAAAGTTTCGACACTAAAGGATCAGGTTTTGGGTCAGAAGTAATCTGAATCGAGATGATGGGCCCGGCTCTAGCGTCTTCGTGATGCCAGCCTGTTTTCAACCAAGACCGATCAAAAAAGGGACAGGCCCGCGCGCGGTGCTGTCCCTTTTTTGCGGCCATCCAGGGTGCGTCCCTCTGAAGAGCCAAGACCTAGTGTGGATATGCTCACCTGGATATCCTGACCCTGGGCGCATCTTCATCACCTGGGACTTCCATTCCTGTTTTGGGCATGTTGACATCTGAGGGGCGATCGCCCAGTCGCCGCTCCCAAAGCCAAAGGCTAGACTGAGTAGCAGCCTGACCGACCTGACCAGACTGGATTGACCTATGAAATATGGCATCGACATGGGCCACAACGCCCCACCCGACACGGGTGCAGTAGGCATCAAGAAAGAAGATGATCTGACAGTGGCCGTCGGAACCCGTGTAATCGGAAAACTACAGGCCTTGGGACACCAAGTCGTTAACTGCACGCCAAAGTCTGCCGCTAGCGTGGTGGATTCGCTGTCGAAGCGTTGTACAACCGCTAACACCAGCGATGTAGATGTATTTGTTTCGATCCACTTCAACAGCTATAACGGCCGCACCAGTGGCACAGAGGTTTGGTACTCCAGCGGCTCCGGTCAAAAGTTAGCCCAGCCGGTTTTAAACGAACTTCTAAAGTTGGGATACGTTAACCGGGGGATCAAGCAAGGCAACTTCTATGTGCTGGCACATACGGACATGCCCAGCATTTTGGTGGAATGTTGCTTCGTTGACTCAGCGGATGATATGAAGCGCTTTGACCCGGATAAGACTGCTAGCGCGATCGTCGCGGGGTTGACAGGTGGCCAGACCGTGCCCAGCCCCACTCCGATCGCGGTCAGTGACCCCGAAGTCCTGAAGTTGCAGCAGACCCTCAACCGCCTCAAGGTCTATCCAGTGACCACAGGTAAGCCATTGGCAGAAGATGGCAAACCTGGGCCCCAAACTAAGCAGGTCAAGCAGCGCTTGAAAACCATTTTTGGGCTGTCTCCGACGGAAACGGTAGCGAGCGACCAGGCGATGTGGGAGGCCATTACCTCCATCACCGTCGATCGAGCGGTCTTGCGCCCCAATCACGGCTATGGTCCCGCCGTGCGCTACCTCCAGTTTCGGCTAAATACTGCACTGGACGGCCTCTATGCCGGTGTTACCGTGAAAGCGGTGATGACCTACCAAAGTGCCCAAGGACTGAGCGCTGATGGCGTGGTTGGCCCGGCGACTTGGGGCAAGTTGGTGCCCTAGGACAAACAGGGTTTATTGGATAGAGAGAGCCGAGGATAGAGAGAGCCGATCGAAGAACAGAATCTAGTAACCGGTTGAGGTCAGCCAACCAGTTGCCTAGAGTCCGTTACTGGTAGAAGCCCCCACATTACGCCGTTTCTCCAAGAGAATGTCTGAACAGTATCTTTCAGCTCAACCCAAGCGCCAATAGTCGTGACAGCAAGGGGCCGAAGCCCCTTGTTTCCGTCGGTCAATGGGGAATGTCGGTCAACGGGGAATATAGCGTATCAGCTTTGGCTTCTCTGGCTTCTCAGATCCCCTTCAAGGCTGTTGGCAGACGATGGCAATCACGCTGACTCCCATCATGCCAACGTTATGCCAACGTTTTTTGGCTAATGGTTATCGGTTATCTGGCTCATCGTGCGCTAGCTGACTAAGCCCTTTAAATAATCGTTACCCAGCGACTAATCACGATTGATAACGCCTGCATTGGCGATCGCCCATTTTTTACGAGATCTCGCATGTCCATGCAATCTACCAATAACTGGTCGTCGGAACCCCCCTCTACACCGGGGCGATCGTCGAATGCTCAGGCTCCATCAGCTACTGAATCCGGATCTTGTGAATCAGAGCCGATCAGCTCCCCAGAATCACCAGAATCAAGCGGCGGCGGTATTGATGACAGCCCGATGCGTTTCCATAACCACTTTGAGGATTATATGGAAATCGGGGCAGCTCCCGAAGTGTTTGCGAGCTACTTAGATATTCACCAAGACTGGTTTCAGCGTTGTGCCCAACCCATGCAAGCTGATCCCATAGATGCCCAAAGCTATGCCATCACGGTTGGTCACTTCGGTGCTTTTGATTATTACGTTGATCCCAAAATTGGTTTGGAACTCCTGCCAGCCGATCAAGGGGTGTATCGTATCCGGTCAGTTCCAGTTCCCGACTACCAACCCCCAGGCTATGCCGTTGACTTCCAGGCTTCAATGCAGTTAGTGGCTGCACCACCTAACCCCAAAGCACCTGAACCAACCGCGACCCACGTCACTTGGACGCTCGACCTGGCCGTTGATGTTTGGTTTCCGCGCTTTATTCGCTTGCTGCCTCAGGGGTTGATTCAGGGAACGGGCGATCGGCTATTGGCGCAAATCGTTCGCCAAGTCTCGCGCCGCCTCACCGCCAAAGTACAAACAGATTTTCATCAGTCACGTCAATTGCCCCTGCCCCAGCAATTGCAGCGCCAGAAAGGACTTTTTTAAGGTGCTGGAGTTGTTGAACTGCAAAACCAAGAGGATGTGGGCGACGTTGGCGTTCTATAGTAGTTCCAGTCGGCAATGAGATCATAAAAGCCTTTACCAATAAAGGTTTCAGGTCATAATTTGTCTCATTTTTGATTGACGCTACTATACATAAAGCCGCCATGTAGCCGAAGCCATAACCACGGATGCTGAAAGTCTCTATCAGTCTGACAGCAGCCTCCAGGATGACGATCTGCCATCGCCCTCGGAATTTTGCTTGCTTCGCGTGATAGCTATGGCGTGCCAACAGCCTGAATCCTCATACTGATATCTAACCAACGCGATTGTGTGACGGGAGCGCTAGTCGATATATAGTCCACCCCCGTTTCAGCCACCGCTCGAATGGTGTCTAGGGTAATGTTCCCCGAAGCTTCAATTTTGACGTGGGCCGCCTGCGATCGAATCCATGCGATCGCCTCGCGCATTGCATCTAGGGACATATTGTCGAGCATCACAATCTCCACCCCAGCCGCGATCGCATCCTGCGCCTGCTCCAGAGACTCCACCTCCACCTCAATCATCAGAGGAAACGGCGAGAGTGCCCTTGCCCTCGCAACTGCTGCTTGAACGCCGCCAGCGGCAGCCAGGTGATTATCCTTCAGCATCACTGAGTCATCCAAACCCATTCGGTGGTTTACTGCCCCACCCACCTGTGAAGCATACTTTTCCAAAATGCGTAGCCCAGGAGTAGTTTTGCGGGTATCAGCCAGTCGCGCTCGCGTGCCCTGTAGCTGCTCCACGTATCGGCGAGTCAAAGAAGCAACACCACTAAGCCGCATTCCCAAATTCAGAGCAACTCGCTCACCACTGAGCAGGGCATCCAACGGACCAGAGATCACGGCGATCGTCTCGCCTGCATCACAGATCTCGCCATCTGATATCCGCGTTTGCCAAACTACGCGCTCATCCAACAGCTTGAAGACTCGTTCTGCGATCGGGATCCCTGCCACGACCCCCGGAGCCTTAGCAGTCCACGTCGCTTCGCCCCACAATTCCGAATCCACACCCCTTGTGACAGCCAATGTAGCGCGATCGCCCCGCCCCAAATCCTCCATCAGCCAGTCCCGTAACAAGCCATCAATCTGTAACCAGTGTGGCAAAACTCCGTATCGCATACCTACCTCCAGCCAACTACAAGACTCACTACCCGTGAGCCTAGATTAGCTCAAGTCCTTTTGGTATAGGCATTTCGAGCAATACAGATACTCTGTCTCTCCGCCCCTCCAAAAAAATCTTCGAGAGATAGTTGACAGGATGAGGTGAGGGGGTTATCTTAATAAAGCGCTGAGGGGGGCGAAGCGAAGCGAGCCTCACCGAA
>RDXB01000021.1 GCA_004292515.1 Oscillatoriales cyanobacterium
GCGGATGAAGCCGACTTCGCCGCGATGAAGCAGGAAGTTTCCTGATTGCTGCATTTGCTAGTCAATTGCAGCAATTGTTAGTGAATTAGTGACGGCAATGTGATCTAGGGGCGATCGAGCAGTGGAATTTGATCGCCCCTAGCTGCAAAACACCCTAGACCAAAACAAAGCGACCGGCGATCGCTGCACTGTCGGCCACCGTGCGGCCGCGCAGCACCCCGATCAACTCGTCACCGCCGCTCAGGCCGGCTGTGCCATCGTTGTCGATGAATAGACCCAGGGCATTGGCATCCACCGTCGTAGTACCCAGCACATAGGTTTGACCCGCCGCCAACTGCAAGCGATCGTCCGTTGGGTTGAAATCGCTGATTAGGGCATAGTCACCCAAGCCAGGATTCAGATTATTGGTGTTGCTATAGAACGCGCCGCTGCCGTTGCCCAACACAAACAAATCGCTACCCGCCCCACCGGTCAGGGTGTCGATTTCCCCAGCGCCCCGCAGACTGTCGAGACCTGCGCCCGTGAGCGTGTCATTACCCAGATCGCCCGAGAGGGAATCGCGATCCAAATCGCCGAACAACTGGTCATCGCCATTGCCGCCCCAGATCAGATCCGCATCCTGGCCACCGCGCAGTAAATCATCCCCCTGGTTGCCAAAGAGTGTGTCGTTGCCCTGGTTGCCCGAGAGTGTATCGTTCCCTTGGTTACCAAAAATCAGGTTATCGCCGCCCCGAGCATCGAGCCGGTCAGCCGCGTTGCTGCCCCGAAATTCCCGACTCACGGGCAAGACATCATCAAACCGGATTAGGCCCAACCGCACCGGGGTCACTTCGGTTTCCAAGGGAACCGTCCCATTCCCTGGCAGCGTATCGCCAGCCAAGCCAAAGTCGTTATCGTTCAAAATCGCCAGGGTATTGGCATCGACACGGGCCAGCCCTTCGGGTTTGTCAATGCCCACATAGCCAATGTCTGCGGCATTCACCAGCAGGCGCTTAGCCACGGGTTCGATGCCGGCCGCTTTTAGCTCGGCATAGGTCAACTGCTCGATCGTTTTGCCAGCGGGCAGGCGACGCAGGTTGGCAGGCGAGTTGATGTTGGTCGCGTCGGCTAGGTCAATTTGGTAAATCAGCTTGTTGGAACTGCTGTTACTCAGGTCGTCCCGCTCGATCACGGCAAACCGGCCGCCCCCGATCGCCACGGCATCGCCAATTTTGTCAGTGCGACCATCGCCGCTGCGGGTGATGTCATCGAGGATGTAGAGATATTCGGCCGTGACTTCGCGGGTCACTACATCAAACTGCACAATCCGCAAATTGCGCGATCTCCGTGAGGTGGTGTCGCCCGTGGTGTCGGGATTATCGATCGCACTTTGGATAAACGCGTAGAGCTTGTTGCCATCCAACGCCACTGCTTCAAAGCCCCGGTTGCCCCGCCGCGAACCATAAACCGCTGGGAGGAGTTCGGTGCCAAAGGTGCCTGCCGGTTGCTGGGCCGCTGCGGCTGTGCCTTGGGGAATGAAACGGTTCAGCAGTTTACCGGTGCGATCGAACTGGTAAATGGCCGGACGATATTCATCCACCATCCAAAAGGAGCTATCGGCGGCAACGACAAGGCCTTCGGAATCGATGCCCAGCGGATCGTTCTGCAACCGATTACCAAATAAATCCACGGGTACTTCATCGGTGTAAGCAGCACCCGCAACGCTGGCTTGCACATTGGGCAACCCGGTGAGGGGGCGATTGTCGGCGGACTTCAGCCCGATCGTTTCGGTGCGGGTAAACGTCCGGGTGACTGGATCGAGGGTGAAGCGGGTGAGTTGAGGCTGAAAGTTGGGCAGGGCAAAGGGCCGCTCGTTTCCCGGCACATCGCGCAGCAGATTAGTGGGCTCGCCGTTGGGTCCGCGATCGGTGTGGGTAATGAATTGCAGGCGGCCGCTTGCGTCGCGTCCTTCAAAGGCCAGGCCCGAAAACCCACCCAAGAAAATTTGCTGGCCCGGCGTGGTTTGGGCAGAGTTCCGGGGGTTGGTCGTGGCGGTTGTGCCGAGTAGGGGGCGATCGATCCAGTCGAAGTTCGTGAGGGTGGTGGCCATGACGATCAGCACAGAAGATAGTGGAACTCACCCGCAATTCATGGTCATGACAATCGGTATGACCATCAACGCTTCAGGGCTCGGCCACTCTATCGGTCTGGGCTTAAGCAACGATTAACGCCAGATTGCCGCCTGCTTAATCAAGGGCGATCGCCCCTGGCCCTAGACTTCCACAAGCTGCTGCCAACGGCGGGCAACTTTGACGGCACTCAGCAACCGGCGGGGAATCGATCGCCCCGTCACGAAATTCATCAGCCAAGGGGACTCATTCCAACGGTTGAAGCGGCGCGAGAACTGAAATTCCCGATCGAACGCCCGTTGTAGGTCGCGATCATAGCCCGCTAGGGTGGCCCGGTCGAACTGGCCCGAGGCGATCGCCGCCGCCGCCACGGCCGCCGCCATCCGGCCCGAATCGATCGCCTTGGCTGTGCCAAAGCCCGTCAGCGGGTTGCACAGGCCCGCCGCATCTCCCACCAACAACACCCGATCGCCCGATCGCGCTAAACCAGCCGATCCACCAAAAGTCATCGGCCAAGCCTCCAGATCCGTCACCCGCTCGGCAGCACTGAATCGGTCTTGCAACCAGGGTTTTGCGGCGATCGCTTGGTTGAACAGGGTCTCAAGCTGGGTGGCATTGTTGCCCAGGCGATCGGCCCGCGTGCCCAGCCCCACCTTAAACAAGCCCTGGGCCAAGGGCGCAATGAACAAAAAGCCCGGCAACAGCGGCTGAATGTAGTGGGCCTCGATGTGGGGTTGCTCAAAGCCCGCCACGTTGCGGTAGTAGGTTTGGCCGGTGAGGGCCAAATCGGTCGGGTCTTCCACCCGGTTCAACAAAATGCTAGCCACCCGCGATCGGGCCCCATCGGCCCCAATCACCAGCTTGGCCCGGATCACCTCCGTGCGATCGTCCACCTTCAGCACCGCCGCAATTCGATCGCCCTCCTGTTGCAGGGCCACCATCTCGCTGCCCAGGCGCAAATCCACCTGCGATCGATCCACAAAACTCAGCAACAACGCATCCATCGCCTGCCGATCCATCGTGTAGATCGGCGCTTGACCCACCCCCTTAGCCAACGAGGGTTGGTAGCGATCGCCCCGATCGCCAAACAGCCAAGCCCCGTCCGCACAGGCCAGCAAATGCTCACTGGCCAGCAAAGCCTGCATGATATCGGCCCGATTTAGCCGATCGAGCGCCGCCAGCAGGTCTTGGCCAAAGGCATTGCCATCCACCTTATTGCGGGGAAACAGGGCCCGATCGATCAGGGCATGGGCAATCCCCCGTTGGCTCAGGGCGATCGAGGCAGCAACCCCAGCCGGGCCTGCGCCCACAATTAAGACATCGGTTTCAGACATAGCTGGATGAATGTAATGACTTGATGAACTAACCTTGGCAACCGAGGCGATCGCTACCGAGAGTCCCTAGATTTTTGGGCCGCCCAAGACCGTTGCAGACCCATAATCTTTTAGCCTAACGACCCACACCCAGCAACAGATCGCTGAATTCACCAAAAGAAAAGGGTTTGAAGCCCCACCCTTCTAGGGCGGCTTTTTTCGATCAACCCTACTGTATAATGTTATCTATGAAGGCACGATTTCGCTACCGAATCTATCCCATTCGCCAACAAAAATTGATGCTGGCGAAAACATTCGGCTGCGCTCGTGTGGTTTACAACGATGCAATTTGCTTGCGTCAAGACCTTTATCGACAGGGAGAAAAAGTCAACGACACTGAACTGCAAAAGCGGGTCATCACTCAAGCTAAGTTAACTGCTGAACGCAGGTGGCTGTCGGAGGTGGGATGCGATCCACTGATTCAGTCTTTGCTAGATTCCTGTCAAGCACTGAAGAATTTCTTCAAGAGCCTGAAGGGTGAGCAAAAAGGTCGCAAAGTCGGATTTCCCAAGTTCAAAAAGAAACACTCAACTCAATCCATTCGCTTCACAAACAACGGCTTTTCGGTTAAACCTAATTTGGTTTACCTAGCCAAGATTGGTTATATACGAGTGAAATGGTCTCGGGAGCTGCCATCCGATCCTTCATCGGTCACGATCATCAAAGATGCGGCGAATCG
>RDXB01000033.1 GCA_004292515.1 Oscillatoriales cyanobacterium
TTGTTCCAGTAAATTTGCACCTGAACGAGCCAGATATTCACTCAGGTTGCTGTTCGCATCTTCGCAAGTTGCACCGGCAATAATTTCCATCGCTTTGGCATTCCCGCCATAGGAATGATGAATTTTGGACAATGTAGGTGAATGAATCACGATGCCGCGATTCTCAAAAAAGGCATTCCATGCCGACAAAGGCAAACCAGGCAGCCAATGCATCACTGCGGTGATCGACGGTTCACAAATTCGTGCCCGAGTCGTAATCAAGGTCAAAGATTTCAGCGTGGGATCGCTCAAAGTTCGCAGCAATTCCACATAATCTCGACAATCTTCAATTAATCGTCCCTGCTCATCCAGAGCTGTTTCCAAGTTGTCAATCCAAATCCCCACTGGCGTGATTTGCAACTGACGCTTCAGACGGAGCAGAGAAATCCCAAGATTTTGACCGGTTTCCTGTTGCAGATCAAATAGCAGCCAATCATCGACAAAACTAGAAGCTGGAGCTAAATATCGAGTTTCTTTGGCAACTGGAAACTCCAGAACTTTGTTGGAAAATTGTGCCTTCAGAAAGTGACTAGCTAGGGTGCTTTTGCCCACACCACCTCCAGCCTGGATCACAATTACGCGATGTTGTTGGCTCAGTCGTTCTAGCTCTAGAATGTCGGCTTCCCGACCTAAAAAACTAGGATTGAAGGCTGGGGTTTGTTGCTGGTTATCAAGTGCAAAATTGGCAATTTCTTGAAGGTCAAGACCCAGGCGATCGCAGATGTTTTGAAAGTATTCGCGATCAATGGCTCGACCTCGGCAAAAGTTGGAAACTGTATCCCGAGAAATTCCCAGATCTAAAGCAAGTGCCGATTGACTCAAGCCATTACGTCTCAGGGCAATTTTGACGCGATCGAGGCAACGGTCAGCAACTTGTAGTGATCTGCTCATGGGACACTCATCAAGCGTTTCAGTCCGATTATACAAGCCATAAATCGAGACTCCCAATGGTGAGTTGGTGCCTCAATTCCAAACTGAAAATTAGACTGTTTGCACGAGTAACTGATTACCGTTGTCGTAGCCCACAACCTCTAGGCGATCGCTCTCTTTGAGCTGCAACCCGTCCCCATTGGCGATCGACCAATAGGACGATTGAAACCAGACCCGCCAACCACCCGTCACGGGGCTGTGATATTTGACGATCGCAGTCCCGATCACTTCGGCCTTGCGATCGACATCTTTGACGAGCATCGTCTTGACTATCCCGATTGCTTCCGTCGCCTCGTAATCGACATAATGTCGCACCTGTTGACTGGCTTGCATACCCACCGCAGACGACCAAGCAATTGCAATTGACATCACCTTGACCTCTCATAACTCTCTAGACAACGTTGCTTGAACCGATGAATTTAGTTTGAGCGACGGCTGCTGGAGTTACGGATGGTGCTGCGTGGGTGGTTGTCGGACTTGCTGGGAAATTTGTCGGACTTCTGCGGAAGTTGCAGGTGATCCATGAAAACCAGATGCTCAGGGCGGGCTGTCATTGCCTCAGCTACGGTAGATAAGAGGCTGAAGCCCCTTGCTGCCCCACGACCCGCCCACGATGGAATCAGAGTTTCAGACGAAATGACGACATCCCCTAGACTTCCGCAGGGGGTGTGCGACGAGTCACCCGCAGGCGAATTGGCCCCGACGGCCCCACCGTCACCCCACGTCGCGCCGGCACTGGGGGCACAAGGCCCGCATAGCCCAAGCCCAGATCCCAATCCATCACTAAGGTTGCGAGCACGAGCTTCATTTCAAACTGGGCGAAGGCCATGCCAATGCAACTGCGACTGCCCCCGCCAAAGGGCATAAACTCCGAGGCTGTGAACGATCGCTCCAAAAACCGCTCTGGCCGGAACTGTTCTGGGTTGGGGTAGAGTTCTGGCCGGCGATGCACAAGATAGGTGCAACCAAACAGGGAAACACCACTGGGATAGGCTTGGTTGCCGACGGTGACCGGTTGGGTCAGGGAGCGGGGAAACAGCGCGATCGCCACGGGGTAGATCCGCAGGGTTTCTTGGCAAAAGGCATTGAGGTAGGGCAGGCGAGTGATTGCCACGGGGTCAGGGCGATCACCGAGGGTGGCAATTTCCTGGCGAATGCGATCGACCATCTCGGGGTTTTGGGTCAGCCACCACAGGGCCCAACTCAAGGAAATCGCGGTGGTTTCGTGCCCTGCCAGCAGCAGCGTAATCAGTTCATCGCGAATTTCGGCGGAAGTCATGGGCTGGCCGGCTTCGTCTCGGGCCGCCAACAACAGACTCAAAATATCGGTGCGATCGCCGCCGCTGCCGGTCGCCTGTTCTGCCTGCCGATCGGTAATTTCCGCGTAGAGCAGCTCGTCCAGCTGCGATCGATAGGCCAAAAACCAGCCCCAAGGACTCCATTGGCCCCAGTCCTGTTGGAGCGATCGATTAAACAGAAACAATGTCCCGATCGGTGATCCCAACAAATCCAAAATCGTGGTCGTGAGCTGTTGAATGCGGTGATAGCGATCGCCTGCTACCAGCCCAAACACTGCTTGCAAGATGGTTTTGAGCGTGATGGTCTGCATGAGTTGGCGACCACCGACCACTTGACCGGATTGCCAGGTTGCTGTTTGGTGGCGCGTCAGGTCGCAAATCAGCTTGCCGTAGGTCGTCATCCGTTCACCGTGGAAGGGTGGCAACAGCAATTTCCGTTGACGGCGATGGGCGCGATCGTCCAACAACAGAATTGACGAGCTACCTACTAAAGGTTCCAGCAAGCTGTTCGATGAGCCACTGGTAAATTGGCTCGGGTCGAGGGCAAACAAATCGGCGATCGCTTTTGGATCCGAGATGATCGCCATGTTCAACCCCACTAAATTCATCAAAAAATGGGAGCCATAGCGATCGACACATTCATCGAGAAATTTCAGGGGATCGCGCAACCAGCGAAACATTTGCCAAGCGCGAGGCGCAAACAAGCGAGGAGGGAGAGTCATGGTCGATCGCGATGATAACGATAGGAACGAAGGTTAATCAACAGTTAATCAACAGTCAGAAATGAACGCCACCATCGGGCAGCCAGTGACACCAATCTCGTGTCGTCATGAACCAAGCACCAATAGTCCCAGCAGCAAGGCCCCTAGAGGATGTCTGGAAAGTATCTTTTGGCCCGGGCCAAGCATCAATAGTCATCGGGGCAAGATGCTCAAGCCCCTTATCTGCCTCGATCGATAGGGCATCTAGACTATCAACTTTGGCTTCTCAGACATCCTCGAAGGAAACCAGGCAGTTGGCTTCATAGTCGATGAGGCATATTTTTGGCTAAATACTTGATCTAATTCATGTTTTTTAAATTATCTCCGCTTCAATTATCTTCTGCTGATGATTACCTATTGATTATCCATAAGCTGATTTATATAACTTTGCGATCAAACCCAGAAATTTGAATCGATTTAAGGCAATGTGTGGAATGGATAACCCGCTTCTGTAATCTATGTAACTATAGACATCAGCCCGCCTATCGTCCCCCAGACTGAGCGACGCTGAATCAATCCAGACCAATCAATCCAGACCAATCAATCCAGACCAATCAATCTAGACCAATCAACTCAGCCTCAATCTGTTTGGGACAACTGCACGGGAGCCTGATCTGCACAGGTGTCAGAGCGGGTTGCAGGCTCGATACACAGCCCCACTTTGTCTAGTCCAGACCGAGGTGGCATCGACCAATAGATCAAGCGCCAATAGATCAAGCACCAAGAGATGGGATACCAAGGCACACCGTACTGATTCATCGGGTTCTCGCACAGCCAATGTTGTCAGTTCAAATGTTGTCAGTTCAAATATTTTCAATTCAGATGATATCAATTCAGATGATATCAATTCAGATGTTGTCAGTTCAAATGTTGTCAATTCAATAGATGCAGCACCAATAGATTGGGTTCCGATGAATCGGAACCTAATTGATGCAGCAATCAGCAATCTCTATCTCTTTAGATCTATGATGGCTCCCGAGGATTTTTACCGCCAGTGGGTTGCGCTCCTCAAACAAGTGGAACAATGCCAAACCGAGAAAGATCTCGAAGATCAGGTGATTGTCCCACTCTTGCAATTATTGGGTTATGAGTCCGCAAATATTGCTCAACAGGTTCCCTTTGGCCGCCATCGAGTGGACTTTTTAGTCAAGGCCCAACAGCGTGGACCCCACATCCACTACTTGGTTATTGAAGCCAAAGCACCTAGTAAATCGATCGCACATAATAGTTGGCAATTGCGACAATATCTGCGCGATTCTGGCAGTTTGTTGGGACTGCTGACCAATGGCAACCAGTTCAAGCTGTTGTATAACGATGGCAATGTGATCCACACCCTTTGGCAGTTCAATCGGGCAGAACTGCTGGAGGATTATCGCCTGTTAGGATCATTGCTGTGGCGGCACAATTGCGATCGAGTCATGGCCATTTTTCATGACAGCTATCGCCGTGTCCAACAGCGGTTTGTACAAGCGATCGCCCGCCTATCCCATGATCCAAAGGTAATGACTCTGCTTTCGATCGATGATCAACATCAGCTCGCTGTAGACAATCAACGCAAAAAATCGATGATTATTACTGTTTTCAACAACAAAGGCGGCGTGGGCAAAACCACACTGACAATCAACCTAGCCGCCGCCCTCAGTCAACTGGGCAAGCGCGTTTTGCTAGTAGACATTGACGCACAGGCCAACCTCACCACTGGTCTTGGCATCGATCCCCTAGAAGATATTGAAAAACAAGGACTCAAAGATATTACGCATTTGCTGACGGAACCCAAAACTACAGCCAAGTCCGTCACCTTGAGCAAGCGTTGGGGCAATGTGGTGCTGGATATTATTCCGGCCCATATTCGCCTCAGCAATATGGAAAACCAACTGATTCAGCTTGTGGATAGCGATCGGATCCTGGCCAAAAAGCTGAAAAACCATGACTATGATTTTGTGTTGATTGATCCGCCGCCTTCTTTTGGTAAGGTCAACCGCATTTCGCTAATGGCATCCGCTGGTATTTTGATTCCGACACAGCTTTCGCCCTATCCAATTCGCGCTTTGGAATATGTTCTCACCCAAGTAGAAGAGGTCGGGCAATTTCGCGAAACACCGTTACCCGTAGTCGGCATTGCAGTCAGTATGCATGACAAGGCTGCGCGGGTTTTCAACCAATCGATGGTTGACGAAATCCATCACCAGCTATCTCGAATTCCAGGGGGCGATCGCGTCTCATTGTTCTCTGACAAAACCTGGATTCCTCGCCTCAATGTTTTGTCGAAATCTCAAGATAAAGGCTATCCTTTATGCGCCGCTGATTTTGATGATGATCTCAACAGTCAAGATCGCGACTCTGTTGAAAAAGCCACCTATGCGTTTGAATCCCTAGCCCGGGAGTTTCTGAGTACCGTCGGATTTGCAGTGGAAGCCTAAGCCATGAGTGATTATCAAGAGCGCCGTCAGCGGATTCGTGACAACCTGAAAATTCAGTCAGTCAGCCACGGTCAAGTCCATACCTGTTTGATTGGGATGGCTGAAATTCCACAAATTTCTGATGATCGCCGCAATGAATTAGCCTGGAGTTTGCAAAATCATCAAGGCAATTTAATTCCGATTGTGGTGCGACGCAATGATCGCTTGGGAGCTGACCTGGAATATGAGGTGATTTATGGGGCAGAGTGGGTGGTGGTTGCTGATGCATTGGGCATTGAAATGCTCTGGGCTTGGGTCTTTGATCTCAATGATGATGAAGTCGCGGCAACTCGCGAGGAGCTGACCATTCTGTTAGATGCTCCGACGGGTGGTCGCTCATTGCCTAATCAGGGTGTTGAACATAATCAGGGTGTTGAACAATCGATTCCTGTGGCATCGTTGAATGTGTCGCGTGATGAGTTGGTGCAACTGTTTGATGAACGGCTCGATCGCTATTTAACTCGCCAAGAAACCCTATCACCGGCCGCCCCTGCACTGGAGTCGGTCAATCACAATCACTCAGAAATAGCCCATCAATTGCAAGCACTGACCCAAAAGGTCGAGCAATTGAGCGACCAAATGAGTCAGCCAGCAAAATCTACAGGTAGCTCGATCGAGTCTATGCAAAAAGTGCTCGAAAGCTTGGAGCGATCGGCCTCAGCTTTTGGTCGAGTAATCGTTCCTGGAACAACAATTACGGTTACAGTTAAAATTCCTGCTGACACCAATCCAAATAAGCCCTTACTCACCCGCGATGAGTCCGAAAAGCTCTATAAATCAATGACGGTTGATCGACTTCAGGAGATTGCTCAACAACAGGAGATTGAACTCCCTGCTAGAGCCAAAAAAGCTGCCATTGTTGAGTGCTTAGTTGCGGCTCAATATGGGTGATCTTGATGGGTAATTTTGCACCAGTTATTCCCCAGTTATCCCATCGTTTCTCTGGCCAGCATGGGAATGATCAGTATCCCATTTAGGAATGATCAAACAATCCACAGCCTCGCTCAACAAATTTTGGTATGACTCGTGAAGCTCAACACTGATCGCGCCACCGAAGCAGGATTCAAAGAGCGCGTTGCCAACGTTCGCAATCTATTCTGTGCCGAGGGAGGCGAATGGACAGTCGATCGCGCCGCCAGCCGATTCAGCAGCAAAAGCACCAAAGCCAAAAGACAACAAATTACCCAGGCGATCGCAGCCCTTGAAGGTGCGGGCCTGCTGCTGTCCCACACCAACAATGGCGAGCAATATTGGCAACATTGATATAGTGCCAAGATATAATGCCAACTTCCAGGCGATCGCCTAGATTTAGCCCTAGCCAGTGGGTTAGGTAGAGCTTGCTAAACCCAACACGATCAATGTGAGCTTTACTGGTGTTGGGTTTCGTGCCTCAACCCAACTTACTGATCTAATTGGGACGCAGCGGATTGATCGAGGGATAGGGGCCAAATTGCACTTGGCGCAACCCGCAAAGATCGTAGGGTTGGTCTTCTAAAACCGCTTCCGAACCATCAGAATAAACTGCTTTAATTCGATAGTTACAACCGGCCTTATATAGCTCTTCATAGTTAAGTTCTACGTCGATCGTCTCGCCTGATTTCAAGATTTTGCTGCCGAGCAGTTCTCGCCATTCACTGGAATAGCGCGGCGCAATGTAGAGCGCATACAAACTGCGAACGTTGTTGTTCCGAAACCGAATCTGTGCCACACGGTTCTCGGGGCGAGTGTTTTCCCACTCCGCCTGGGCAGGGCTAGCCGCCACCCCGATCGCAGCAAACATCGCGAGGCTGAGGGCGATCGGTCGGGCGCTCCACTGCTTGAACGTGATCATGGTTGGGCTGAGGCTTGGGTCAATTTGAGTGCGTCCAGTGTACGCGCGATCGCCCTTGGGTTGCTAGGGTTCGTGTCGATCGCGCAGGGTTTGTAGCTCCAATCGCACCCGATCGCCCACCTGCAAGGCTTGGTCCAAAACCTGCTCATAGTCCACAGCCCGATCGGTCATCAGTTGGGCATAGTTGCCTACCGTAGCCCCTTCAAATTGATCGACTTGGGCTGCCACTACCTCTTGGTTTTCGCGCAACACCCGCTCCACTTTTAGGGCGCTTTCAATCTGCGATCGCAGTTGAGCCAAGGTCTCTAGGGTTTGCGATCGCGCCTCGATCGCCACCGTTTGCCCCGTCGCATCCCGCAGCCGATCTTTCACATCGGCCGCCCGCACCAGCCGATTAAACTTTTCCACTTCGCGAGTTAGGGGCAACAGACTACGGAGCGCCTCTTCCTTCTTTTCCTCATCCCGCGAAAACCAAATCGACATCGGAATGCCGGTGAGTAAACATAAGCCAGCCGTGGCTTTAAACACCGTCGAAAAATGCAACCCTGCCACCCAGCCGAGCAGCTTCAAAACATAGAAACCCCCAGCGGCGATCGGGATGACTAAGATGCCTAAAAAGATTGCCCAAATGATCGAGAACCATAGCCCGTTCCAAGCATACTTCAACAGTCGCTGACTCCAGCGCGATCGCTTGGGCAAACCGCGATCGGTATAGGCCGCTTGGCAGAGATCTTGGGCTTTTTGAAACTCGATGCCCGTTAAGGTTTGAAACTCAGACGGCGATAACAGCAACGTATTCCATTCGGGGTTGAGGGAACTCATGGCAACAATCACCGGAGAAGGACAGCCAAACCCGGCCAGCCCAGCCGAGCGCCCAGGCCACCCGGCAGGATCGATCGCTTGGGTCTTGATCCTAGCGAACCGGCCCAGCTCCTAGCGATCGCACCGGCCGCAACCCCCAGCGTCCACCCGGACGGCAAATCCCCCTGGTCACAGTCGTAAAACCCGACCGTGCGCGATCGACCTCCCTGCCTACAATAATCGCTACAGCCGTGCAGTCGGGGTGCTTGCCCTGTTGGTGATTCCTGCCGGCTTGAGTCCTATGCAACCCACCGATCCCAATAAATTCACAACTAAGGCTTGGGAAGCAATCGCCCAGTTGCCAGATATTGCCAAACAAAATCGCCAACAACAACTCGAATCAGAGCATTTACTAAAAGCTTTATTAGAGCAAGAAGGACTCACCAGCAGTGTTTTGACCAAGGCAGGCAGCCAGCCCAGTCGCCTCCGCGATTTAGTGGATGCATTCCTGAACAAACAACCGAAGATTTCTGGAGAGATTGGCTCAGTTTATCTGGGTCAAAGTTTAGATAAACTGCTTGACCGGGCTGATGCCTATCGCAAAGAACTAGGAGACGACTATCTCTCGATCGAGCATCTCATTTTTGGGTTTGCCAAGGACGATCGCTGCGGTCGCAAACTGTTCGATCAAGTGGGTCTCAATGAAAGCAAACTCCGCACCGCGATTCAGCAAGTACGAGGCAACCAAACCGTGACCGATCGTGATCCCGAAGGTAAGTATGAAGCCCTCGAAAAATATGGCCGCGACCTGACCCAATATGCCCGCCAAGGGAAGCTCGATCCGGTGATTGGGCGGGATGATGAAATTCGCCGCACGATTCAAATTTTGTCGCGCCGCACAAAAAATAACCCGGTGTTAATTGGTGAACCGGGCGTGGGCAAAACGGCGATCGCAGAAGGTTTGGCCCAACGGATTGTCAAAGGGGATGTGCCCGAATCCTTGCAAAATCGCACCCTAATTGCCCTCGATATGGGGGCACTGATTGCGGGAGCCAAATATCGCGGGGAATTTGAAGAACGCCTAAAAGCAGTGCTGAAAGAAGTCACCGATTCGGAGGGAAATATTATTCTCTTCATCGATGAAATTCACACAGTAGTGGGAGCCGGAGCCACCCAAGGGGCAATGGATGCGGGCAATTTGCTAAAGCCAATGTTGGCTCGGGGTGAGTTGCGCTGCATTGGGGCCACAACCCTCGATGAGTACCGCAAATATATCGAGAAAGATGCGGCCCTAGAACGACGCTTCCAACAGGTTTATATTGATCAGCCGTCGGTGGTAGACACGATTTCGATTTTGCGCGGGCTGAAGGATCGCTACGAAACCCACCACAACGTGAAGATTTCTGATAATGCGTTGGTGGCGGCGGCGACGCTGTCCAATCGTTATATTAGCGATCGCTTTTTGCCTGACAAGGCGATCGACTTGGTGGACGAGGCGGCGGCTAAACTAAAAATGGAAGTCACTTCCAAGCCGGAAGAACTGGACGAAACCGATCGCAAGATTTTGCAACTGGAAATGGAGCGCCTTTCGCTGCACCGGGAGAGTGATTCGGCTTCTAAGGAGCGGCTGGAACGGCTCGATCGGGAATTGGCTGATCTGAAAGAAACCCAAAGCCACCTGAATGCCCAATGGCAACAGGAAAAAGACCTGCTCGATCGTCGCAAGGAAATTAAAGAACAGATTGATCGGGTAGAGCTAGAAATCCAGCAAGCCGAGCGGGATTATGACCTGAACAAAGCGGCAGAGTTGAAGTTTGGCAAACTGAACGAGTTGCAACAACAATTACTGGAGATTGATCGCACAATCACCACCCAGCAGGCTAGCGGTCAAATCCTGTTGCGGGAAGAAGTCAGTGAGTCGGACATTGCCGAAATTATTGCCAAATGGACGGGAATTCCAGTTAGCAAGTTGATTGCTTCCGAAATGGAAAAGCTGTTGCATTTGGAAGATGAATTGCATCAGCGGGTGATTGGTCAAAATGAGGCGGTGACGGCGGTGGCCGATGCCATCCAGCGATCGCGCGCAGGCTTGGCCGATCCGAACCGCCCGATCGCTAGCTTCATTTTCCTGGGGCCAACGGGTGTGGGCAAAACCGAACTCGCCAAATCCCTGGCGGCCTATCTGTTCGACACCGAAGAAGCAATGGTGCGAATTGATATGTCTGAATACATGGAAAAACACGCCGTTTCGCGGTTGGTGGGTGCGCCTCCTGGCTATGTGGGCTACGAAGAAGGCGGCCAACTGACCGAAGCAATTCGCCGTCGTCCTTACTCGGTGATTCTGTTTGATGAAATCGAAAAGGCGCACCCTGATGTTTTTAATGTGATGCTGCAAATCCTCGATGATGGGCGCGTCACGGACTCCCAAGGGCGCACGGTGGATTTCAAAAACAGCATCATTATCCTCACCAGCAACATTGGTTCCCAATACATTTTGGATGTGGCGGGGGATAACAGTCGCTATGAGGAAATGCGATCGCGCGTGATGACGGCTATGCGCGAAAGTTTCCGCCCGGAATTTCTGAATCGGATCGACGACTGGATTATTTTCCACAGCCTCGAAAAATCCGAGCTACGGCAAATTATCCAGATCCAAGCCCAGCGCCTAGAAGCTCGCCTCATCGACAAGAAAATGACCCTGAAGCTATCAGAAAAGGCGATCGACTTTTTGGCCGAAGTGGGCTATGACCCCACCTATGGTGCGCGGCCGCTGAAGCGGGCAGTCCAGCGGGAATTGGAAACCCAAATTGCGAAGTGTATCTTGCGGGGCGAATTCACCGAAGGGGATACGATTTGGGTCGATATCGAAAACGAGCGGCTGGCTTTTAAACGGTTAACCGCTGAGTTGGTGGCTCGCTAGGGGCGATCGTCCTCGCTGGCAATCGCCCTGCCTGACATCACACTGAAACGGTTGATGGTTCATGCGCCAGTTGTCGTCACAAGGGGCTGCAGCCCCTTGCTGCCCCACGATCTCGTCACGGTGGGATCAAAGTTTCAGACCATTAGACGACACCACCGGTTGGGCGATCGCGCTCCAGTCGTCCGTGGGTCGTCCTGTTATGGATCGGTTACGGATCGGTTATTGCCAGTAATGTAAGGTCAATTTGATGATGGGTTGATCGACTGTGACCCGATCGAGCAGCCGTTCCTCCATTATGGGAGATCGCCCACTCAGGCTCAGATTTTCATGATTGAACTGTTGGCAGTCTTAGCGGCATCGGCAGCAGGGGGAATGCGGGTTGCGCTCCCCCTGTTGTTGATCGGTCTGTTGCAGGGCGAGCGGCTGTGGTCGCAAGTGCCGTTGCTGTCGAGACTGTCACCTCAATTGGTGTTGGGGGTGTTGGTCAGTTGGTCGCTGTTTGAGCTATTTGCCTCCAAAAAACTGCTCGGGCAGCGGGTGTTGCAAGTTGTCCAACTGACTTTTAGTCCCTTGGCGGGTGCAGTGATGGGCATGGCGATCGCCCGGGCCACGGGCCGCACCGAACATACCGTCGTCATTTTGGGCATCGTCGGCGGCTTGCTGGCCCTGGTGCTGCAAATGGTGCAGGTTGGGTGGTTTTTTCGGCTGGGGGGCTTGCCGCTCTGGGCGATTTTTACCCAAGATGCCCTCTGTATTTTTTTGGTGCTGTTTGCCTTTGATGCGCCCACCCAAGGCGGCACGATCGCCCTGATGCTGCTTTGGCTAGCGATTCGCAGCTCCAAGGCCTGGTATTTCCACTATCGCCAAGGCGATCGCATCCCAAAAGATGATTAATGACGCAGAAATGGTAAATGACGCAGAAACGATAAATGACTGTTTGGCCTGGCAGTAGGACGACTACCTTAATCCATTGGGTCAAAGCCGCTTGCGAGTTTTGTAGTGCTGATCCCGATCGATGGGCGATCGAATCAGCGGGAAATGGTCAGGCTTCCCAACGGGAGCCTTGGCGCAGTCGATCTTTGGCCTGTTCCCAGAGTGCATCTAGCTCGCTGAGGCTGTAATTTTCCAAGGGGCGATCGCTCAGGGACTCCATAATCTGCAACCGCTGCACAAACCGGCGACTGGTGCTGTGCAGGGCCGCTGCTGGGTCGAGCCGTTGCCACCGGGCCACCTGCACCAGGGCAAACAACAGATCCCCCAGCTCCGATTCTTGGGCTGCTTGGTCACGCTGGGCGATCGCAGCCTTGAGTTCCGCCAGCTCCTCGTCGAACTTCGCCCAAACCTGCGGCATATCTTCCCACTCAAAACCCGCTTGGGCCGCCTTTTGGGACATTTTGAGGGCAGCCATCAGGGGCGGCAGGCGACGCACATAGCGATCGAGCTTGGCGCTGAGGGGCGGGGCTTGATCGATCGGCTGGCCCTTCTCAGTGGCCTTGATTTGATCCCACTGGTGGCGCACAGCAGCCGCATCTTCTGCCACCGCATCACCAAACACGTGGGGATGGCGACGCACCAGTTTTTCGGTGATCCCTTGGGCGATCGCACCTAAATCAAAGTCACCGGTCTCGCTGGCAATTTGGGCCTGCAACACCACTTGCAACAACAGATCACCCAGCTCCTCCGCTTGGGCCGGGCGATCGCCACTGCGAATCGCGTCCACGGTCTCGTAGGCCTCCTCGATGATGTAGGGGATCAGGCTTTCGGGCGTTTGGGCCAAGTCCCAAGGACAGCCCTCGGTGGGATGGCGCAACTGGGCCACCACTTCCACCAGGCATTGCAAAGCGGCCAAGGTCTCGGGCAGGTGATCGATCGCCGCAGACTCAACAGCAGGATCAACGACAGGATCAACAGACATAGGAAATTCCGGTACAGGTGACGGTGAGTAGCGTCAGATCTAGCAGCGTCAGATCTATAAGAACCGTAGGGGTTGGGTCTCCCAAACCTCACCCGAGCGATCGCCACCACTCGATCCAAGACTGGCAATATTGGGAATCATAGGGGCTGGGCAGAGAGACACCGCCCCTACAATTTGGCGCGGATTGGGAATGAATAATCGCCGCCCGCTTCGAGCTGGTAATCGTAGGTTTCCAGAAATCGCGCCAACGGCTCCCGAATCAAGGCCCGACCCATCGATGGCTGCACGCGCAGTCCCCCTTGGCGAAAATTCCAAACAAACTCCCACAGGAATTCGCCCGCCGTCACCTCACCCACCAGCTGGCCCTCGCTCCAAGACTGATGGGTGATGCGGACGCGGGCGATCGTTTGGGGCAGGCGGTTTTCTCGGCGGCTCACAGCGCAGATTAAAGCTAGGCAGCAGGTTGGGAATCGGGCTGGGGGGCGGTTTTGGGGTCGGGCTTTGACTCAGGTTTTGGCTCAGGCTTGGGGGCTGGCGGGGCCACGTCGCGATTGTTGTAGAGGCTGGCGGCTTTGGCCACACCGTCCACAAGCGATCGCTCAATGGTTTCCACACTCAGGCGCAACAGGGCTTGGACGGTGGGGGCTTCATCGGGCGCAAATTTCCCCAAGACGTGGGACACCGTTTCGCCACTGACAGCCCGGGGACGACCGATGCCCAACCGCAACCGAGGAAAGTCCTGGGTTCCCAAATGGGCGATCGTGGATTTCATGCCATTGTGGCCACCGGCCGATCCTGACAGACGCAATCGCAACCGCCCCAAGGGTAGATCCATATCGTCGTAGATCGTCAGGACAGATTCCGGTGGCAGCTTATACCAATCGATCGCGGCGCGGATCGCCTGACCTGATCGGTTCATGTAGGTCAAGGGTTTCAGCAAGTAAACCTTGCCGTGGGGCGATCGCCCTTCCCCCGCTTGGGCATTGAAACGGCGATTTTCGCTGAGGGGAATTCCCCAGACCCGCGCCAGTTCGTCAATCACCTCAAAGCCAATGTTGTGGCGTGTGCGATCGTATTTGGGTTCTGGATTGCCCAGTCCCACAATCAGTTTGGGAATCACCCGTTCCGAGCTGGACTCGGTGGCGGCAGGCTTCGGCATGGATCGGCAGGGTTGGATAGGCGGGGGCAGCCAGCGGGCGATCGGCCACTGGATGGGCCGAAACGATCTCCCGAAAGATTGGTGAGCAGTCACGGCCCAACGGGATCGTTGTGGGAACAAATCGTTGCGGGAACAACTAGGCCGGGTCGGCGGGGCGATCGCTGGTGGTGGCGATGGCCTCAGTCGCTTCCACAGCCGTCGGGACAGGAGCGGTTTCAGAGCTGGACAAGGCCGGTTGAGTGGGCGGCTCGATCGTGGCCGTCATCGTGGTGGCCGGGGCCGCCTCAGCCCGTTCTACCTCGCGTTTAAATTCCGACTCAAACTCGCGTGATGCTTCCTGGAACGACTTGAGGGTTTTGCCCAAGCTCCGGCCAATTTCAGGTAACTTTTTGGGCCCGAAAACCAGCAACGCCACCACACCAATTAAAAATAACTCTGCCGGGCCGATACCAAAAATGTTCATGGCAACAATCCTTGTTAGGGAGCGATAGGAAGCCTTGGGAGGGGCAAACGGGCGATCGCCCACCGTCAAACGTTCCAGACACTCTAATCTGAAGCGGTCGATCGTGGCGGTTTAATCCAGAAGTTGGCTAGAACTCTGGGCTAGAACTCTGGGCTGAAACCGGTACTCAACAGGATACGGCCGGGATACGGTGGCCAGGACTGACGGCTCGCGCCAGAACTGGCAAATCGCGCCGCTTCAGCCATAAAAAATCCCGGTGATACCGGGACGGGTTGATAGCAGGGCGTTTGGATGACCTCAAAAAAGGATCGCCCTAGGGGAATTACTGACCCAGCGATCGCCAGTCAACGTTCACGCCATCAATCAGAATCGAGGTGTTGTACACCTGCAAAATGATCAGCAAAAACACAAAAAACAAACCCATGAAAACAGCCATCAGCGGGGTCGTGCCCCAGCCGGGAGCCACCTTACCGTATTCCGCATTTAAGGGGCGGAGAATGTCGCCCAGGCGAGTCCGTTGAGCCATCTTATGTCTACCGTTTCCTACCGTAATGTATTGCGGCAACGAGGTGTCACCGCTGTAAAAGCAACCAGGCTAGCCCCGATCGCGTGCTAACGATCGATTGCGTTTGAGTTGCTTTTTGTTAAATAGTGCAGCGATCGCCGCCCAACAGCTGCAAGCTGCTCGTGCTATTCGATCACATACTTTATCAAATTATCAAACGCCAGCGCTTGGTGCTTTCAGACTGGCCGGGCAGCGGGCAGTCGGCGGGCAACTGGCAAACCAGCGGCAGCCCTCACGCCCGGCTGGTCGGCACAATGGGGTGATCGGGCAGCAATCAGGGGACGCTCGCAGGACAACCAGGGGGCGATCGACAGCGAGGCGTTTCCTGAGCGCGGGGGGTGAGGGAAATTTGCCGTTTTGATTAATGGATTGTTACAATTTGAAACGATTGGTGAGCACCCTGCACGGCTAGCACCTCGCGCGGCTGGTACTGTGGGGCCACTGGCCAGCTCACTCGAACATGAGATCACGATCTCGCCCCCGGCTACCGAGCTAGGCCTCGTTTTCCAGGTTCGCGTGATGTTCTAAAGACTTGTTAGTACGGGTTTAAACCATGTTTGAAGATAATTCAGCACTGACGCTAGGCATTTCCCTCGGAACAATCTTGATCGCTATTACCGGCTACTCGATCTATGTGGCCTTTGGCCCGCCGTCGGTGGATCTAGCTGACCCCTTTGAAGATCACGAAGATTAAAGTCGATCGCCAAAATCGCCTGCAACCTCAATCCCGCCACTAGCGGCTCGTAGGGTATCAAGGGGCTTCTGCCCCTTGGGATGATCACCAGTAGCAAAATTCAATTAATTATTAGCAAAGTTAAATTGTTGCCTTAAGATTCAAGCGCTGCATTGGTAGTGGTGTAACTAAATTAAAAATTAAATCACTGGTCTAAAGGTCAAGGGTAAAGGGTAAAGGGTTAGATCAGTGGTGGCATAACTATTCTGATTCGCTGGGTTGATCGTTTTTTTGGGCTTATCTTGTCCAGATTTCAGCCCCTATCAACCCAGTGGATTAGCCTAGGAGAACTGGTAGGTTGAGTTGCGGCGCGAAACCCAACACCAGCAAAGTTCGTATTGATCGCGTTGGGTACGATCTGCCACTGTTCGGGCAGACCGGGATTCATCCACCGCAACAGACGGGGGCATGGTCAACGCTTGGGTTGGGGCGGTGGGTCGGCGGGCGGCGTGGCTCCCGGCACCAACAACCGATCGGCGATCGGGGTTCTGCCCGGTGTCGGCAATTGATTGGGGTTCAGTTGGTCGAGCAACCAAATCGGCAAGTCCGATTGCGACACGGATTTGGCCCAGGCGGGAGTCAGGTAGCGATCGACTGAGCGATCGCCCTCCAGATAGCGCACTAAAAAAGCTGTGACAAAGGCCTTGAGATAGTTGCGGGCCAGATCGGGCCGGGGCCCAACCACTTGGGGCGGAAACTGAAAGGTTTCATCGCCAGTTTCGCCCATGGTCGAGAAGTGCGTGGCTCCCCGCATGATCACGAGGCGCTTGTCGGATGCGGGGAGCTGGGTAAAGGGGCGCAACTGTTCAGGGAGGGGCAGCGCGATCGGGTCACTGCTGCCAGAAACGATCGCTGTGGGTACGCGCAGTTGTTCGATCCCCGCTTGGCCAAACAGGCTGCTGGTGATCGGATTAATGGCAATCACGGCTTTCACGCGCGGATCGACCAGCGAGAGGCGATCGACCTGCGGTGAAGGCCGCGCCACCAAGGCCCGGCATTGCAGCAGCAGTGAGGTGTTCCAGTTGGAGAGCACATCATCCGAGTTGCAGTCTTTGTCCAGTTGCTGAAAGTTAAGGGCGGCTCCGGCGGTGGCTAGGGCCGTGTAGCCGCCAAAGGACTGACCAATCACACCCACATGATTGATTGCAAGGCTACCCATAAACTTGATGGGGGGCTGAGGATCCGTGGCCAACAGGTTCAGCATGTCCTTGACATCGGCAGGGCGAGCTAAGAACTCCAGGGGATCGGCTAACTCGCTGGCACGGCCGTCGATCAGGGCTTGGATATAGCGGCTGTCGCTGCCGGGGTGTTCCAGCAACACGGCCACAAACCCGCGCGAGGCTAGATGCAGTCCCAAATAGGCGTAGGTGCGGCGATCGGAGCCAAGGCCGTGGGAGATGATCGCGATCGGACGATCGCCCTTAGCTCCGATGGGCCAGTAAACATCCGCCCCAAACGGTCGGCGATCGGGTGGGGTGATTTGGCGACTGGTTTTGACAATCTGATAAGGCCCCGACAGGCCCAGCTCCCATTGGGGCGGCATGGGTGGCAGGGTGCTGGTGGCATCACGAAACGCTTGCTCCACGTTCTCGATCGCCTGGGCATGGTGGATCGAAACCTCCTCAATTTGCCGCCAAATGCTGAGGGCCTTGGCTAAGTCCACCCGTAGGGACGGGGTGGGATAGTAGCGCAGCAGGTTGAGTGGTGTGAGTCCGGCCGGATCGGCGGCCGACTGGATAATTGCCGATCGCAGAGCGGGCACACTGGGCAGATTGCGCCCAGTCCGAATCACCACGGCCAACCGCCGCAAAATGGCTTCACCCTGAGGGGAGTTAAAAAACTGCGAGACGGCTAAAACGTTGATGTCGAGGCGCTCTGTCAGGGCGGCACGCACCTCGGCTAACTGGTCGGGTTTGATGAAGCGGGTATAGAACGACAGCTCATCGGAAATTTCACCGGTCTTGGCAAAGCGTTCTAGAGATTGCAGCTCCAGCGACAGGCCAAACGCGCCAAAGGTCAGCTCAATTCGCTCCGCTGCCCTGGCGATCGTGGGCATCGTCAGGCCAGCCAAAATACCTGCACCTAGGGCGATCGCCCAACGTCGTAGGGTTTGACCACGATCGCCCCATAATTGCTTCACCACTCCAATCCTCCTCACAATCACTCCAGTGATCCGTCGCCAATTGCGGTTCCAAGAGACACAAGCCCCTTACGTCCGATCATCGACAATTTCAGCAATTGCGGCAATTAACGGCGAAAAATGGCAAAAAGCGGCGAAATTTTGGTTTCAGACGCAATGCCGACACACACCCTAGATTTCCTAAAATTTCCTAGCCGCCCTCACCGACAGTGCAACCCGCTTACTGCACTGCCGGTCGTCGGGTTAACCAGCCGGGCCGATGGCGATCGGCCAGCACGGAGGGGAGGATGGCGATTAGCGGCGTGGGCGCTGAGGCCGTTGGGGTCGATCGCGCCGCTGACTGCGTGGTTGCAACCCGGCCGCCCGATTGTAACGGGCTTCATTGGCAGCAGCCGATTCAAATAAATCGACGATCGGGCGGGGATAGTCGCGGTCGAGTTGCAGACCCGATCGCACCTGTTCGATCGGCAACAGTTTCCAAGGCGCGTGGACTTTTGCCGCCGGAATCTGCGCCAGCTCCGGTAACCAATGTTTCACATAATCACCCTGAGGATCGTAATCTTGCGCCTGTTTCAGAATATTGAAAAATCGAAACCCTCGCGCATCATTACCAACACCCGCCGTGTAGTTCCAGTTTCCCCAATTACTGCAAACATCATAGTCAATTAAGCAGGATTCAAACCACTCAGCCCCCATTCGCCAATCAATGCCCAAATTTTTGGTCAAGAAACTGGCAACATTTTGTCGCCCACGATTGGACATAAACCCAGTTTCTTGAAGTTCTCGCATATTGGCATCTACTAGGGGATAGCCGGTTTGCCCTGTACGCCATTGTTCAAACTGCTCCCAATGTTGAAACCAAGGGAGAGTCAGCCCTTGCAGACCTGAGACTCGAAAAATTCGGTTGCCATGTTTGGCAGCAATCCAGCGAAAATAGTCTCGCCAAAGTAATTCAAAAATCAGCCAATAGGTCGAATCATTCCGAGTCACTTGTTGTTCATAGCTTTGAACTTCTGCATGAATTTGGCGCGCCGAAAGACACCCGATTGCCAACCAAGGCGAGAGCTTCGAGGAGTCATTGGGATGCAACATTCCATTGCGAGTTTCTTTATAAATTCGCAGGCGATCATTAGTCCAAATATAGTCTTGCAAACGCTGAAGACCCGCCGTTTCACCCCCAGTAAAGGTGATTTGCGATCGTGGACTCGGGCTGGGTGATGTTAGGCCTAAATCGACCAGGTTTGGTAACTGACCCGGTTCAATTCCCTCGGTCAAGGGTGGTAGGCGATCGGGACGGGGCAAGGGTGCAGAAATCTCCGATCGCCCCTCCACATCCTTACGAAACTGGGTAAAGAGTTCGGGTAATTGCTGAATCGACCAAGGCAGTTGATCGGGATGATGTAGGGTATGACCCCAGGTAGCTTGGATAGTAATAGGCAGCGTAGCCAGGGCTTGGGTTAGGGCCGCTTCCACCGCTAATTCTTCGGCGGTAACTTCTTGGTGATAGAACAAGCGATCGAGCTGAAATTGGTGGGCAAGCTGGGGAATCACCACCTCTGGCTGCCCCATTCGCACGATCAAATCACTACTGATCGCCCGCAATGAGGATCGCAAGTCGGCGATCGCTTCGAGCATAAATTCAGCCCGAAAAGAGCCAGTTTTAGCAAATCCAAAGGAAGTTGTTTCAAACTGTCGTGGATCGATACAATAGACAGGCAAAAGTTGCTGGCTATTGGCGATCGCCGTGACAAGCGGCTGATGATCATGCAAGCGCAAATCATTCCGAAACCAAACAATAGATCGCCCCAAAGATTTCCCAGAAGATTTTTGCATCATACAAGCTGTCTTGGTTTAGTTCCTTCGAGCCTTATAAATCAATGGCTAAATTCTACTCGGAAATCACCCCTGAATTGCAGGCATTCATTGCAGACCAGAAGCTCTTCTTTACTGCAACTGCCCCGACGGCAGGACTCATCAACCTATCGCCAAAGGGAATGGACACCTTTCGCTGTTTTGATGCCAAAACCGTGGGCTACCTAGATGTGACGGGCAGCGGCAATGAGACATCAGCTCATTTGATTGAAAATGGGCGGATGACGATTATGTTTTGCAGCTTTGTGGGCGCTCCACTGATTTTGCGTCTCTATGGGCAAGGGCGCGTAGTGCGATCGCGTGATGCAAACTGGGAAGCGATTCATGCTCAGTTTCAATCCTTACCCGGCGAACGGCAAATCATTATTTTAAATGTAGATTCTGTCCAAACATCTTGTGGCTTCGGTGTGCCATTATTTGACTATCAAGGCGATCGCACCCTACTAGTGGATTGGGCTGAGAAAAAAGGGCCCGACGGATTGTACGAATACTGGAAAGCGAAGAATCAGCAAAGTATTGATCAGATCCCAACCTATCTATTATCGGAGCCGCCATCAGACTGATCATTGGATTAAAGGCTGACTTCTTGGATACAAGACCCACTAAAATACCCATTCAATCATGCCCATTCACTGCTTGGTCACTTCAATCATCCAGATCATCAAGGTCAGTTAACTTGATCCTCTCGATGATCATTAACTTGACCATTCCCTAGGTCATCAATCGACAATCGCTTGATCAACTCCCGTGGCCAGGGTAGGTTCAGATGGCGGGCTTATCCCTCAAATAGCGGTTACAATTTGCCCAGGTTACACTGATTTTCTCATCATCAATTTGGCCATTTCTAATCATTGGGCCATCTTCAATCTTCACTGACCACCTGTGTTACTGACTTCCGATGCGAGTAGCCCCCAGCTACTGACCCGAGGTAATGCAGCTCGCAAGGGCTGCCAGGTCGATCCGGCACTGCTGAATCCCCTCCACCCCAGCCATGATCATTGGATGGCTGCAGCGATCGCCCTCGCCGAAATCGCCGCAGCAGAGGGCGACATTCCCGTGGGAGCGATCGTGGTTGATCGACATGGCCAGGCGATCGCCCAGGCCAATAACCGCAAGCAACGGGACGGCGATCCCACAGGTCATGCGGAAATTTTGGCCTTGCGAGCAGCGGGGCAATCACGCCAGAATTGGCACCTAAACGACTGTACGCTGTACGTTACCCTTGAGCCTTGCCCCATGTGTGCGGGAGGCTTGATTCATGCGCGGTTGGGCTTGCTGGTTTTTGGTACGGCTGACCGCAAAACCGGCGCAATTCAATCGGTGCTCAATCTGCCCGCTAGCGCTGCCTCCAATCACCGGCTTCCCATCATCAGTGGGGTCTTAGCCGATCGCTGCCAAGCGCAACTTCAAGACTGGTTTGCCCAACGGCGTGCCACAATCCATCATTAGGTTTTGTACTTCTACTGCATTTCTGAGCGCGGCTTGGCGCTTTTTCTACTATCAGGTGTCGCAATATACTGAGATGCAAGTAACCTGTTAAAATGGGGGGCTGATTGATCGGGATTAAACGATCAAGACGGAACGATCAAGACTAAACAATCAAGATGGAAACTGAGGTAGCGTTCCCCGCAACGCTCCTACAATTGCAATTCTTAAAGGTTATCGCTCACAGCCTACTGTCCCGATCGCCTTGCTCATTATCATCATTGACATGAGTGAAACTGCTCATCACCTTACTCAGGACGGGTGCAACTAATTGTATTAACTAATCGCATCGGAACGCCATTATCGCGATTGTAGCAATTCATGCTGATCTTGCAGTTGCTGGGTTGATTAGGGGTTCTATTGCTGCCTGTTTCCCATCATTTTTATGATTCCAATCCAACCTTCATCAACGTGAACTGATCAGGAGAGCGCAAGACCACGGAAACGGTGCAACCTAGGTCATCTTCAGCCATCACACAGATCCATCCGATCCAGTGACCATTCATTGATTAGGAAAATCAGCCTAAATCGTTTCAAAACATTATAGGAGCAGGCTAGATGGCAACCCTATCCAAGAAAATATGTTTAGTCGGTGATTTTAGCGTTGGCAAAACAAGTCTCATTCGACGATTTGTTGATCGACAATTTAGCGATCGCTACCTTTCAACGATTGGGGTCAAAATCTCTAAAAAATTGGTCAATTTTGATAATGATCGTCCCGATCAGCTCCCCGGTTTGCAACTGATGATTTGGGACATTGAAGGACGCACAGATTACAAGCCGATCGATGCATCATACCTGCGTGGGGCCAGTGGTGCGATCGTCGTGGCCGACAGTAGTCGCCCAGAAACAATCACAAACCTAGAACGACACCTCACGATGTTCTACAGCGTGAATCAAGTGGGATCTGTGGCGATCGCCTTCAACAAATCCGATCTCGTGGATCCCAGCACCCTCCAAAAATTGATGACCCTCAACAGCTTCAGTCGGGAGCATCGTGTGGTTGGTCAATATGCCACCTCCGCTAAATTAGACTTGAACGTCGATCGCATGTTTCTAGACCTTTCAAACTCAATTTTGGATGCACAGGTGCTTAAACCCAGCCACCTGTAGGGTACATTAAAACAAGATGATGCCTACAGTTGCAGTCCCCTAACTGACTGAAATTATCCTGATCGGTTGAATTCTTGTAACCACTTCAGCCAATTATACGCAGAAAGTTTCAGCAAATTGTGGTAGACAAGCGCACGCCGTTCATTCTCTAAGCTTCAGGTGAGATTGTCATTAGATTTTCATTAGGTTGTCATTAAAAATTAAGTACCACCGCCCCCTCCAGTCCTAGATCAATCGGTCAATCCTAGCCCTACCTAAACCTGAATGGTCATGAATCATTCATTGCCCAGTCACATCAAGTCCATCACCATCGATCGCGACCTTATTGTTTGTCAAATTCATGGTGAGATTCAGCCCTTTGTTGACCCCAGTTTGCTAGAACCCCTACTGGAGTCCCATCCAAGTGAAACTGGCCACTCAGATCAGGTAATCAATCATGAAAGCTTGATTGGTTTAGACATTCGAGATTTATTTCCAGAACTCTATGGTTCAGAAGACTGCTTGAGCGAAGTGGCTGAAGCTCTCCAACCAGAATTTAGTATTAAGAGTATTGGGCGTTTCCCCAGCAATCGATCGCCCCTCTATTTAGATATCTATGTCTTACCGCCGAATGTTTCCACAGAAACATCTTATTTACGCCTGCTCATAGAAGATGTAACCGATCACATGAGTCTTGAGCAGGTTTTGGTGCAAGCCACCAACGAAAATCATCTGCTCATTCAAGCCCTAGAGTCTACCAAACTGCAACTGAACAAAATTATTTCTGCAATGACAGAAATCCTAATTGTTGTTTCAGAAAGTGGCTCTATTCAGTTGGTTAATTCAGCAACCACCACGCTGTTTGGCTATGATGAATCAGAGCTGGTTGGGAAGCCCCTATTCAAGATCATCGCGATGGACAAGCTCGATCAATCCACACCTCTGAACAATCTATTCTCACTGCATGAAGGTGAAATAACCTGTCAGAAAAAAAGCGGTGAATCACTAATCATTGCATTTTCAAGATCAATCCTCCGCACAGCACTGAAAGGTCAAGCTGGTCAAGAAGGCGAAGTACAAGAATTTCTATACGTGGGTCGTGACATCACCCATGAAAAACAACAGCAACGTTATCAGGAAATTCAGCATCTAGTCACACGCATCATGTCTGAGTCGGCCATGGCTACTCAGGCTCTGTCTGCCATCATGCGAACGATCTGTCAGGAATTCTCTTGGCAAATTGGTGAATTTTGGATTGCTGATCGCACAGAATTTGGGATTGATCGCCCCACAGTTTGTTGCATGGACTGTTGGGTTTCTAAGGAGCTACCCTCGATTAAATGGCACGACGAGATTCAATCCGTTGTGTCCCTGCCAAATCAACAGTTGATCGGCAAAATTTGGCAATCTGGTCGCTGTTTATGGAGTAACAACGTTGAAGAATTAGCTCCCTCAGTTAATGCCGAGATAATCCAGCTCTTAGATCTCAAAACCGGATTTGGTTTCCCCATCCAATCAAACGGCAAAATTTTGGGACTACTGGTTTTCTTCAAACAAAGTTGTCAAGTCATTACACAAGACTTACTCGACTTAGGTGACAGCTTGGGCGAACAGCTAGGGCAGTATCTAGAACGAAGAAGAACAGAAGAAGCATTGCTGATTGAACAAGAGCGATCAGAACGGTTGCTACTCAATATTTTGCCGGAACCGATCGCCCGATCGCTCAAACAAAACACACGCACGATCGCTGAACAATTTGCCAACGTCACCGTTCTGTTTGCAGATATTGTTGGTTTCACAGAAATTGCTGCCACCCTAAGTCCGATCAACTTAGTTGAATTACTCAACGAAATTTTCTCAGAGTTCGATCGCCTCACGGAAATTTATAACCTCGAAAAAATCAAAACCATTGGTGACTCCTACATGGTGGTCGCCGGCCTACCCACACCGCGAGACGACCATGCCACCGCCGTTGCAGCCATGGCGCTAGATATGCAAACCGCTATTCAAAACTTCAATAACCGTAACCAACGACACTTTCAAATTCGGATTGGCATTCACAGTGGCTCAGTGGTGGCCGGTGTGATCGGCTTAAAAAAATTCATTTATGATTTGTGGGGTGACACTGTCAATACCGCTTCGCGCATGGAGTCCCATGGCATTGCTGGTGCTATTCAAGTCAGTGAAGATACCTATCAATTACTCAAGCAATCCTATGAGCTAGAGCCACGAGGATTAATTGAAATCAAAGGAAAAGGCGAGATGAAAACCTACTTCTTAACTAGAAAATCTCCTGCTGGCTTGCACTTTCCAACTTAAATTAATCTTCAATGACAGCCTTTGCCTAAAATATTGGGGATAGCATATTGTCGATGCTATAAGGCTGTTAACACTATAAAGCTGTCAACTGGTGGGTATTTTCGCTCTGTGAGTCACTACATTTAGAATACTTAAAGTGCCCAATACCAGTTTCGATTACCAATGATCTAAATCCTGTGCTGAAATCCTTGTCAGGCAAGAATCTTAAGTAGCACCAACTGACGAAGTTGGGATCAGTTGGAATCAGTTGGAATCAGAAGATATTTGGAAAGTATCTCAAGTATCTTTTGGCCCGAACCGAGCACCAATAATTGTGGGGGCAAGGAGCTTCAGCCCCTTGTTTACCTGGATCGATGGGGCATAGGGGGCATCAAGCTTGGCTTGTCAGATTTCTTCTCAGACTGGTTCTCCAGCAGCGACCCATGAAGCGTCAACCCATGATCTAGTTGGATGGCTGCAGTTGTCCGGTGAGGGACGGAATCCCCAAGCCTTCAGGCGGGGGAGAATACCCAACTGTTGGTCTACCGTGCTGATGGGTTGCTCCGATTCACATCGGTCTGAGGAGTCATTCCTGTGGGTTAACTGGTAACAAATGGGTAACAATTAGTGGGCGTATGGCGGGCATGGTGGGCTAAGGGGCACGTTAGCGCCCTTCATACCCTCATCCCCAGCCGTCAACTGAGATTGATCGCTTTTTACTAACTCGCAAGCAATACATTTGAACCTATGAGTGGATGGATGCGTTGGATGCCACCCGCACCCCTATGGACAGCAGTGGGGGCTGGAGCCGTCGCGGCGGCGGTTGTTCTGCAAGTCAGTACAACCGCTCAGGCTGCCTTGAGTTCAACTGAAATTGCTCGCAGGGCGGCCCAAATCACTGTGCTAATTACAGTTGAAGGCGAAACTGGCCCCGGCCGACGTTACGGATCGGGGACTTTGCTTAGTCGGGAAGGCAGTACCTACTACTTGCTGACGGCTAATCACGTGCTGGACGGGCAACAAAACTACCAAGTTCGGACAGCAGATGGTCAAACCCATCGATTGAGTTCAATTCGACCATTGCCAGGGGTGGATTTGGCGATCGCCCAGTTTTCGAGCAATGGCACTTATCCAACAGCACAGATTGGGCAGGGTTCTCCCATCCTCCCTGGCATGGATGTCTATGTGGCGGGCTATCCAGTCCCGAGTGACGTGCTGCCTGCAAACACCTTCAATATTACGGACGGGAAGGTGACTGCGGCTCCGTCAGCGGGGGCAACGGCAGAGAACCTCGGCTATACGGTGCTCTACAACAACTTGACCCGGGCAGGCATGAGTGGTGGCCCGGTGTTGGATAACGAGGGGCAGGTGATTGCAATTCACGGCCGCACTGAGGGCGGGACGGAGGTGGGCAAGGGCCTGAATGCCGGAATTCCAATCTCGACATTTTTGGCGCTGGTGCCCAAGGTCTATGAAGAGCAGGGGACGGAGCGGCTGATTGCGGGGGATTATGATGGGGCGATCGCGGCCTTCCGGCAGGGATTGCGCTTCAACCAAACCTCGGCGGATGTGCTGTCATCGCTGGCCTATGCCTACTTTGCCAAAGGGGATTATCGACAGGCGATCGAAATGGCCAGCCAGTCCTTGCAGAATGACCCGCGATCGATCAATGCCTTGCGGGTGCGGGGGGCTGCCTACATCCAATCCAATAATTTTGGGCGGGCTGTTGAGGATCTCAACCAAGCTGTGAGTGGTCGTGGTCGGGCGATTGACTATGGCTTGCGTGGTCTAGCTCAAATGCGGAGCAGCCGATTTCAGGAGGCTAATCAAGACGCAACCCGAGCAGTTGAGTCGGCTACCGATAGTCCCGTGTCTTACTTGCTGAGTAGTTCGATTCGATCACAAGCCGGTGATAGCCGTGGAGCCCAAGAGGATCGCAATCGGGCGACTCAGTTGCTGGCGACTGCCCAGCCCAATGCCTATGAATTGGCGATCGCCCGTGGGTTACGCCTACCCTTAGATGGCAACACTCTGAGAGATGAGGGGAACCAAGGAGGCAGGGTTTCTCCTCCTGGCGACAATGGGGTTCAAGGCCCGACTGGCAACCCCAACCCACCTGGTACTGGTAACACCCCCAACCCGCCGCCACCGCCGGCAGGGGGGACTCGTATAACTGCCGCCGTGCCCATGACTCCTGCGGCTCAGGCGATTGCCCGAGCTTTGGAAAACCAACGTCGTCATAGGTTTGGTAATCGAGGGTTTAACCCACAAATTTTGCCCACTGGGGTTCCAGGCTATGACTTCTCGATTCGTACCACGACGCGCAGTGTTTACTATTACGCCAAGCCTGAGCGATCAGGCCCTGCATCCTATGTGGGTGCAATTTTCCTAGACCAAAACTCTGAAACTAATGCTCCCAGAGTGGGTTTTGCTTCAGTACTCTGTGGCGATCCTCGGGGGATTCGTCCCGCTGATCCAGTCTACGTGCGTGGGTCGGTGCGCTGTGGTGGGGAATCTTTGCCAGTTGGTAATTCAGCGGCCAATAATCCATCGCGGTCGCCAGGACCAACGGGCAATACACCCCCACCACCTGGAGGAAATGCGGGCAATTCTACACGGACTGCAAATCCGGCAACTCGTCCGGCCCCGCCAACTGTTGCGGCCAGTTCTCCCGCAGTGGCCACATTGATGCAGATGATTCGGATTCAGCAATCGGCGCGATCGAGTAGCCAGGAGTTTATTCGGTTTCCCGGGCAAATGACCCGACCGCCCTACAACCTGTCCCTAGCGAGTCGCTATGACTACTCGATTCGCACCACCACACGCGGGGCGTTCCACTACGCCATCCCCGACAGCGGTAGCGATCGGGCCTCGGTGGCAGCGATTTTCCTGGCGGCAAATGCACCCACCAATGCTCGCAATCCCAACATGGTTTGGGTGGCTTGTCAGGCGATCACACCCGGGCGCGTGCGGCCGGCGGATCCGTCCTATGGAGCGGGTGGGCTGCGTTGTGGCCCCGGCACGGAACCGGTGGACATGGGGCAGCGCTAGTTCCCTCAATTCCCCTCAAGGGTCGATGCCCTGAATGGGCTGGGGTGATTACTGACCTGATGAGGCTAGCTGGATTGGGAGACTGGGAGACGATCTCGATCTCCCAATCCCTCGATCAAAGTTTCTGTAGCGGGGCAAGGGTCGGGTCAAAAATCTTTTGGCCTAAACCCGGAAAACGCACGGAGATCGTCACCTTTCCGCCCGTTCCAAACACATGCATCACCTTGCCTTCCCCGAAAGAGTCGTGGGCCACGCGATCGCCCACGGCCCAGATCTGGGGTTGCATGGCCTCAGCCTTTTTGCGAGCGGCGGCGGCGGCGGCACTCTGGGGCGATTGCGTCCGCACGCCGAGGGCCGATGCACCGCCCCCTTGGCCTTGGCGTGACGATCGACGCGATTTCCCTTCAACCGCCAGTTGCTCAGGGGGCAATTCCCCTAAAAATAGCGAGGCAACCGATGGTTCCCGCGCACCACCCCACAGTCGCCGCTCTTGGGCGTGGGTCAAAAACAGTTGCTCTTGGGCGCGCGTAATCCCCACGTAACAGAGTCGCCGCTCTTCTTCGAGCAAGCGCGGATCGTCCATCGATCGAAAGTTGGGGAACAACCCTTGCTCCAACCCCACCAAAAACACCACGGGGAATTCCAGTCCCTTGGCAGCATGTAGGGTCATCAAGGAAACGGCATTTTTGCCATCTTTGAGATCATCGAGATCCGATGCTAAAGCTGCATTTTCCAAAAAGTTGGTGAGGGATTGGTCATCACTGTCTTCGGCATATTGAGTCATGGCGTTGGCTAACTCGGCCAAGTTCGCCAGTCGATCGTTCGCTTCGTCAGTGCCTTCCAGTTCCAACTCACGTGCATAGCCCGAAGCAAGCAAAATACCCTCCAAAATCGTCGCCGCCGATTCAGTTGCTACCTTGGCTTGCCAGGTTTGAATCAAATTGACAAACCCCAACAGGGCCTTCGCCGATCGCCCCGCCAGAGTTTTGACCGAAGTTTCATCACTCAGAATTTCCCAAAGGGGCACACCCAACTGCTCGGCGGCATTGTCGAGGCGATCGAGCGTGGTTTTGCCAATGCCCCGTTTAGGCACATTCACCACCCGCTTGAGACTAACCGCATCGGCGGGGTTCACCAGCAACCGTAAATAGGCAATGGTGTCCTTAATTTCACGGCGATCGTAAAACCGCAATCCCCCGACCATGGTGTAGGGAATACCCAAGCGCAGCAACACATCTTCAAAGGCCCGAGACTGGGCATTGGTGCGATACAAAATCGCGAAGCCGCCCCAATTTAGCTCGGGATGTTGACGCTCAAGTTTCTGAATTTTACCGATCACATAATCAGCTTCATCCATTTCATGATCGGCTTCGTAGAGGGCGATCGGGTCGCCCGGCCCGCGTGTGGGCCGCAACACTTTGTCAATCCGCTCGGTGTTGCGCTCGATCAATTCGTTGGCCACTTGCAAAATATTTTCACGCGATCGATAGTTTTCTTCCAACTTCACCATGGTGCGCGTATCGTCATCGGGCAGGCGATCGCCAAAGTCATCCTGAAACTCCAGCAAAATGGTGAAGTCAGCCGCCCGAAACGAATAGATTGACTGGTCAGCATCCCCTACCACAAAAATCGATCGATGCTGCCATTCATCAAAACTGGTGGAGGGCGCACCATTGGTTACCAGCAGTCGAATCAGATCGTATTGGGTGCGATTGGTGTCTTGATATTCGTCCACCAAAACATGGCGAAACCGATTGTGCCAATAGCCCAACACCGACTCATTTTGCTGAAAAAGTTGTACCGGCAAGCCAATCAGATCATCAAAATCTAGTGCATTATTAGCGGCCAAGGCTGCCTGATAGCGTTCGTAGACCTGGGCGATCGTCCGGCCACGAAAATTCGGCTCCGTACGCTCCACATCATCAGGCGATAGTCCTTGGTTTTTAGCCTTGCTGATCGCATGGCGAACTTGCTTGGGCTGAAACTTTTTATCGTCTAGATTCAAATCTTTAGTGACAATTTGTTTGACGATCGACTGCACATCCGATTCATCAAAAATTGTGAAATTCTTCGTCCAGCGATAGCCTTTGGGATGCTGGAATTTCTCGATGTCAAAGCGCAAAATTCGGGCACAAAGGGCATGGAACGTACCGATCCACAGGTGCTTGACGGTGTCTTTGTAGACCTGGGATTTCAGCCGCATTTGCTCATCGGGCCGCAGCAGATCAAAGGACTTACCCAGGCGCGATCGCGATTCCTGCTGGACAAACAGGGTTTCGATCCGCTCCTTCATTTCCCGGGCAGCTTTGTTGGTGAAAGTGACGGCCAGGATTTGGTCGGGATCGACGCGATGGTGCTGAATCAGATGGGCAATGCGAAAGGTGAGGGCGCGCGTTTTGCCCGACCCGGCCCCGGCAACCACTAAGAGCGGCCCTTGGTAATGCTCAACGGCGCGACGTTGGGCGGGATTCAACTGGGCTAGGGACGCAGACATAGGCAACTAGGACTCATCAATACCAACCATCTTTCAATCCTGTGACCATCACCCCATCAATTCTCCATCTGGCCGAGAACCAATGGTTAATGACAAGGTTTTTGAGCGGCACAGAATTCGCCCTAGGACTGCTTGACCACCAAGACAGAGCAGGGGGCTTGTTCTAAAACTTCGCTGCTGACGGAGCCGTGCAAAATGCGATCAATGCCGCTTAAGCCGCGACTGCCAATCACGATCAGATCCGCCTGGTGAATATTGGCTAAACGCACAATCTCCGCCGCTGGATCGCCGGAAGTAATTTCGATCGCACTGGGGCAGGGTAATTGCTGTTGATAGGCCACTAGGTGGGTTTCCACATCGCGGTAGAGATCAGAGGTGGCCGTGTGGGGACGATCAGCGGCGATATCGAGATCAGCACTGGTTGGCGCGATCACGTGGGTCAAAATCACCTTGGATTGATCGCTGAGGTTCAGCGATCGCAGCATGACGATTTCTGATTCTGAGATTGCCGAGCGATCAAGCGCCACCAAGACTGATTTCAACACTGCACCACAATGGCTAATCGTTTTGTGAATAAATGCAGCATACACCGGCCCTTCAAGACCCCGGAGAAAGCTCCCACCAGACTTAACATTGCGGGACTTTGGGATTGCAGAACTTTGGGATTACGGGACCTTGGGATTACGGGTTGGGCGATCGCCCTGTGGGTGGAATCCTGACCAAGGCCGCCCCATGCAGATCCAGGGCACAACGGAGCTAGCCAAAACCTTGCGCAGACTGGGGCTACATCTCAAGGTCACCACTGGGTCGATCGCACCGCACCTTCACGGAATAGCCGTGGGAGGGCAGCCCTTCGGCTTCTGCCAAAGCCTGTACCGCTTGGGATACATCGTTGAGCGCGCCAGCCGAATAGGAAATGATGCTGGAATGCTTCATGAAGGTTTCGGTGCTCAGGGGCGAGGCATAGCGAGCGGCCCCGGAGGTGGGCAGGGTGTGGTTGGGTCCCGCCAGATAATCCCCGACGGCTTCTGGGGTGGCATGGCCCAAGAAAATGGCGCCTGCATGTTTGATGTGCTCTAGCAAATCCCAGGGATCAGCAACCTCTAATTCCAGGTGTTCGGGCGCGAAATCGTTCGATAACTCGGCGGCCACTGGCAGGCTCTCAACCACGATTACCACGCCAAAATGGGCGATCGCCTTTTCGGTGTCCGTGCGGCGCGGGTGATCGAGGAGTTGATCATTGACCGCCGCCACTACCTTTTGGGCCAGATCCATTTCGGTGGTGATCAACACGGCCGAGGCCATCGGGTCGTGCTCTGCTTGGGCTAGCAAATCAGCAGCTAAGTGGGCTGGGTCGGCCGTGCGATCGGCAATCACCAGCACCTCCGATGGCCCCGCCAGGGAGTCAATGCCCACAGTGCCGTAGACCTGCCCTTTGGCCAGCATCACATAGATATTTCCCGGCCCGGTAATCACATCCACCTTGGGGATCGTTTCTGTGCCGTAGGCCAGGGCGGCGATCGCTTGGGCTCCACCAACGCGATAGATTTCGCTCACGCCAGCCTCTTGGGCCGCCACCAGGACGGCAGGATTCATCAGCCCTCCCGGCCCCGGTGGTGTCACCATCACAATTCGCTCGACTCCGGCCACTTTGGCTGGAATCGCATTCATCAGCACAGTGCTGGGGTAGGCGGCGCGTCCACCGGGCACGTAGAGTCCTGCGCGATCGACCGGCGTATAGCGCTTACCTAGAACCACATCGCGATCGCCAAACTGGACCCAGCTTTTGGGAACCCGCAGGCGGTGAAACGCTTCAATCTGACGGCTAGCCAGTTGGATCGCCGACAGAAGCTCCTTGGAAACCTGTTGGTAGGCCGCGTCCAATTCCGACCCCGTGACGCGAAGTTGGTCGGCGGTTAAAATCTGCTTGTCGAATTCTTCGGTGTAGGCGAGCAGGGCGCGATCGCCTTGGCGCTTCACGGTTTGCAGGATTTGACGCACGGTGGCTTCCTTATGCGTCACCTGTTCATCGTGGGTGCGATCGCAAATCCGCCGCAGCTCCGACCGGGCCTCGGCCAATTCGGTAATAATTCGCAACATGGAGTCTTCGCGTCCTGGTCGTCCAACTCGGCGACCTCGCAGCGCCCCTTGGCTGCCAGCGAGATCGGTCTAACGATCATTATAGGTTTGCGGATCGATTGCAACCGCTCTCGCAGAACTGACTGGATGACGTTCTAGGCGATCGGCTGCCACCAAAGACTTGAGTTAGACCGAGTGGTGGCGCTGGCTAACGGGGAATGCAATTGGGAGTTAGCAAAAAACTTGGCGATTCCTAGGAATTGACTTGCGCGAGTCCGGGTTATGAGTGCTATTATGGATCGCCGGACAATTCCCGAGACTGTCCCAAGCCTCTTATCGTTGCAATCGAAATTCTAAGAGATCGACCGTGGCTAATATTAAGTCTGCAATCAAGCGCGTTCAGATCGCAGAGCGCAATCGACTGCGTAATAAAGCTTATAAATCAGCGGTTCGCACCCTGATGAAGAAATATCTGCTGTCGGTGGATGCCTACAAAGCGAATCCTTCGCCCACAGCGATGGAGACCGTGCAAGCAACGCTGTCCGCCGCTACCAGCAAGATCGACAAGGCCGTCAAGCGTGGGGTTTACCACCGCAACAGCGGCGCGCGCAAGAAATCGCAATTGGCGAGTTATCTCAAGAAGGCCGTTACTGCCTAGGGATTCCGTTCGCGCAGCAGGCTCACCATCGGGTCGGGCTTCGCCGAACAGCCATGCTCGGGCCCGAAGTCCAGCATTCACCCCTAGTCGTCGAGGTGGGTAAACGCGCCGTGAAAGCGATCGACACGCACGTTCACGTTAATTTTCCCAACTTTAGTGATGATTTCAGCGCCGTTCGCCAGCGTTGGTTGGCGGCCGGCGTTGGCGCGTTGATCCACGCTTGCGTGCATCCGGGCGAGTTTGCGGCGATCCAGGCGATCGCCCAGGCCTGCCCCGAAGTGTTTTTCGCAGTTGGATTGCATCCGCTAGAAGCTGAGCACCAGTGGGCCGATGCCTTGGGCGCTCAACTCCGCCAACTTGCCCAATCCGATCCCAAGGTGGTTGCCATTGGCGAAACCGGTCTCGACTTCTACAAATCGACAGCTCGCTCCGCCCAGTTTGCGTCCTTTGCGGCTCAACTCGATCTAGCTTGCGATCTCGGTTTGCCGGTGATTATTCACTGTCGCGATGCCGCCGACGACATGCTTGAGTTCCTGCGCGATCGTCCTTGTCCAACGGGTGTTTTGCACTGCTGGGGTGGTACACCCCAGCAGGCATTGCAGTTTGTCGAGCTGGGCTTCCACATCAGCTTCAGTGGCACGGTCACCTTCAAAAATGCGCGGGAGATTCAAGACACCGCCCGCGCGGTGCCGCTCGATCGCCTACTGGTCGAAACAGACTGCCCGTTTTTGGCCCCGGTGCCCCACCGGGGTCGCCGCAATGAACCCGCCTACGTGATCGATGTGCTCAATCAAGTGGCTACGTTGCGGCAGCTTGACCCCATCGCCCTGGCTGAGCAAACCACCCGCAATGCCCGCCAACTGTTCCAGTTGCCCCAGGCGATCGACCCTGCCACCCCCGCCCTAGCCCTCGCCTAGGGCCGCCGCCGGGCCAGAGCGATCGCTACCCCGGGCGATCGCCCCCTCCCAGATCCCGGCCGCCGCTCGTTTTGCTGCCTGCATTCCATCCGCCAACGGGTTTGCACTTGGCATCACCGCCCCCAGGAGACGCATGACCGACAAACTCGCGACCACGACCCCCTCGTTTCTGCTACCCGACCTGATTGAGATTCAACGGGCCAGCTTCCGTTGGTTCCTCGAAGAAGGCTTGATCGAAGAACTCGACAGCTTCTCCCCCATAACGGATTACACCGGCAAGTTAGAGCTGCACTTCATCGGCAAAAACTACAAGCTGAAGCGGCCTAAATACGACGTTGATGAAGCCAAGCGGCGGGATGCGACCTACTCGGTGCAAATGTATGTGCCGACCCGCTTGATCAACAAAGAAACCGGCGAAATCAAAGAGCAAGAGGTTTTCATCGGCGATCTGCCCCTGATGACGGAGCGCGGTACCTTCATCATCAACGGCGCGGAACGGGTGATCGTGAACCAGATCGTCCGTAGCCCCGGCGTTTACTACAAGTTCGAAATCGACAAGAGCGGTCGCCGCACCTATTCGGCTAGCTTGATTCCCAACCGGGGGGCTTGGCTGAAGTTTGAGACCGACAAAAACGACATGGTTTGGGTGCGGATCGACAAGACCCGCAAGCTGTCGGCCCAAGTGCTGTTGAAGGCTCTGGGCTGGACGACGGCGGAAATTCTCGATGGGCTGCGTCACCCGGAATATTTCCAACGGACGATCGAAAAAGAAGGCGACTTCTCAGAAGAAGAAGCACTGATGGAGCTGTACCGCAAGCTGCGACCGGGCGAACCGCCGACGGTCTCTGGCGGTCAGCAACTGTTGGATTCGCGATTCTTTGATCCCAAGCGCTACGACCTGGGCAAGGTGGGCCGCTACAAGATCAACCGCAAGCTGCACCTGAACATTCCCGACACGGTGCGGGTGTTGACCCCGCAGGATATTTTGTCGGCGATCGACTACCTAATCAACCTGGAATTTGACCTGGGCAGCACCGACGACATCGACCACCTGGGCAACCGCCGGGTGCGATCAGTCGGTGAGCTGCTGCAAAACCAAGTGCGTGTAGGTCTGAACCGGTTGGAGCGGATTATTCGCGAACGGATGACCGTTTCCGATGCCGATTCCTTAACCCCCGCATCTTTGGTCAACCCGAAGCCCTTGGTGGCGGCGATTAAGGAGTTCTTTGGCTCCAGTCAACTGTCCCAGTTCATGGATCAAACTAACCCCCTGGCGGAGTTGACCCACAAGCGCCGCCTCAGCGCCCTCGGCCCCGGCGGTCTGACTCGGGAGCGGGCGGGCTTCGCGGTGCGGGATATTCACCCCAGCCACCACGGCCGGATCTGCCCGATCGAAACGCCGGAAGGCCCGAACGCCGGTTTGATCGGCTCGCTGGCTACCCATGCCCGCGTTAACCCCTACGGCTTCATCACCACGCCGGTTTTCCCGGTCGAAAACGGTCGCGTCCTGCTCGATCGCCGGCCGATCTACATGACCGCCGATGAAGAAGATGATGTGCGTGTCGCACCCGGCGACGTGCCTATGGATGAAAACGGCTACATCCTCGGGGAATCGGTACCTGTGCGCTACCGCCAGGAATTCACCACCACCAGCCCCGACCAGGTGGACTACATCGCCGTTTCTCCGGTGCAGATCATCTCGGTGGCAACGTCCCTGATTCCGTTCCTGGAGCACGACGATGCCAACCGTGCCCTGATGGGATCGAACATGCAGCGGCAGGCCGTGCCCCTGTTGCGGCCCGAGCGGCCCTTGGTGGGCACTGGCTTGGAAGCCCAGGCCGCCCGCGACTCGGGGATGGTGATCGTCTCGCGCACCCCCGGCGAAGTGGTTTACGTTTCCGCCAAGGAAATCCGCGTCAAAGACCCCCAAGGCAACATCCTGGCCTACGAGCTGCAAAAGTACCAGCGATCGAACCAAGATACCTGCCTGAACCAACGGCCCCTGGTCTACAGCGGTGAGCGCGTCGTGGCTGGGCAAGTGCTGGCCGATGGCTCCTCCACCGAAGGCGGCGAACTGGCCCTCGGTCAAAACGTCACCGTCGTCTATATGCCCTGGGAAGGCTACAACTACGAGGACGCAATCCTGATTAGCGAACGTCTCGTAGCCCAGGACGTGTACACCTCGATCCACGTCGAAAAGTTCGAGATCGAAGCGCGCCAAACCAAGCTCGGCCCCGAAGAAATCACCCGCGAAATTCCCAACGTCGGGGAAGATGCCCTGCGCCAACTGGATGAGCACGGGATTATCCGAATTGGGGCTTGGGTCGAGTCGGGCGACATCCTGGTTGGTAAGGTCACGCCCAAGGGCGAGTCGGATCAACCCCCCGAAGAAAAACTGTTGCGGGCGATCTTCGGTGAAAAGGCCCGGGACGTGCGCGACAACTCCCTGCGCGTGCCCAACGGTGAAAAGGGGCGCGTCGTCGATGTGCGCGTGTTTACCCGTGAGCAGGGCGACGAACTGCCCCCCGGCGCAAACATGGTCGTGCGGGTCTACGTGGCCCAAAAGCGCAAAATCCAAGTGGGCGACAAGATGGCCGGTCGTCACGGCAACAAGGGGATTATTTCCAAGATCCTGCCCGTGGAAGATATGCCCTACTTGCCCGATGGCAGCCCTGTGGATGTGGTGCTGAACCCGCTCGGTGTGCCGTCCCGGATGAATGTGGGTCAGGTGTTCGAGTGCTTGCTGGGTTGGGCCGGTGAGCAGTTGGGCATGCGGTTCAAGGTCACGCCCTTTGACGAAATGTACGGTGCAGAAGCTTCGCGCTTGGCGGTGCATGGCAAGTTGCAGGAAGCCCGTGACGAAACCAGCAAGGATTGGTTGTTTGATCCGACCAATCCTGGCAAGATCACGGTTTACGATGGGCGCACGGGTGAACCGTTCGATCGCCCCGTCACTGTCGGCAAGGGCTACATGCTGAAGCTGGTGCACTTGGTCGATGACAAGATCCACGCCCGTAGCACCGGCCCCTACTCGCTGGTGACCCAGCAGCCCTTGGGCGGTAAGGCCCAACAGGGCGGTCAGCGGTTTGGGGAAATGGAAGTGTGGGCCCTCGAAGCCTTCGGGGCCGCCTACATCCTGCAAGAGCTGCTCACTGTCAAGTCCGACGACATGCAGGGCCGCAACGAAGCGCTGAACGCCATAGTGAAGGGCAAGGCAATCCCGCGGCCGGGTACGCCGGAATCCTTCAAGGTGCTGATGCGGGAGTTGCAATCCCTCTGCTTGGACATCGCCGTGCACAAGAGCGAAATCCAAGACGACGGCACCAGTCGCGACGTGGAGGTGGACTTGATGATCGACATCCCCGGTGTCCGCCGCGCGCCGACGCGCCCCACCTATGAGGTCTTTGCCCGCGAAGGGTTTGATGAAGAGTAAGGTCTGAGTTCTGCCGGTCGATCGCGCCCTCAACCCTTGTGCTGGGGCGATCGACCCGATCCTATTTGCCTGCTGATTGCCCACCGCCACCGAACAACCATGTCGAAACTCAAGCAGCGCTTTGACTACGTAAAAATCGGCATCGCCTCGCCCGAGCGGATTCGCCAATGGGGCGAGCGCACCTTGCCCAACGGTCAAATCGTCGGTGAAGTGACCAAGCCCGAAACGATCAACTACCGGACGCTGAAGCCCGAAATGGACGGGCTGTTCTGCGAACGGATTTTTGGCCCCGCGAAGGACTGGGAATGCCACTGTGGGAAGTACAAGCGGGTGCGTCACCGTGGCATTGTCTGCGAACGTTGCGGCGTGGAAGTCACGGAATCGCGGGTGCGTCGCCACCGGATGGGCTTCATTAAGCTGGCAGCCCCCGTCACCCACGTTTGGTATCTGAAGGGGATTCCCAGTTACATGGCGATCCTGCTGGATATGCCCCTGCGCGATGTGGAACAGGTGGTTTACTTCAACTCCTACGTGGTGCTCGACCCGGGCAATGCGGCCGACTTGAGCTACAAGCAACTGCTGAGTGAAGAGCAATGGATCGAAATTGAAGATCGACTCTACGCCGATGACTCGGATCTTGAAGGCGTGGAAGTGGGCATCGGGGCCGAAGCGATTCAGCGCCTGCTACAAGACATTCCCCTAGAGCAAGAAGCCGAGCGACTGCGGGAAGATATCGCCACAGCCAAGGGTCAAAAGCGGGCCAAGCTGATTAAGCGCCTGCGGGTGATTGACAACTTTGTGGCCACCGGGGCCCAAGCAGACTGGATGGTGCTGGAAGTGATTCCGGTGATTCCGCCCGACCTACGCCCGATGGTGCAGTTGGATGGCGGTCGGTTTGCCACCTCGGACTTGAACGACCTCTATCGCCGGGTGATCAACCGTAACAACCGGTTGGCCCGCCTGCAAGAGATTCTGGCTCCGGAAATCATCGTCCGTAACGAAAAGCGGATGTTGCAAGAAGCCGTGGATGCGCTGATCGATAACGGTCGGCGCGGTCGGACGGTGGTGGGTGCAAACAACCGCCCCCTGAAGTCCCTGTCGGACATCATCGAAGGGAAACAGGGTCGCTTCCGCCAAAACCTGCTGGGTAAACGGGTGGACTACTCCGGCCGTTCCGTAATCGTGGTGGGGCCGAATCTGAAGATTCACCAGTGCGGTTTGCCCCGGGAAATGGCGATCGAGCTGTTCCAGCCCTTCGTGATTCACCGGCTGATTAAGCAGGGCTTGGTCAACAACATCAAGGCCGCCAAGAAGATGATTCAGCGCAACGACCCTGCCGTGTGGGATGTGCTGGAAGAGGTGATTGACGGTCACCCGGTGATGCTGAACCGCGCACCGACCCTACACCGGTTGGGGATTCAGGCCTTTGAACCGATTTTGGTCGATGGTCGTGCGATCCAGTTGCACCCGCTGGTCTGTCCGGCCTTCAACGCAGACTTTGACGGTGACCAAATGGCGGTACACGTGCCCCTGTCCTTGGAAGCCCAAGCGGAAGCACGCTTGCTGATGTTGGCTTCTAATAATGTGTTGTCTCCGGCTACGGGTCGCCCGATTATTACGCCGAGCCAAGATATGGTCTTGGGCTGCTATTACCTGACGGCCGAGAACCCCAACCAGAAGGCCGATGTGCTGCGTTACTTTGCCAGCCTTGATGATGCGACGATCGCCTACGATCGCGGCATGGTGGGCTTGCATACCTACGTGTGGGTGCAGTACCAGGGACTGGTGGAGCAGGACGAGGCCGAGGGCGATCGATTCGTGATGATCGGCAATGACATCGTGGAAGTGCCCCTCAATGGCGAAACCCCGATCGTCAATACGGGCCATGTGGTGCTTGAAGGCACAGCTCTGGCCGCTGGGATCAATTCTCCCGCCACGGGTCAGGCGATTCAGGTGTTGGCCGATCGCGTGGTGATTCGGGTCGCCCAGCCCCTCGAGAGTGTTGAGCTGCCCACCGATGAAACCGTTACCCATCTGGTGTTTGGCAAAAAGACCCGCCGCCCCCTGAGTATGCGTCGCGAACGCAATGGTGAAGTGCTCGCCCAATATATCCGCACCACCCCTGGCCGGATTCTGTTTAACCAAACGGTGCAACAGGCTGTCCTCAGCATCGGCTAATTCCTCCTCCCCCGCCGATCGCTCCGCCTCAACCTAGGCCCGGCGATCGGCTTGCTTTGCCCCGGCCCATCCCCGCAACCCGATCGAACCGATCATGGCTGACCAACCAACCCAACCCATCTTCCATAACCGCGTGATCCGCAAAGGCCAACTGCGGAATCTGATCGCCTGGGCCTTTACCCACTACGGAACGGCCCGCACTTCCCAACTGGCCGATGCCCTCAAGGATCTGGGCTTCAAATTCGCCACCCGCGCCGGGGTCTCGATTAGCGTCGATGACCTACAAATCCCCCCGATCAAGCGCCAACTGCTAGAAGCTGCCGAGGAAGAAATCCGCCGCACAGAAACCAAATATGTGCGCGGCGAAATCACCGAGGTGGAGCGCTTCCAAAAGGTGATCGACACCTGGAACGGCACCAGCGAAAACCTGAAAGACGAGGTGGTACGCAACTTTGAGGCCAATGACCCCCTGAACTCCGTCTACATGATGGCCTTCTCGGGAGCACGGGGGAACCTGTCCCAGGTGCGCCAGTTGGTGGGGATGCGCGGCTTGATGGCGAATCCCCAAGGGGAAATCATCGACTTGCCGATTAAAACCAACTTCCGCGAAGGCTTGACCGTTACTGAGTACATCATTTCCTCCTACGGGGCCCGTAAGGGGTTGGTGGACACGGCATTGCGGACGGCGGACTCGGGCTACTTGACCCGTCGCTTGGTGGATGTGTCCCAGGACACGATCATTCGGGAGCACGACTGCGGCACCGAGCGGGGAATTCCCGTGCGGGCGATGACCGATGATGAAAAAATCCTGATTCCGATCAGCTCGCGCCTGTTGGGCCGGGTGGCGGCGGTGGACGTGATTCACCCCACGACCGGCGAGGTGCTGGCGGCCCGTAACCAGGATATTTCCGATGAACTGGCCAAGGCGATCGAAGCGGCCGGCGTGGAAGAGGTGATCGTGCGATCGCCCTTGACCTGCGAAGCGGCTCGCTCCGTTTGCCGTACTTGCTATGGCTGGAGCTTGGCCCACGGTGACCTGGTGGACATGGGCGAAGCGGTGGGGATCATTGCCGCCCAGTCGATCGGGGAACCCGGGACGCAACTGACCATGCGGACATTCCACACGGGTGGCGTGTTCACCGGGGAAGTGGCCGGTCAAGTCTGCGCCCCCTTTGATGGGGTGGTCAAATATCCCAAGAATCTGCGAGCGCGCTCCTTTCGGACTCGTCACGGCGAAGACGCTTTGGTGCTGGAAGCCGCAACCAAAATCACTGTGGAAGGCAGCGGCAAAAAGGAAACCTTTGAAGCCAGCCAAGGTTCGATCCTGATTGCCCGCAATGGCGAAGAGGTGAAGCTGGGGCAAATGCTGGTGGAAGTGCAAGCCCAAGGCCGCACCACCCGCAAATCCACGGAAAAAGCCACCAAGGACGTGCCTTCGGACATGGCCGGTGAGGTGCTGTTCGATGGGGTCTATCCCGAAGAGAAGAAAGACCGCCAAGGCAACACCACTCGAATTGCCCAGCGGAGTGGTCTGATTTGGGTGTTGTCCGGGGAGGTTTATAACCTACCGCCGGGGGCCGAGCCGACCGTGCGCAATGGCGACACGATCAACTCCAACAGCATCCTGGCCGAAACCCGCTTGGTGACGGAGCATGGCGGCGTGGTGCGCCTGCCGATCGAAGTAGCCGAAGCCGACGGCAAAGCCAGCAGCCGCGAAATCGAAATCATCACCGCCTCGGTGCTGCTCGATGAGGCCCGCATCCGCACCGAAAGCGCCCAAGGTCGTGACCACTACCTGATCGAAACCGATCGCGGTCAGTTGTTCTCCTTGATCGCCACCCCCGGCACCAAGGTGCTGCACAACCAAGTGGTAGCCGAGCTGATCGACGATCGCTACCGCACCAGCACCGGCGGCATTTTGCGCTACTCCGGCGTGGAAGTGGCCAAAAAAGCCAAGGGCAAGCAGGGCTATGAAGTGCTCCAAGGCGGCACGCTGCTGTGGATTCCCGAAGAAACCCATGAAATCAACAAGGATATTTCCCTGTTGATGGTGGAAGACGGCCAATATGTGGAAGCGGGCACAGAGATCGTCAAGGACATCTTCTGCCAGAGCGCCGGCATCGTCGAAGTGATCCAGAAGAACGACATTCTGCGGGAAATTTCGATCAAACCGGGCGATTTGCGGATGGTGGATGATCCGGAACTGGTGGCTACCGTCGATGGTCAAATCATCGCGCCGGGTCAAGACGTGGTGCCGGGTTTGACCGCCGAAGAGTTGGTCTGTGTGGAATATGTGGAAACACCGGAAGGCTCGGCCCTGTTGCTGCGCCCGGTGATCGAATTCCAAGTGCCCGACGAGCCGGCCGTGCCCAGCCAAGATTCGGCGGAGGAAGCAGGGCGATCGATCAAGCTGCGGGCTGTCCAACGGATTCCCTTCAAGGATGGCGAACGGGTCAAGTCTGTGGAAGGGGTTGACCTGTTGCGTACCCAATTGATCCTGGAAATGGATAAGGGCACACCCCAATTGGCCGCTGATATTGAATTGGTGCCCGATGCTGCCGATGCGGATGTGCAGCGCTTGCAGTTGGTGATTTTGGAATCGCTGGTGGTGCGGCGTGATGTGTCCGCCGACCCGACTCAGGGCAGCACCAACACGCGCCTACTGGTGAAGGATGGCGATCGTGTCGATCCGGGGGCTGTGGTGGCTCGTACCGAAATCGAGGCCAAAGATGGCGGGGAAGTGCGCGGCATTCGGGGCGATGGCGAAAGCCTGCGCCGGCTGCTGGTGATGCGTCCGAGTGATCGAATCGTCCTTGAAACCCACGACAAGCCCACCGTGTCGCTCAACGATCTGGTGGTCGCAGGCAAGAGCGAACTGGCCGCCGGTCAAATCAGCACCGAATCGGGTCAAGTGTTGTCGGTTAGCGACAATCAAGTCGTGTTGCGTGTGGCTCGGCCCTACCGAGTGTCTTCCCAAGCCGTGCTGCACATCGACGATGGCGACCTGGTGCAACGGGGTGACAACCTGGTGCTGCTGGTGTTTGAGCGCACCAAAACCGGCGACATCATTCAGGGTTTGCCCCGGATTGAAGAGTTGCTGGAAGCCCGCAAACCGAAGGAAGCCTGCGTCTTGGGCCGCCGTCCTGGCACGGCCCAAGTAGTCTACGGCGACGACGACTCCGTGGAAGTGAAGGTGATCGAAGCCGACGGCACCTTGGCCGAATACGCGATCCGCACGGGGCAAAACGTGCAGGTGGTGGACGGCCAAACGGTGAACGTGGCCGAACCGCTCACCGACGGCCCGGCCAACCCCCACGAAACCCTGGAAATCTTCTACAACTACTATGCGGAGTTGATGTCGCCCTACGAAGCGGCCCTCGACAGTCTGCAACGGGTGCAGAAGTTCCTGGTGGATGAAGTGCAATCGGTGTACCAATCCCAGGGGATCGAAATCTCTGACAAGCATATCGAAGTGATTGTGCGGCAGATGACCTCGAAGGTGCGGATCGATGACGGCGGCGACACGACGATGCTGCCGGGTGAGCTGGTCGAGCTGCAACAGGTGGAGCGGGTGAACGAAGCCATGTCGATTACCGGCGCGGCTCCGGCCCTCTATACACCAGTGCTGCTGGGGATCACCAAGGCCTCGCTGAACACCGACAGCTTTATCTCGGCGGCGAGTTTCCAAGAAACCACGCGGGTGTTGACGGAAGCGGCGATCGAAGGCAAGTCCGACTGGTTGCGCGGCCTGAAGGAAAACGTGATCATTGGTCGCCTGATTCCGGCCGGGACGGGCTTCAATGCCTACGAAGAGGGCTTGGTGGACGAAATCAGCCCCTACGAAATCAGCGGCTACACCTTGGCAGACTCGCTCTATGGGGACGATGGCGAGCTGGCCGATGTGGTGCTCGACGATCGCACGGCCCGAGCCTACGAGCTGGAAGGGACGATCGACCTCGGAGCCGAAGCGGCGGCAGGCTATGGCCTGAACCGTAACCCCGCAATCATCGATGATGAGAATATTGGGGGCAGCTACGGCAGCCGCTACACCGGGGCTGGCGAGGACGAGGAAGAAGAAAGCTACACCGATGGCGGTGAAGACTTCGACGAGGAAGATTAGGGACTGTCATCAAATCGTCCAAAACCCTGATTCCACCGTTACGAGATCGTGGGGGACAAGGGGCTTAAGCCCCTTGTTACGACCATTGGGGCATAGAAATCAGCCATTTCAGCCCCAATGGATCGAATCTGATGACACGCCCTAGAACTCGGTTCGAGTCGTCATCCGACTCATTCCCAAGGGAGGCGATCGCCTCCCTTTTTTGGGCCCCGCGCACCAACCAGCAGGCGATAATGGGGTTAATCCACAGGTCGCTGTCCCCCTCACCGTTTTCCCATCAGGAGTGCTTCCCTTGAGCGCGATCGAGCTACGCCGTACCCCGTTGTTTGAGGCCTGTGCGGCCCTCGGAGCCAAGCTGACCGGCTTTGGCGGTTGGGAAATGCCGGTGCAGTTTTCGGGGTTGATGGACGAGCACCGAGCCGTGCGATCGCGCGTGGGCTGCTTTGACATTTCCCACATGGGCAAGCTGGAACTGCATGGCCCTTGGCAGGCGGCGCTCGATCGGCTCGTGCCCAGCGACCTCAGCGCCCTGCAACCGGGCCAGGGCAAATATACGGTGCTGCTGAATCCAACCGGCGGCATTGTGGACGACTTGATTGTGTATAGCGAAGGGGCCGATCGCGCCACGGTGATCATCAACGCCGCCACCACCGCCAAGGATCTGGCCTGGTTAGCCGCTCACTTAGATCCAGCAGTTACGGTGGTCGATCGATCGCCCGACCAACTGTTGATTGCGGTGCAAGGCCCAGCAGCAGCCGCGACGTTGCAACCTTGGCTAGAGACAGATCTCGGTCAACTGAAGTTTTATCGATCGATCCGCACTCGTTTGGGCGATCGCCCGGCCTTCATCGCCCGCACTGGCTACACCGGGGAAGATGGCTTTGAAATCATGCTCGATCGCGAGGCGGGCCAAGAGCTGTGGCAGCAACTGATCGCGGCAGGGGTTGCGCCCTGTGGACTGGGGGCCCGGAATACGTTGCGCCTAGAAGCGGCCATGGCCCTTTACGGTCAAGACATCACCGACGACACCACGCCCTTTGAGGGCAGTCTTGATTGGCTCGTGCAGCTCGATCGCAAAGGGGACTTCATCGGTCGCGCGGCCCTGGAAGCCCAGCAAGCCGCTGGCATTCCCCGGCGATTGGTGGGGTTGAGCCTACCCGATCGCCAAATTGCGCGCCACGACTACCCGGTGTTGCACCAAGGGGAGCCGGTGGGCATCGTCACCAGCGGCACCTTTTCACCGACTCTCAACCGCCCGATCGCCCTGGCCTATGTGCCCACGGCCCTGGCTGCCGTGGGACAACCGGTGGAGGTGCTGATTCGCAACAAACCGATCGCCGCCATGGTGGTCGATCGCCCCTTCTACCGTCGCCCCAAGCCCTAGGCCTCGCCGGCCTCGTCGCCGTCGGGTCCATCGGCCGCCGTTGACCGGGCCATGGCCGCCCCGATCGCATCCACCAGCCGGCCCACGGGAATCAACTCCATGCCCCGCACCGCCACGGAGGATCCCTTGGGAACGATCGCCCGCTGAAATCCCAACTTGGCCGCTTCCTTGAGGCGCAACTCCAACTGGGACACGGGCCGCACCTGACCGCCCAAACCCACTTCCCCAATCAGCACGGTGCCCGGATCGACGATCCGATCGCGAAAACTAGCGACCAGGGCCACCGCCACCCCCAAATCCGCCGCCGGTTCCTCCACACTCATGCCACCTGAGGTGGACACATAGGCATCCAGCCGCGACAGAGGCACCCCCACGCGCTTTTCCAGCACCGCCAAGATTTGCAGCAGTCGGTTGTATTCCATGCCCGTGGTGACGCGACGGGGTGAGGAATAGCTGGTGGGACTGACCAGGGCTTGCAGTTCCGCCACGATCGGGCGGGTGCCTTCGCAAGCGACGATCGTGGCTGTGCCCGGTACGCGCTCGTCCCGGCTGCCCAAAAATAACGCCGACGGGTTGCGGACTTCTAGCAACCCCCGATCGACCATCTCAAACACGCCCAATTCCTGGGTCGCCCCAAACCGGTTTTTGACCGATCGCAGCAACCGAAAACTAGCAAACCGATCGCCCTCAAAGTAGAGCACCGTATCCACCAAGTGCTCCAGCACCTTTGGCCCGGCGATCGCCCCTTCCTTGGTCACATGGCCCACCAACAGCATGGCCACATCCTGCCGCTTGGCCAGCCGCATCAGGGCAGATGTACATTCGCGTACCTGAGCCACCGATCCCGGTGCCGAAGCCAGAGCGGGCAAATAAATCGCCTGGATACTATCGATGATGGCCACAGCCGGGCGCAGGCTCTCAATTTCCGCCAAAATCGGCTCCAGATCCGTTTCGGGCAGCAAATACATCCCGGCGCGATCGTCTAGGGGTTCCGGAGGTAACGGATCGGTCGGGGTCTCGCCGATCGCCTCGGTGGGCGGCCCTTGCACCCCCAGTCGCTGGGCCCGCAGCTTCACCTGCTGCCCCGATTCCTCGGCACAGACGTAGAGCACCCGGCGCGATCGTGCCAGTTGGTTGGCCGTTTGCAACAGCAGGGTGGATTTGCCAATGCCCGGATCGCCGCCAATTAGCACCAACGATCCCGGCACGATTCCGCCGCCCAAGACCCGATCGAGCTCCCGAAAGCCCGATTCCCAACGAGATCGGGGGCGATCACGAATTTCGGCCAGGGTGCGCGCGGCGATCGGGGCGGCTGGCTCATTCGATCGAGTGGTTTTCCGCGATCGAGTGGCCGCGGCGGCCGATCGCCCCGTCACGGCCGCGGGCTCCGCCGCCAGAATTTCCTCAACCAACGTGCCCCACTGGCCGCAACTGGGACAGCGCCCAAACATTTGCGCCTCCACTCCGCCACAGGCCTGACAGACATAGCGTGTTTTTGTCTTGGCCACCCAACCTACCTCCCGATCTTGAGCATTGAGCACCGTCAAATCCGCAGTTTTGCCGACGAGGGCCGGCAGTATTCAGGAATCTTTCAGGGCATTTCTAAAGATTAAGAAAATTCCGCGATTGTTGCATTTTTGTTGCAACGTTGCGACAAATCCCCCACTTGCTTTTAATGAAGAGTGCGATCAAGCTAAATCTCTTGGTTAAACGGCTTCACCACCATCGATGGTCACCAATCCCGTTGTCATAAATGGTGTCGTAAAAACGCTGGATAGAGCTTAAGGTAGGTCTTTTGTCAATCAATTGCTTGCTCGATCGCTCGATCGCGCTACCGAACGCCCATTAACCATCGGCAAAACGGAAGATAAACCAGCAATTGGAATTGCACCTCTAAACGTACTCGGTACAATCAAGTTATAAAAGCCGAAACATAGCGACTCAAAAACACGCAAAAGTTAAAGCCATTGGAGGAGGCATCTCCTTGGATAGTCACAAAGAAAAAATCCTGGTTGTAGACGACGAAGCGAGTATTCGTCGGATTTTGGAAACGCGCCTGTCGATGATTGGCTACGAAGTGGTCACGGCCGCCGACGGTGAAGAGGCTTTAGAGATTTTCCGCAAATCCGGCCCCGACTTGGTTGTGCTCGATGTGATGATGCCCAAGCTCGATGGCTACGGTGTGTGTCAAGAGCTGCGTAAAGAGTCCGACATTCCCATCATTATGCTCACGGCGTTGGGGGATGTGGCCGACCGGATCACTGGCTTGGAGCTGGGGGCCGATGACTATGTGGTCAAGCCCTTTTCGCCCAAGGAGCTGGAAGCACGGATTCGATCGGTGCTGCGACGGGTGGACAAAAACCATGCTTCGGGCATTCCCAGCTCGGGCGTGATTCAAGTCACCAATATTCGGATCGACACCAACAAGCGCCAAGTCTATAAGGGTGATGAGCGGATTCGGCTGACTGGAATGGAATTCAGCCTATTGGAATTGTTGGTGTCGCGATCGGGCGAGCCGTTCTCGCGGGCAGAAATTCTCCAGGAAGTCTGGGGCTACACGCCTGAGCGCCACGTGGACACGCGGGTGGTGGATGTGCACATTTCACGGCTACGGGCCAAGCTGGAGGAAGATCCGAGCAACCCAGAACTAATTTTGACTGCGCGCGGCACGGGCTATCTGTTTCAGCGCATTCTTGATGCCAACGAAGTCTAGATCTTCCCGGTTTTGTGTCGCTGATCGGTTCACGTCAAATGCCCTGAGCAAGTCGCCCTGAGCCAATCAAAATCGGCGATCGCTAGGATAACAATCGCAACCTAGCCAGCTTGCTGCCGGCCATTGCTCAGATTCATCACCCAAACAAAAAGCGGCCGCCCGGAGGCGATCGCCGCTTTGTCGTTTTTATGACGTTGTCGTTTAATGCATCCGCAGGACACGAGGAGCCGGTCGTAACACAGTCAGCGTCTCCCAAAACGCAACTGCATCAGAGCTAGGACATCAGGCGCATCAGAGCTAGCGCATCAGAGCTGGCGTATCTGATCGAAGTTGATTTCGACCTAACTGTAGCTGAAGATACGAAAAACTCAGTAACAAATTATTGCAAACTTCCGCAATTCTTTTTTAAAGATTCTGCAAACTCCTAGTTATCATTTCATTCACGCGATCGCGGGCCAAATCGCGCAACTACGCAACTACCCCGCTGTTCTGTTCCGATCGCCCCCCCCGTTGAGCGCCCGTTCCTGTTTATGTCTGAGTTGCCCCCTGAGTCGTTGCCCCCTGAGTTGCTGCCCCCTGAGTCGTTACCGGTTGCGACCGCGCCCTTATGGCTGCCGCAACCACTACTCGATCGCCTTTGCACCTTGGCCGCCGCTGCCCTACCCCACGAATGCTGCGGGCTGTTGCTGGGCAACACCACCAGGGCTGATGAACCGGGCGATCGGGCGATCGTTGTGCGGGAACTGTGGCCTGCTCCTAATGATTGGGAGCAACTGGCCGATAAACCGTTTCGTGACCTCGATCCCTTGTCAGTGGGGGAAGTGGGCAGCGAGCGCCGCTATGCGATCGCCCCAAAAACGTTCCTGGCCGCCATGCGCGCGGCCCGCTCTCACCAGCTTGATATTATTGGGGTTTATCATTCACACCCCCAGCAGCCCGCGATTCCCTCTGAGTTCGATCGCGCCTGCGCCTGGCCCAACTACTCATACTTGATTTTGTCAGTGCGAGGCGATCGGGTTGTCGATTGGCAAAGCTGGCGACTGGATGATCACCAACTGGATGATCACCAACTGGATGATCACCGACAGTTTCAAGCCGAAGCGATCGTGCTAATTTAAGCCACCTAAGCCACCGCACTCCTCCCTCAAACAACCCGATCGCCATCGATTCGATGGCGATCTCTGGCCCGTAACGTCTCGTTACTCACCCCAATCCACTCGGGGTCGGGCTGGGTAACATATGGAAAGCGCTCGGGTATCGCACCCCACTCAACCCGCAACCTATGCTGAATATCGACACCAGCAATACACAACTTCTCAAGGAAGAGTACGAACGCTACTCTCGCCACCTGATCCTGCCGGAAGTCGGCTTAGAAGGGCAAAAACGCCTAAAAGCCGCCAGCGTTCTCTGCATCGGCAGTGGTGGTCTTGGCTCGCCGCTGCTGCTTTACCTCGCCGCCGCTGGTGTAGGACGCATCGGTCTCGTGGACTTTGATGTGGTGGACTACTCCAACCTGCAACGCCAAGTGATCCACGGCACTTCCTGGGTGGGTAAACCCAAAATCGAATCCGCCAAAGACCGCATTCTGGAAATCAACCCCTACTGCCAAGTTGATCTTCACGAAACCCGTCTGAGCGCCGACAACGCCCTCGAAATCTTTGGGCCTTACGACATTGTGGTGGACGGAACTGACAACTTCCCCACCCGCTACTTGGTCAATGACGCTTGTGTGCTGCTCGACAAGCCCAACGTCTATGGCTCGATTTTCCGGTTTGAGGGGCAAGCCACAGTCTTTAACTACGAAGGCGGGCCCAACTATCGCGACCTCTATCCGGAACCCCCGCCGCCGGGGATGGTTCCTTCCTGCGCGGAAGGCGGCGTGTTGGGGATTTTGCCGGGGATCATTGGCGTGATCCAAGCCACGGAAACGGTCAAAATTATCCTGGGTAAAGGCACGACCCTGAATGGGCGACTGTTGCTGTACAACGCCTTAGATATGAAGTTCCGGGAGCTGAAGCTGCGGCCCAATCCCGAACGGCCGGTGATCGAGAAGCTAATCGATTACCAACAGTTCTGTGGTTTGCCCCCGATCGGTCAGGCCGAAGAAAAACCCGATGTGGCCGAAATGAGCGTCACCGATCTGAAGACGCTGATCGACAGCGGCGAAGATTTCCTGCTGTTGGATGTGCGCAATCCCAATGAGTTTGAGATCGGCCGAATTCCGGGATCGGTGTTGATTCCCTTGCCGGACATCGAAAGCGGCGACGGCGTGGAGAAGGTGAAGAGCCTGCTAAACGGTCGCAAACTGGTGGCTCACTGCAAAATGGGTGGGCGATCGGCCAAGGCCCTGGGCGTTTTGCAAAAGGCTGGTCTTGACGGGATCAACGTCAAGGGCGGGATCAATGCCTGGAGCCAAGAGGTGGATGCTTCAGTGCCGCAATACTAGGGTCTGTTGTCATTCCCTGGGAGCAAGCTGAAGCGGTTGATTTTCCTTGCCCCAATCGTCGTAACAAGGGGCTTAAGCCCCTTGTCTCCCACGATCTCGTGGCGGTGGACTTGGGCCTGTAGACGGTAGAACGATCCGCCCGGTAACACAATGCTGAAGATGGTAGAACTTTAGTTGATCTGACTCAGATCTGGCTCAAACTCTCCTAGGGATTGGTTTTCAGCGAAGGCTTCATCGGCCTTCGCTAATTTTTTGGGCCGGGTGATGGGTGCTCGATCGCCTCTGGCCGGCCTTGGCGCTGGTGTAGACTTTTCTGCCCCTTTGGATAGAATGGGAGGGGAGTGATCAGTAGAAATCCCTAGTTTCCGATCAGCACTCGTTACTCGTTTTGTCGGTCTGTTGATCTGTTGATCTGTCGCCCTGTTGATCTGAAGGATGCGATCGCCCAGGGTCAGAGTTCCTTGCTCACTGGCTGCCTGGTTTACCCTGGGCTGAGGTTGCCGTTGGATCGACCACTTCGATCCGGTGGTTTTCGCTTCAGACTTAGCCAACATCGATCGGTGTCTTCGGTCGTTCAAACGCTCTTTCCTCAGTTGTGATGGCCCCCACAGTCCGCCTGGAAAAGCATCAGTGGCGCAAGCTGAGTTTCCCCTCAACGTTGCACTTGTGCCCCGTTCTTGATTTGTTAGTGGACAATGTGCCCGAGCCTTGGCGCTTTGAAGTGCGCTTGGGTCTACAGGAAGCCTTGGTCAATGCGGTGAAGCATGGCAATGGTTTAGACCCATCTAAGCGAGTTTGTGTGCATTTTTCAGCCCGTAACCACCGCTATTGGTGGACGATCGCCGATCGCGGGCCTGGGTTCAAGCCCCCCTGCTGTTGCCACTTGCCGCCGATTCCGACCATGGATGACGACTTTGAACCCGCAGACATGGACGCAGCCGCCGTTGAAGAGCTATTGCCCGAAAACAAGCAGGAATGTGGGCGCGGTCTGTTTATTTTGCATCAGGTGTTCGATCGCGTGGAATGGCGCGAGGATGGCCGGGTGCTGCATCTCTATAAAGAAACGGAGGCGGTGCAGGTGTCGAAGCGTCAACGCTTGGCCCATGCTGCCCGCGAGCTGAAATCTAACCTACGCGATCGCTACGTGGCCTTGGTGCGCTAGCGGCCGTGGTCGGGGCAGGGGGGCACGGCCAGGGTGCGATCGAGCCAGCCGGTAGCCTGTTGTAAATGGCTCAGGGCTTCCTCGGGGCGATCGCGCAGCAAATAGACCAAGGCGGCGGCGGCCTGCTCGCGGGCACGGGTTGATCGATTGCCCTTGAGTCGATGCCAGTCGCCATTGCCTAGGGCCAACCGCCCCGCCAAAATTTGCGCCAGTTCCAGATCGCTGAGATCTTGGCAGGTTTTGGCTTCCAGGGGGTTGGCGATCGGCTGATGGGCAAACAGGGAAGGCTTCATGGTCAAACCAACGGGTTAATCAGTTGAATAGGAGCGAAATCTGAATAGGAGCTAAATCGGAGCGCTGCGGCGGCTGCACCGATCGTAGCAACTTCCAACGGGCCAGGTGGGGATCAGGGTGCAAACCTGAAGAACACGAACATGCACCCCAACCCACAATGGGGATCGACCCACTAGGCGTTGGCGAGCCAGTCGAGGACACGATCGCCTAACCGTACACCATCTAGGCGATCGATTTCGCGCATACCGGTGGGGCTGGTGACGTTCACCTCGGTTAGGTAGCCGCCGATGATGTCGATTCCCACAAACACTAGCCCGTCGCGCCGCAGCATGGGGGCCAACGTTGCTGCGATTTCCCGATCGCGATCGGTCACCTCAATTTTGACCGCCGCGCCGCCCACGGCCATATTGCCGCGAAACTCACTGCCGGTGGGGACGCGGTTCACTGCCCCGATTGGCTCCCCATCCAGCAAAATCACCCGCTTATCGCCATCCTTCGCTTCCGGCAAAAACTGCTGCACCATCACCGGCACTTGCCCGCGATCGGTGCTGATTTCCACTAGGGAATTGAAGTTGCGATCGCCCGGTTCCAGCAGCAAAATGCCCTCGCCCGCCTTGCCGCCTAGGGGTTTTAGCACCGCTTGGCCGCGCCGTTCCACGAAGGCCCGAATGGTGTCGCGATCGCCCGTGACAATCGTTTCAGGAATCACCGAGCTGAATTGCAGGGCATACATCTTTTCGTTGGCAGCCCGAATCCCGCGCGGCGCATTAATCACGCGGGTTTTGGCTGGATTCACATAATCCAAAATATAGGTGGCGTAGAGATAGGGAATTGTCACGGGCGGGTCAGTTCGCATCAACACCGCATCCATCGTTTCCAGGGGCAACCACTCCGCCGTGCCGACGCTGAACCAAGGATCGATCGCCAACCAACGATTTTCGCCCAGCGTCACCGGCACAAGCTGCACCGGAGCCAGCCGCGCCCAAGCCTGGGAATCGCGCACGCTCAGATCGGTGGCTTGGGTGATGAACACCTCATGGCCCGCCTGTTGGGCCGTTTCCATCAGGGCCACGCTGGTGTCGTGGGTCGGGTCAAGCCGTTCGATCGGGTCAATGATAAATGCCAGTTTCACGGTTGCGGTTCCTTTGCGGGTTGCATCAGTTAGTCAACATATCCCGACTAGTCAACATATCCCGACCGGCTGCTGATCTAGCAAAAATCCCCGTAAATCCTCAGAGTTAGAAAACCCCAAAAAAGGTAGTAGCTAATGTGGCTAATGTGGCTAATCATTTGGGATTGAGGCTGAATCGGCTGACTCGCGATCGCTGGGTTGGTGGGATGGATGGGGGCAAAATTTAACTGGGTGCGCGGCCCAATTCACCGATCGCCTCTAGGACGGCGTTGGGTGCGAGTCGATCTTTAAACCAAATAATTTTGGCGGGGAGCTGCTGTGGATCTAACCCTGCCTTATCGAGATTTAAGCGATCGGAAATAGCCAAAATCCAATCATTTCGATTCGCTTTCATCACCTGAGCAAATTTTTTGCGTAAGTATTCAGGTCGCCAGTAACCCACAATTTCTAAAATCCACGATCGCCCATCGGGATGCACCAACCGAAAATCGGGAATAGCCACGCTGCCAGGAATGGGAACTAGGTTGACTTCTCGCTCTAGCTGCCAATCGGTTTTGGTGGTTTCCCAGCGTTTAGCAAAGGACTCTTCGATCAGGCTGTCGAAGGGTTTTCCCGGTGGATAATGGCTGACCAATTGACAGTCTGGCGTGAGTTCATAAAACCGTTCTTGGGGCGATCTCTGGAGTGGGTCGGCATCCTGAAGGGTGGCGATCGCTCGCCATTTGGTGACATGTAATAGAGCGGGGATCGCCTTGGCCAGTGCCAATCCATAGCGCGTGCTGGTTTTAAATAAGCTAGTGGGTCCATCAATACTGATAGTAAATCCAGTGTCTTCATCCCCTTCGATATAGGTCATTAACTGAAAAAGTTTTAAATAACGAAACAGTAATTTATATTCTCCAGGGTCATTGCGATAGGCATCAATTTTTAAGTGACTGGCTCGATAGAAAATTCCTTGCACCTGCGACAGGTTATATCGATGAATTAAATCCTCGGGTGTCAGGGTTTCAAATTGCGTCAGGATGCGGTTTTGCGGTAAATCAGCATATAAACAAGCCTGCAGTTCGACAGGCAAAATTTCCCGATCGCCTGTTGCTGACAGTTCTTGAGCTAACTGTTCCCACACAGTGACGGTGCGATCGTGACTAGGAGCCTGGCGATTGGCTAGTTCAAAAACCCGGCGACGCAAGTCGATCGGTTCGATCGGACTGACCACTTCAAAGGTACAAAATCCCGATTCCAAGAGATGGGCCAGCCCGCGTTGCACTTTGAAATCAGGACTGGTGCCTTCCAGTTCCGCCAGGGTGCGATCGAGCGCTAGTTTGGGCTGGCCCACAGCATTCTGGAACTGCACAATCAGCGATCGCGCCTGTGCCAGTTGGGCCGCGTCGAGGGACAAACGTTTGGGAATAATTTGCTCACCGCGCCGTCGATGAATGAGCAGCTCAGAAGGCAACATAGCCTGAGTAGGTAAAAGGACAAATAATTCGTCGTGCTGGTTACAAATTAAAGTTGAGTGATCTAGTGATCTATCGATCTAGTGATGATCAATCCAGCCGAAATCCAGCCGAAATCCAGCCGAAGTCTAGCCAAAAGTCAGCTCAAAGTCCAGCCAAAATTGCACCACCAATCAACCATACATTCCCAAAATTCATGACCGGCTCAGTTCACTGATTCAGATTAACTTAGGCTCAACAATTCATAACCGGCTCAGTTCACTGATTCAGATTAACTTAAGCTCAACAACAGAGCAGGCATCCCCAAGCAACAGCGATCGGGAACTTTTGTTAATTGAAACGGAAAATTGCGGACTCTAACAATTTCCGTAACGAGGTGCAACTACTCATGAAATCTTTTGTCAGTTCCCGCGTGAAATCCCTGATGGACGGTTCAATCAAGATACGGTCATGAAGTGCCCAGCACAATATCCGCAACCGCTTAGTCCAAGCCGATGGCAGAGCCGATAGCAGAGCCGATAACTAACTGGTGTTGTGCAGTGGTGTTGTGCAATTGACCGCCCGTTACGATCGCGGGAGGATACCCAACGATGAACTTTAACCCCGACTTTGGGCACGTTATCCTCGATTTCTATCGCGAAGATCCTGAGATCGGTCGTCGATTACAAATTTTGCGACAATGTCGGATTCGGCGGCGCTGGCGATCGCTAGAAATTCACTGTCCCAATCGGGTGGTTGCAGAAGGGTTGCTCAGTGTTTATGGTCTCCTGGTTGAACCCATTGCAGCCCTCAGTTTGGCACGACATGTTGCCCTATTTGCGAGTGGCATTCCATTCATGACCCTGCCCCTGGGTGATGGTAGCGGGTTCCCTTGGGAAGAAGCGGTTTGATCCTAGTCTTTGCCCTCGCAATTCCTTCAGAATTGGGATCGTTTGAATTGCCCTATGAGCTTTGGAGTCCATGGCAACTGGTGACTCGTTCGCTTCCATTCCCGTTCAGCCCTATCCCCAGCAAAATCCCGACCAAAGCCCAACAACTTGTTTAGATTGCTATTGTTAGATTGCTATTTTTGGTATTGCATGGTGGGCTTAATCCATGGGCAGTTTTTCAATGCCTTCATTGGAACCAATAATGATTAAAACCATGCCCTTTTGCAGCTTTTCGTGAGGATTGGGATTGACTTGTAGATTTTCGACTCCTCCACTATTGCATTGTTGCGCTAAAGCCAGCACATTAACGCCATAGCGCGGTCGAAGTTGCAATTCCTGGAGAGTTTTACCTTCAAACTCTGCGGGAACCACGAGTTCAACAACACTATTATTGGCATCCAAGTCAAGCCGCTCAAGCACATTGGGTCTGGTCAACATACGAGCCACTTGGCAACCCATTTCTCGCTCTGGAAAAATCACGAGGTCAGCGCCTACTTTACCGAGCAGTTGACCATGGATTTCTGTAGAAGCTTTCGCTACCACATATTTCACACCCCCATCCTTCAGATTGAGAGTGGTGATTGTGCTGGCTTCGATGTAGTTTCCGATCGCAACGATCGCTGATTCAAATTCAAAAACTCCCGCTTCGGCTAGGGCTTGGCGATCAGTTGTATCCAACTGCAACGCATGGGCCACAATGTTGTCGTTGACGGCTTGGGCAACCTGTTTTTCACCAGAATCAATCCCCATGACCTCATAACCCATTTGGTGCAGGGTGGAGCAAACAGCGCGCCCAAACCGCCCGAGTCCTAAGACAACATATTGTTTGTTGTTGCTGCGAAACTTGCTCCAAAAGTTAAGTGAACCGAGCTGCATAGCCCATCTCCATAGGATTGATAAGGGTTGATCAATTACACTGACTCATGCTGATGCACTGACTCATACTGATGCACTGACTCATACTGATTCAAAGTGAGCTAATCTATCGGGATTTTGCTGGTCATGACTGGTAATCTAGCCCAATTTTGTAGCCCAGCCTCGTAGCTCAAAAAACCTAAAAACAACATGACATGGGTAAACACTGGCAATGTTTGAGGCGATTCTTGCAGAGATTATCCCACCAATAGCTCCTCTTCTGGGTATCGAACCACACTGCGGCTGCTGTCACTAATCAATGATCCCATTAGCAACAAAATACCCACTCGCCCCACGTACATCGTGCCAATCAAAACTAGCTTTCCTGATACTGAGATACTGGCAGTAATGCCGGTAGAAAGCCCCACAGTGGCAAATGCTGAAACTGCTTCAAAAAAGAGTTGGGCAAAGGGAATTGATGGGTCAAAAATAGCGAGTAATGTTGTAGACACAACCACGACGCTGAGGGATCCTAGAAACACAGCGATCGCCTTCATCACCAAGGCCATAGGAATTTGTCGCTGAAAGGTAATCGCTGAATCCTTGCCTTGCAACACAGCTCTTGTGACGCTAACCAAAATGCGAAGGGTCGTGGTTTTGATGCCTCCCCCTGTTCCACCTGGGCTGGCACCAATAAACATGAGGGCGATCGTCAGGAATAGGGCGGCTGATCCCAGTTTGCCATTGTCGATCGTGTTGAATCCGGCGGTTCTAGCAGTCACAGACTGGAACCAAGCTGCTAGGAGTTTGCTGCTGAATGAGAGTGGCCCGAGGGTCTGGGGATTATGAAACTCGGTAACCAAAACGGCGATCATTCCCAGAAGTAGCAGGGCTAAGGTCGTGGTGGTGACGATTTTAAAATTGAGTGAAAAGGCAAAGCGATCGGGTCGCAATTGCCCTCGCCTAACCCAAAATCCTCCCGATCGCGCCCAGAAAAAAACTTCCATAATCGCTTGATAGCCAATTCCACCCAGAATGATTAACCCTGTAATAGTTAAATTCAGTAAGGGGGAATCGACAAACTGCATGAAGTTATCAGTCAGCAGCCCAAAGCCAGCGTTGTTAAATGCACTGACACTGTGGAACAGCGCAAACCAAATTGCTTCCAGGTTCCAGCCCAGCTTTGGCACAAACACACCCAACAGCAAAAAAGCTCCCGTTAGCTCAAAAATGAGCGTGGAGCTGATGATAGATTTGACCAGTTGCACAACACCTGAAATTCCTGGCATATCGAGGGATTGTTGGAGTGCAATCTTATCCTTGAGTCCAAATCGGCGACCGAGCAACAACAACAGGAATGTTGTGGCTGTCATGTAGCCTAAACCGCCAATTTGAGCTAGTAGGGCAACGATAAACTCACCAAAAAATGAGTAGTATTTGCCAACATCCACTACCGAAAGGCCGGTAACACAAACTGCGGAGGTGGAAATGAAGAGTGCAACAATGGGATCTCCCCACTGATGGCTGCTCAAGGAAGCGGGCAGCATCAGCAGCAAGGCTCCAACAATAATCACGGTCAGAAAGCCCAGGCAAATCGTTCTGGCTGGGGTCATAGATGGAGAATAAATTTTGTGAATTTGAGGATCTAGATATCAATTTCTACGGCGTTGACTACGGAGGATGCCTTGAACAGTTGCTTAGACATGGCATCTTCGTTAGCTTGCTTGGCGAAATTGGTATTAGCAGAATACCGGATTCCTATGGCAATCAACGTTATTGTTAACATTTATCGCTAGGCTCTCAAGGGTCGATCGCCCGGTCTTGGCTTCCCGATCGCATTTTCTGTGGGTTGTAACCCAAGGGTTGGTAATGACTGCGGCGGGAATTACTCAGGGGTGTCGCCTAACAAATCAGCCATGGCAAAAGCCCGTTTATCAAATAGGGTCATGGCTGCGGGCATGGCCGGCGATTTTGCCCGATCGCCTAGCTTGAGCTTGTCCACTGCCTCCAAATACGTTTCACCACTCATCATGCGACGGGCGATCGCCTCGATTTCTGACCAGCTTAGGCTGCTTTCAATAAAAGCCTGGGTCAGGGAAATCAACAGCGGCGCATAGCGGTTGCCTTCGGCCTGGGTCATCATCGTGTGGGGCACATCCAGCACCCGATTGAAGGTCAAATGCCAAGCGATCGGCTGGCGTTTGCGGGTGTCTTCCCAAAGGGATCGATGATCCCAGTTGCCCACGGCTTGGTCGCTCTGGCTGGAAATGATGAAGCTGGGGGCGCTGGGTTGCCGCTCGGCTCGATCGAGCACCTGTTGGCCCATCGTCAGCATGGTGGCCAGGGCAGGAATCGCAAACCCACCATAGCCGGGGCGATCGAAGGCGGCCGCTTCTGCGCCTTTGCCCCAAGTCAAATAACCTGGCATTTTGGACACAAACAGGTCTAGGACTTTGCTGCTGCTACTCAGGTAGGGGGCATAGAGAATCGATCGGTAAATTTCTTGGGGCCGCTCTTGGGCAAGCCAGGCGGCCAAAGTACCGCCGCCCGACAACCCGCCGATCGACAATTGCTTGCCCAGGGTGCGGGCCCGGGCCAGCCACTCCAGCCCAAATTGTTGATAAACCTTGGGATCGGTGGGCAGGGGAGGTGGGTTGGTGTTGCTCCACTTGCCGGCGCGACCGTGACCCGGCATCAAGGGCGCAACCACGTTGTAGCCGGCTCGATGCAGTGCTTCGGCGATTGGGACGAATTGATAGGGAGCAGCCGTAAACCCATGAAACAGCAAGCAAACGCGATCGACTGGCCGATCATGCAGCCAAAAGCGCGATCGACAGTCCGGGTGCTTCAGCGGTAGCTTGGCTTCGAGGGCTTTGACCTGCTGGGTTAGTGATCCGATCGCCTGCCGATAGTTCGCGCTGGGAAGATTGGCACTCACGGCTTGCTACTCCTTACAAGGGGGCCCGGCGGGTTCAACACCCCCGGTGGCTTGATGCACCGGTTTGATTCTAGCCACCACCCTGGGCTGGCTGCACCGATCGCTCAGGAGGTGCATTGCAATGGTCAATCGTTAGGCCGGTAGGGATGTTTGGGAGTGGGGGCCATCAACGATTGTCGATGGCTATAAATAGAGAATGGTTATGAGTTGGTAGCTAGAGATAGAGAGTGGCTATGGGCTGTTGTAGGAGTTCTTTGAATCCACTGGTTGCACGAGCATTGGTGCGAAGGCTAGCCCGCTTGATAGGCTTGGGCTTGGGAGTGACTGGCGCGATCGGGCTGCTGGTGGTTCCGGGTTGGGCCCAAGAGCCGATCGCACCGATCGCTGATCAGTCTGTTTCCCAGCCCACCGATCGACCCGTGACACAGCAAACCGATCCGTTAGCTGACCAACCAACTGATCGACCAAGTGATCGACCAACTGATCAATCGACCGATCGACCGGCCACACAACCCGTTCAGCAGCCTGCTCAACCACCCACCCGATCGCCCGGATTGCCCGCCCTCCAGTCCCTACTCGATCGCGCCAACCAAGCCATTCTGGCCGGTCAGCACGATGTGGCAGCCGATCTCTATCGCCAAGTGATTGCCCTCGCGACTCCCGACAATCCCCAACGGGTGGTGGCCCATGTGGGACTGGGATCAATCCTCAGCCAGCAAGGACAAACTGAGCAGGCGATCGCCCAGTTTAACCAGGCGATCGAATTAGCCCCTCAGAGTTCGATCGGCTATGCCCTGCGCGGTCTCGTTTTCTATGATCTGGAGCAGTGGGATGACTCGATCGCCGATCTGCGGCGGGCCGTTGAGCTTGACCCCCAAAACGCCCAAATCCGCATCAGTTTAGCCAATAGCCTCTACGAGCGCCACGACCTGCCGGGTGCTACTGAGCAACTGCGAGCCGCCGCCGAGCTAGAGCCTAATGTGCCCGGATTTCGTTACTACCTCGGCATGATTTTGGAAGAACAGGAGCAAACTGCCGAGGCGATCGTCCACTACCAACAAGCCGCCCAGCTCAACCCCGACGATCCAGACGTGCAAGCGGCCCTGAAGCGTTTGCAATCACCCCCGCTCACCACCCCCGCAACCCCGATCGCCGCTCCCACAAATGCCGACTCGCGATCGCCCGAGCAGCCCCCAACAACTCGCCCATTACCATAGCCCGCGGCCAATCTGCATGGTAGGATACTGAATCGGTCAACCCTGGTTGCTGGAGTTCGCCCATAGCCGTCTTCCCCCAGGCGAATCTAGACCAGTGACTAGCATTCGTATATCTGCCGGAGTTCATCGCCGCGTTCCCTAGTTGACGGCCTAGAATCCCAGAACCCGCGACCCTACGCGCAGATTGCACTCAAACCATCACGTTAGCATGCCCACCCAAGAACTCTCAGCCATTTCCAGCATTGACGTAGGCTTTGGCCTCGAAGACTTTGCCGCCCTGCTTGACAAATACGATTACCACTTCAGCCCCGGCGACATCGTTGCAGGGACGGTCTTCAGCATTGAGCCACGCGGCGCTTTGATCGACATCGGTGCAAAAACCTCCGCCTACATCCCCATCCAGGAGATGTCGATCAACCGGATCGAAAACCCGGATGAAGTGTTGCAGCCCAATGAAACGCGCGAATTCTTCATCCTGGCTGATGAAAACGAAGATGGGCAGCTCACCCTCTCGATCCGCCGCATCGAATATATGCGGGCTTGGGAACGGGTGCGCCAACTGCAAGCGGAAGATGCCACGGTGCGATCGGCCGTGTTTGCCACCAACCGGGGTGGTGCGCTGGTGCGGATTGAAGGCCTGCGCGGCTTCATCCCCGGCTCCCACATCAGCACCCGCAAGCCCAAGGAAGAACTGGTGGGCGAAGAACTGCCCCTCAAGTTCCTGGAAGTGGACGAAGATCGCAACCGCCTGGTCTTGAGCCACCGCCGCGCACTGGTGGAGCGCAAGATGAACCGCCTGGAAGTGGGCGAAGTGGTGATCGGTACCGTCCGTGGCATCAAGCCCTACGGTGCGTTCATCGACATCGGCGGCGTGAGCGGTTTGCTGCACATTTCCGAAATCTCCCACGAACACATCGATACGCCCCACAGCATCTTCAACGTCAACGACGAAGTGAAGGTGATGATTATCGATTTGGATGCCGAGCGCGGTCGGATTTCGCTCTCGACCAAGCAGCTTGAGCCGGAACCCGGTGACATGCTGAAGAACCGCCAAGTGGTTTACGACAAGGCAGAGGAAATGGCTGCTAAGTATCGTGAACAAATGAAGCTGCAACAGGGTGGTGGCTCCAGCGCGGCTGCTCCGGTGGCAGCAGCTGTGGCTGAACCCGTTGAGGCTGAGGACGTGGTGGAAGCCGTGGAAGCTGTTGCAGAAGAAGCAGTTGCAGAAGAAGTGACTGAAGCCGTGGAAGCAGTTGCAGAAGAAGCAGTTGCAGAAGAGGCTGTTGCAGAAGAAGCAGTTGCAGAAGAAGCGGCTGAACCGACGGCGGCGGCTGACGAGTAGGTGCTGTAGCTGATGTACTCGGTGTGAGGGACGATCGCCCTTACCGTAGAGACATAGGCCAACGCGCCAACGTCAAATAGCCCAGCGCATCATCGCATAGGCGAAACCTTGGGGGGCAAATCGGACTGGTCAACGACTAGGCTGGTTTGTCCCCTTATGCGATCGAGTGAATTGAGTGATCCGATCGGGGCATCAGGGATGGCAGGTTAATTGTCGATCCGTTGACTGGGCAAACAAGTGGTGGTGACAGTTCGGGTGAGCGATCGCCCTTTCCCATGCATTGAAGCAGTGTTGTTCGACAAGGACGGAACCTTAGCGGACACGAGCCATTTTTTGAGCCGCTTGGCCCAGGCCCGTGTGCGAGCTATCCAAGCGAGAATTCCCGAAATTGACGATCGCCTGTTGGTGTCGATGGGTTTGCAGGGCGATGGGTTTAATCCTTTTGGGCTGATGGCCGTTGGCACGCGCGACGAAAACTGTGTGGCGGCGGCAGCCTATGTGGCCGAAAGTGGCTGTAGCTGGGCGATGGCGTTGATGTTAGTGCAGCAAGCTTTTGCGGAAGCCGATCGCCAATGTGGTGATAAGTCTGCCCAAACGCCACCCTACAACGACACGGCCGACTGTTTGGAGCGCTTGGCTCAGGCCGGACTCCAGTTGGCGATTTTGACCGGCGACACCCTCAGCCACACCCAAGCATTTTTAAATCGCTATGGCTTGGCGCAATGGATCCAAGCGATCGGGGCGGCGGATACGGGCCCCTCGAAGCCCGACCCGGTGAGTGTGGTGCAACTCTGCGATCACATGGGCGTATCGCCCGATCGCGTATTACTCGTGGGTGACTCAGAAATTGACATGCAAGTGGCGCGGTTGGCCGGTGTGATTGGTGCGATTGGGATCGATCGCCATCGCCGATCGCCGCAGTTGCCCCAGGCTCAGTTAGTGCCACCCAAGACCCTGAATCTGCCATCCATCACCTCGGGCACTGAAGCCTTACTCGCAGATGCGATCGTCTTCAGCCTAGATGCCCTACAGGTTGTGATGCCAGCCTCTGGTCTGGAGCGATCGCCCTAAACGACCCTAAATGACCCAAATAAACCTAAACAAAAACCTAAATAATCTGTGCATAATCTGTGCCGCAGCGCAAATCTGATGCTGGTTGCGATGGGTGGCGATTGGGTCATTGGGGTGATCGATCGCGACCGAAGGCCCTGCAAACACGGTGATATAATCGCTTCGCTCACGAGCAACCAGTCTGTCTCGCTGTTGGAGGGCAAGTTTCCTTGTCTCGTCGCTCCCTATTTACGTCTGAGTCGGTTACGGAAGGTCATCCCGACAAGATTTGTGACCAAATTTCCGACGCAATTTTGGATGCACTACTCGCGGCCGACCCCAAGGCACGGGTAGCGGCGGAAGTCGTGGTGAATACCGGGTTGGTACTAATCACCGGGGAAATTTCGTCCAAGGCGCACGTTAATTTTGTCGATGTTGCTCGTCGCAAAATTGCTGAAATTGGCTATACCGATTCCAGCAATGGCTTTTCGGCCAATAGCTGCTCGGTGATTGTGGCCATTGACGAACAATCGCCAGACATTGCTCAGGGCGTTGATGCGGCCCAAGAAACCCGCGAAGCCATGAGTGAGGAAGCTCTCGATGCGATCGGGGCGGGCGACCAGGGTTTGATGTTTGGCTATGCCTGCGATGAAACGCCAGAGTTGATGCCGTTGCCGATTAGCTTGGCTCACCGTTTGGCGCGGCGGCTGTCGGCAGTGCGCAAAACGGGGCAGTTGTCCTACCTGCGGCCCGATGGCAAAACCCAAGTGTCGGTGGTCTACGAAAACGGCTGCCCGGTGGCGATCGACACGATTTTGATTTCGACCCAACATACACCGACCATTGGTGAGATTGCCGATGATGCGGCGATTCAAGCCAAGATCCGCGAGGATCTGTGGTCGCTGGTGGTGCAGCCGGTGTTCACGGATTTGAGCGTCAAGCCGACGGATGAAACCCGCTTCTTGGTGAATCCGACGGGTAAATTCGTGATCGGTGGCCCCCAAGGCGACTCGGGCTTGACTGGTCGCAAAATCATCGTCGATACCTATGGCGGCTATGCTCGCCACGGGGGTGGTGCATTCTCAGGCAAAGATCCCACAAAGGTCGATCGCAGCGCGGCCTACGCTTGTCGCCATGTGGCCAAAAATGTGGTTGCAGCCGGTTTAGCCCAAAAGTGCGAAGTGCAAGTGAGCTATGCGATCGGGGTGGCCCGTCCAGTCAGTATCTCGATCGAAACCTTCGGGACTGCCACCGTTGACGAAGACAGCTTGCTGGCGGCCGTGCGCGACTGCTTTGAGCTGCGCCCTGCTGGCATCATCCAAGCCTATGATCTGCAACGGTTACCGGGCGATCGGGGTGGGCGCTTCTACCAAGATGTGGCGGCCTATGGGCACATGGGCCGATCGGATCTGGATCTGCCCTGGGAAGCGCTGAACAAGGTCGAAGCCCTGAAGGCGAAATTGGCTGAACAGTTGTCCGGCGTGGCCTAGGACTGCGATCAAGTGGGGCCAGACGCTCTGGCCTCACGTCCCGATCGCCGCCCTCGACTGTCAGCATGGTCGATCGACCCAGCGATCGCGATTGTGGTCGCCAAGGCCCAGCCAAGGCCAATTGGTTCCAACCACTCACTACTGATTGCCGAGCGAATCTCTAAAATCCGCTCGGCAATCTTGTATCTAGCCCTTGAAAGAGCTGCAATTTCATTCAGCCTGCAAACGGTTAGCGACCCAGATCTTAGCAAGCGCGGTGCGATCGCTCGACGCTGGTGGAGCGATCGGCTGGCCAATACGAACAGTCACAGGGGCCGATTGCGGAAACTTACTGTCCGCAAAAATCCGCTCCGTCCCCCACAGACTGACCGGCAGCAGCAGGGCTTGGGTTTTAGCAGCAATCAGGGCTGCTCCCAGCTTGGGGCTATGCAGTCGGCCATCGGGACGGCGGGTACCATCCAAAAACACCCCCGCCGCCCAGCCATCTTCGATCGTCTCGATCGCCGCGCGAATGGCCCCGCGATCGCCCGTTCCCCGCTTAACCGGATAGGCCCCATACAGGCGAATCGCCGGAGCCAGCAGCGGCACTTTGAACAGCTCTTCCTTAGCCATGAAAGCCACTGGACGGCCTATGGCATGGGCCACGATCGGCGGGTCGCAATCACTAGCATGGTTGCTCACCACGATGAGTGGCCCGCTCATCGGCACATTTTCCGAGCCGTGGATACGTGCCCGAAAATAGCCGTGGGCCAATGGGGAAACGACCGTCCATTTCAGCAGGCGATATAACAGCAGGCTGCTGAAGGGTTCGCGATCGCGGGTGGTTGATTCAACCTTGCCAGAGACCAACGTTCTCGTCCTTGTCATCTAAAAAAGTCTTTTGCAGTCAATCACAGAATCTTCCCCCGGCGCAAGCAGCTAGCCCAGGTAATTGGGCGATTGTTCATGGTGGGGTAAGTAGCCATATCGCACCAATTCCACGAGCACTTTGCTCATCCTTCTCTCTGCACAGCAGTCATTTTGAATCGACTGTCTTGCCAAATCCAGTTGAAATAGCTCACTAATACAGCCTTTCAACCACTGAACCGGTACATTGGCTTGTAGTGCTACAACTAAATCAATACAGCCTTTACCTCAAACGATTGGGACATCAGATCGCAAGATCGCAGATGCTATGAAGCTGTTAGTCGGTAGGCAATGC
>RDXB01000084.1 GCA_004292515.1 Oscillatoriales cyanobacterium
GAGCGGATGAAGCCGACTTCGCCGCGATGAAGCAGGAAGCTTCCTGATTGCTGCATTTGCTAGTCAATTGCAGCAATTGTTAGTGAATTAGTGACGGTTTTTAGATACAGGGTGTAGGTGTCGGCCAGGACGCGCGCGAGACCGTCGGCAATATTGGCGCGATCGGCTTCAGGAATCCCAATATTGATGATTGGAGCAGCAGGGGCCATGGTGAACTACCTCAGAAGTAAAACGACGTTTGACCAGGAATGAGCGAGACGGAAGCGCGATCGAGTTCCCTTAATCATAGTCGTATTGATTTTGAGTTGTAATCGATCAGCCCAGTCAACGCCTTAAAACCACGCCTTAAAACCCAAGATGATGACGGGTAGGTAGCCCCAGCGTCCACAGATCGCTAGGCTAAAGATCGCTAGGCTCGGTTCAGCAATCCATGCGATCGCCTCTAGCTTCCACCGATCAACTTGTCCTATGGCCGCTACCCCAGCATCTTTGCAACAGTTCGTGCAATTTTGTCAAACTTTGAAAGGTGACGAAAAAGGCGAGTCACAAATTTTTTTGGATCGCTGGTTTCGCGCGTTTGGCTATGAAGGGGCGATCGAGGCGGGAGCAACCTATGAAGCCAGGGTAAAACAGGGTAGCCAACAGGGCAAAACCGGCTTTGCAGATTTGGTTTGGAAACCGCGCGTTTTGATTGAAATGAAAAAACGCGGCACAAACCTGAGGAAGCACTATCCCCAAGCCTTTGACTACTGGACAAGGCTAGTGCCCAATCGCCCTCGATACGTCATTCTGTGCAACTTTGATGAATTTTGGATCTTCGATTTTGATCTGCAACTCGACACGCCCGTAGATATCGTGCCCCTGGCGCAATTGCCCGAACGCATCAGCGCCTTTGGGTTCATGGAAAAGACCAACCGCACCCCCGTGTTTCGCAACAATCAAGTTCAAATCACAGAGCGCGCGGCCCGTCGCCTAGGGGAATTATTAGTTGAACTTAAAAATCGCGGTATTGATCCCTTTGAAGCCCAACGATTTATCCTGCAATGCGTCTTGGCCATGTTTGCAGAGGATCGAGGATTATTACCCGATCATCTCTTCATTTCCTGCATTCAAGATTGCTTGCGAGGACAAAGTTCTTATGATGTCTTGAGTGGTCTATTCCATGCCATGAACACCCCCGGCATCACGCCTGCGGGCCGGTTCAAAGGGCTGGGCTACTTCAATGGCGGTCTGTTTTCGACCATTCAGCCGATCGAGCTCAGTCCTGAGGAATTAAAGTTCCTAGAAGTTTGTGCATTGGAAGATTGGAGTAAGGTACGGCCAGCCATTTTTGGCAACTTATTTGAATCGGCGATCGATGCCCAAGAACGTCACACCCACGGGATTCATTTCACTTCGGAAGCGGACATTATGAAAATTGTCCGGCCGACCATCTCTCGCTATTGGGAAGACAAAATTGCCAATGCCATCACCATGCAGGAACTGACTACCTTGCAATTAGAACTGCAATCCTATAAGGTACTTGACCCAGCTTGTGGCTCTGGCAACTTTCTCTATATTGCTTATCAGGAATTAAAACGAATTGAGCAACTCTTACTGGACAAAATTGCTCAACATCCGGATCTGACCAGCTCGATCGATCAGGTTGCGATCGGCTTTGTCACGCCCCAGCAGTTTTATGGCATGGATATCAATCCTTTTGCGGTAGAACTGGCCCGAGTGACCATGATGATTGCGCGCAAGATTGCTATTGATACATTGGGTTTGATTGAACCAGCCTTACCCCTAGATACCTTGGATCAAAATATTGAACGCAAAAATGCACTCTTTCGACACTGGGTAAAAGCTGATGCGATTATCGGAAATCCACCATTTTTGGGTGGAAAGCAGATGCGAAAAGCACTGGGAAATCAATATATTGAACGTCTTTTTAAAAAATTTCCCGATGTGAAAGATTCAGTGGACTTTTGTACCTACTGGTTTCGATTGACCCATGATGTGATTTGTGAAACTAAGGGTCGAGCTGGATTGGTGGGCACCAATTCCATTAGTCAGGGTAAAAGCCGAGTGGCATCCCTCGACTACATTACCCAAAACGGTGGGTATATTCACGAAGCAGTTGCTTCTCAAGTGTGGCCAGGCGAGGCAAATGTTCATGTCAGTATTGCTAATTGGAGCCTAGAACAGCCGAAACAATGCTCTCTGAACGGTCAACCAGTAAGTCAAATTAACTCTTCCTTGAAAGATGTCCTTGATGTGACCCAAGCGATTCGACTGACTGCTAATTTACATTGGTGTTTTACGGGTGTTACGCCGGTTGGTCAAGGATTTTTGGTGTCGCCCGAGCAGGTGGTAACCTGGCAAGCAATTGATCCCAAAAATGCGGAGGTGCTCTACCCCTTCCTAGAAGGGAACGAATTGGCAGCAGGTCTGAGAAAACAACCCAATCACTGGATTATTGATTTTGGAGATTCGACATTGGAGGCAGCTAGCGACTATCAGCAGCCTTTTCAATGGGTTAAGAAAATGGTGAAGCCAGAGCGCGAGCAAAACCGGCGGCTAGTTTATCAAAAATATTGGTGGCGTTTGGGTGAGCGTCGGCCGGCGATGCGGGTAGCATTGAAGTCGATCGCTCAGTATTTTGCAGTGCCTCAAACCTCGAAGTGGGCAATTTTTGTGCCTTGTCCGGCGACATGGCTGCCCAATGCCAGAACGCGGGTTGTGGCCTCTGAGGATTTTTATCTCCTCGGCATTTTGACGGCTCAGGTACATCGGGTCTGGATGAAAGCGCAGATGTCTACGCTGAAGGCTGATATTTCCTATACGCACAACACCTGTTTTGAAACATTTCCTTTTCCGCAGACGGCAAATCAGCTATTAATTAATCAGATTCGGGCTACTGCCTGGGAATTGCATCAGTATCGCAGCCAACAAATGGAGCAAAAACAGTGGGGAATCACTCAACTTTATAATGAGTATTTTGATGAGCCTGCTAGTCAGTTGGCTCAACTGCATCGTCAACTGGATCAGTTGGTGATGCGGTTATATGAATTTCAGGTGGGTGATGATCTTTTGGCACGATTGCTGACTTTAAATCGGGAGCTGGCAGCAAAAGAACAACGGGGCGAGCGGGTGATTGGCCCTTGGGATCCAACTCAATGATGCGGTCTCGATCATGTTTTCTCCATGACGTTTCCTCAATCACGGGTTGGACTGCTGGATGGGGGCTGTTGCCCAAAAAGCGGCCCAAGTGCTTGACCGGTGGTGAAACGCTCTCGATACAATCACCTAAGGCCGGTCAGTCTTGGGGGGAAGTTATGCGGCAGGTGTTGTGGGCGGGGGTGTGGTTGCTGGCGACGATGCCGGGGGCGATCGCGGCGACGAATCCGGTGGTGCAGGTGGGGATTGTGCAGCGGTTTGGTGAGCGACCCGACCCGCTGGAGTTGAAGGCGCAACTGGGCGATCGGCTGACGGTGCAGGTGAACCTGCCGGATCGCACCCAGACCTTGACGGGCGATCGCTTGGTGTTGCGACCGATCGCCCAGCCCCTGCCGGAACCGGTGGTGGATGAGCGGGTGGTGCTGGGGACTTACCGCAGCTTTGAAACGGCGGAGGCGGCGGCTAACCAGTGGCGATCGCGCGGAATTCCGGTGGAGTTGGCGCAACCGTCCGAACGGTGGCAGGTGTGGGCCAAGCGCGATCGCTACAATGACCCGATGTTGCGGCGGCTGTTGCTCGACAGCATTCGTGCCAAACCGCCTGCCACAACCGGCGGCCAACCTAGCTTGTTCAGTCAGCGGCGCGATCGCAACCTGTTAGTGAGCGGGACAATTGGGGGCCAATCCTTTGCTGGTGAGCGATTAACCATTACGGCCAGCAAGGGGCCGATCGAGGTGGGGCGCGATCGATTTGCCGGATCGCTGAAGCTCCAGCGCAACGCCTATGGCAGCTACACGATCGTTAACGATGTGCCCACGGAAACCTATTTGCGCGGCGTGGTTCCCTACGAAATCGGGGCCGGCGCACCGGAATCGGCCCTGCAAGCCCAGGCTATTTTGGCGCGCACCTATGCCCTGCGGAATTTGCGGCGATTTGCGATCGATGGCTACCAGCTCTGCGCCGACACCCATTGCCAGGTCTATCGCGGCCTGAAGGCGGCCACGGCCCGGGTCGATCGGGCGATCGCCGCCACCAACGGCCAGGTGCTCACCTACCAAAACGAGCTGATCGACGCGCTCTACTATTCCACCTCCGGCGGCGTGACGGCCCGCTTTACGGATGTGTGGGACGGGCCCGATCACCCCTACCTGCGGCCCGTCGTCGATGCCCATCAACCGATTTGGGACTTGGCAGCGCGCCCCCTGGCCGATGAGCGCAATTTGCGGCAATTCCTGGCGATCGCCCAGGGCTGGAACGAGCTGGGTTGGCGCGATTTCCGCTGGCGACGCAGCAGCACCCTGCCGGAAATTGCCCAGGGTTTGCAGCGCTATTGCCGGGCCCAAAATAGCGATTGCGCCAGCCTGAGAACTGTTCAGAGCCTGATGGTGACGGAGCGATCGCCCGGTGGTCGAGTGCAAAAGTTGACCGTAGCAACCGATCGCGGGCCGATCGTCCTAGAAAAAGATGCCGTTCGCAGCGCCTTCATGGCTCCGCGCAGCACCCTGTTTTACCTGGAGCCGATCGGGGGCGGCGCGCAACCGTTGCGAGGCTACACCTTCGTGGGTGGCGGCTGGGGCCACGGCGCGGGCCTAAGTCAAGCCGGATCGCAAAAGCTGGCCAAACTGGGTTGGAACACCAGCCGAATTTTGCAGTTTTATTATCCCGGAACCCAACTGCAACCGATGGGCGATCGACTCACCCTCTGGCGCGATCCACAACCGCAATAGCCACCCTCAACAACCCAGACAAGGGGTTTAAACCCCTTGCCCCCTCACGAAGCAACAGATGGTGAATCATGAAGAATCATCAGAACAGTTGTGACCGCTATGAATTCAGCAATTGAAACCTAAATTCACGAGCAAAAGAGTAGGGTGGGTAATGCCTACCACTATCTAGCCCAGACGGTATCCATTCTCGAAAACGATCGCCTCTTCCCTCAGTGTGATTGGATTGCTTTAGCGATGGTCTATAGGTTTAGGTGGGCATTGCCCACCCTACAGGCTCTATGATTTTAAATATCGTATTGGCCACGATCGCGACTGCTGGAAAGTAAACACATGAGAAAGTTAGATGCGCTCAAACTAGTGCAATCTCGCCAAGAAGAGCTACAACAGCTAGGTATTAAGTCGCTTAATCTTTTTAGCTCCGTTGCCCGCGATCAAGCCAACCCTCAAAGTGATATCGATATCTTAGTAGAGCTTGATGAATCTATTGGCTTTTTTGGGTTTTTCTGCCTCAAACATTATCTAGAAGATCTGTTCCAGTGCCCTGTTGATTTGGGGACAGTGGATGCCCTGAAAGAACATCTCAGGCAATCCATTTTAGAGGAGGCAGTTCATGTCTTCTAGATCTGCATATGAGAAATATTATGGCTCATGAATATTTTCAAGTGAGTCTACAAATTACATGGTCAACAATGCACAATAATCTACCAATCCTCATCGCTCCCCAACAGTAACTCCCAGCAAATCTGTGAATCCCTGTCGCAGCTCGATCGCCCATTGGCCTGGGTCTCATTCATCGATCGCATAGCTACATTCAATGCGGCAATCGGAAGCGGCTGCGATGGAAGCGGTCGCGATTGTTATTGGGCAAACATCAGCGATCGACTAGCCCGAAGGCGCTGAGATCTTACGGGCGGCTGGGTCCAAGTGATTTGCCGAACTGAATCGATCGCCCCTCGCCTAGGTCTGCTCGCGCAAAAACTCCGCCAAAATGTCTGTGCAACGGGCGATCGCCCCGAGATGAGCAATCTCGTAGCCGTGGGTGTTTTGGGTCGGAAAGGCCAAGCAAGCCGCCCGAGGCACATGGCCAAATTTCATGGCGATTGACCCGTCGCTGCCAAAGCCGCTGATGGCCGCAAACTGCACATCGAGATTCAGCCGATCGGCTGCGGCCTGGAGCGATCGATTCAGGTCGTCGTCATAGATCCCGTAGGCATCCTGGGCCAGCAACACGGGCGTGGGCCCCATGGCGATCGGGTATTCCGGGGCGATCGGGGCAATTTCCAACGCAATCAAGGCCGCGAGGCGATGTTGCTGCGTAAAAAACATGGCCCCCAAGGCTCCAACTTCCTCCTTGGCGGAAGCGACTAGGTAAACATCCTGGGCAGGTGGCTCCGACTCCTGTAAACGACCAGCCAAGTCCAGCAAAATTGCCACCGACGCTTTGTTATCAAGCGTGTAGCTAGCAATTTTTGAGGGGCCGAGGCGGATGGGTTCCTTGCGGTGCTTGCTGATTACGGCGCGAGTGCCGGGGCGAATCCCAGCGGCGGCCAGGTTGCCGATCGATTGGCCCGTTTCTACCCAAGCCCGCTCCCAGGTGAGGGGCTGGGTTTCTTGCAGATTTTTTTGGGGCGACTCGTGGGACACGTGCCGCGAGCCAAAGCTGAGAATCCCCGTCACGGTCATCCGATCGCCCAACAGGTCGATCGCCCCTTCGCCATAAACCCAAGGAAACGAGCCTCCCAGCTTCCGCAGTTGCACCCGGCCATCGGTTTCGATCCCTTTGACGATCGCCCCGATTTCGTCCTTGTGGGCCGTAATGGCGATCGGTTTGGCCTGGCGATCGTGCCCGGGGATGCAAAAAATCAGGTTGCCCGCCTCGTCTTGGCTCCAGTCCAGCCCCATCGTCTGGGCCCGATCGATCAGCCAGCGATCGACCTCTTGCTCGGCCCCGCTGGGCGAGTGACACATCACCAAGTCGCGAATCGTTTCAAAGAGTTGCTCATGCATAGGTCGGAGGGGCGAGGGAGGGGCAAGGAATGTAGCGGGACTAGCGCGATTAACGGAACTAGCGGGACTAACGGGATTAGCGGGATTAGCGCGATTAGCGGGACTAGCGGGACTAGCGGGACTAGCGGGATTAGCGCGATTAGCGCGATTAACGGAACTATGCCTGCAAATGGCTCACGGATTTGGCCGCTTGATCCCAGGCAATCAAGGCCGCTCGGTGCACATCGAGCCAGGAAATGGAGCGATCGCGCGCCAAGCTAGCCACGTCTTCAAACTCGGGGTGAATGTTTTGGATAGTTTGCCGGGTGGCATCGCGCCAAGCCACCTTGACTCGCACGGGGCCGTAGGCCGTTTGGACAGTTTCGATTTGCCGGGGGAGGGCGCGCCGCTGTTGAAACGATCGCCGAATCCCGATCGTGGTGGTTTCTTGAAACAGCACTTCCTCACAAACCGCCAAGTGATCGAGCGTGCAAATCACCGTCATGGCAATGCCCGGCCGTGATTTTTTCATGGTGGCCGGTTGGGCAAAGGCATCCAGCGCGCCGATCCGCAACAACTGCTCGATCGCGTAGGCCACGGCCTGGGGGCTGCAATCGTCAATTTGGGTTTCTAGTACAACGATCGTTTCTAACCCATGGCCTTCAACGGTGGGCAGCGGGGGCATGTCGCTCGGGTGGGGTGACACCGGAGCGCTGGGGTTTGGCAACGCGATCGGGAACGGTGCGATCGATTCTGGCTGGAGGGATGCGGTTGGCTGCTCAGGGCGATCGGTGGAGCGGCGATTGGTTGCAGGAGGGTGATCGACGGCCGGGTGATCGACGGCCGGGTGCTCGGTGGAGCGGCGATCGGTTACGGGAGGGGGATCGATGGCGGGAGGGGGATCGATTTCGGCAGGCGGATCAGTTGAATCATGCTCCACCACAGCGGTGCGATCGGCCCGTGCTGATTGGGTTCCCAGCTTGCCCACCCACAGCCGCACCATGTTGGGCAAAGACAGGGCGATCGTTCCGGCTCCCAACCCCACCTGCTCGATCGTCATCGCAGGCGGCGGCCCAAAGGCATCGGCCAGCCCCACCGCGATCGCCGCTCCCGTCGGAGTCACCAATTCCCGATCGATCCCATTGGCATAGACCGGCACCGACCCCATCGCCAACAACTGCAACACCGCTGGCACAGGCACCGGCAGCCGACCATGGGCCGCCCAAACCGTGCCGCCCCCCGTGGGCAAAGCTGAAAACACAATGCGATCGACCCCTAACCAATCCAACCCCAAGCAAGTGCCCACCACATCGACGATCGCATCGATCGCCCCCACCTCGTGGAACTGTACCTGCTCCGGCGGAATCCCATGCACCGTGCCCTCCGCCTCAGCCAGTAATCGAAAGATCGATCGGCTCCAAGTCCGCACCCGCTCAGGCAATTCTGCCCTCAGCAACAGGGCCTCAATGTCCGGCCATCGTCGGCCGTGGGTATGTGTGTGATGCTCCTGGTGATGCTCGTGATGCTCGTGATGCTCCTGGTGATGGTGGGCTTGATGCGCGTGATGCTCGTGATGGTGCGTGTGATGCTCCTGGTGATGGTGGGCTTGATGCGCGTGATGGTGGGCTTGATGCGTGTGATGCTCGTGATGGTGCGTGTGATGCTCGTGATGGTGCGCGTGATGCTCCTTGGGCGGCGTAGGGCGATCGCTCGCCGACTCCTCATGCAAATGTCCCCCCGGCCCCTCCACCCGAAACCCCGCATCCCCCGATCGCAACTCCACCACCGCCTTCAAAGCCCGCTGACCGTTGTGCATCATCGATCGGCTGCTGAGGCGGTATTCCCCAGCAATGCCCAAGCGATCGAGCTGCTGCCGCACATAGTCGATCGGTACGCCCAAGTCCAGCAGCGCCCCCAAGCACATATCCCCTGCAATCCCCGTCGGGCAGTCAAAATAGGCAACCTTGGTCACGATCGACTCCTTAACACCGTTCAATTCACCCCGCATCTCAACCTTGCCCAGGCCAAACCGCACATTGGCCGAGTAGTCGCCTGTGGATCGAGCAACTGGCGCACCTGTGGATGGCGATCACACTATTCCCCGTACAAATACGGAGAAGAATTTGAGATAGGGCGATCGACCACTCACAGCCAAACCAGTCGCGCCAATCCAGGCCCCATCAGCCCCAGCCGCCTTGCCTCACCTTGGGCGATCGGCCTTCAACCCCCAGCATCCCCCAACGTCCATCGCCGACATGAGACACAATTGAGCCACAATAAACTGAGCGAAACTAGACAATCGGCAACGCGCCATCCCCGGCCACTGAAACTGACCGCCAGTTCACCCCAGGACACTCCATCCGCAGCGGTGCTCCGGTTGAGCAAATGAGCCGGTTAGCAGGCAGTTCGGCGATCGCTGCGGCCTTAGTCGCCAGTCCATCGCGATCGGCCCGCCACCCGCATTATCAACCCCTCTCTACCCGGTTGCACCCCGCTCGGTAAGTTCATTTACCCGAGGAATTGACGAGGACCCGCCCAATGACCCCCAACTCCCGTCCACCCGTCCCGCCGCCACCGCCACCGCCACCCCGCATTGCAGCGCCGCCGCCCCCACCCCCCATCACCAGCCGGCCCGCACCACCCCCCATCATCAGCGACGACGAAAAAACCATGCCCCTGTCGGCCCCACCCGCCGCCAGAGTCGTGCCGCCGCCGATCGCCGCGCCGCCGCCGCCCAACAGCAACCACATCAACACCACCCTCAACACCGTCACCGCACCGGCCACACCAGCCACCGTCGTGCAGGGGAACATTGCCCCCACCCCGGTTGTTAAGCAAGCAGCAGCCCCCGCCGCCAAGCGCCAGCCCTCCGCCGGCCAGCCCACCCTCCTAGACATCGTGAGGCGCGCCGACAACGAGGGATGTTCCGACGTGCACTTGGGCGTGAACGAAGTCCCCCGATTCCGTAAGCGCGGCGACATCGTACCCCTGGAATACCCCACCACCGACCTAGACAGCTTCCTGAGTTGGTTGGGGGAAATCATGAGCGAGGACGAAATCCAGTTCTTCCAGGAGAACCTCGATTTCGACGGTGCAGCCGACCTGGGCTTTGTGCGAATTCGGATTAGCTGCTTTGACACCCTCGCCGGCCCAGCCATGGTGCTGCGACTGATCGGAGCCACCATCCTGAGCATGGAGCAACTCAACCTGCCCCCCGTGTTCAAAGATGTGTGCCACTACCACAAGGGACTCATCCTAGTGACCGGCCCCACCGGCTCCGGGAAGTCCACCACCATGGCCGCCATGTTCGACTACATCAACAAGAACATGGCCAAGCACATCATCACGATCGAAGACCCCGTGGAATTTGTCCACGTCAGCCAAAAATCGTTGATTAAACACCGGGAAGTGGGTCGCCACACCCTGAAGTTCTTCAACGCCCTGAAGGGAGCCTTGCGCCAAGATCCCGACATCATGCTGGTGGGGGAAATTCGGGACGCAGACACGATGAAAATCGCCCTGAAAGCCGCCGCCACGGGTCACTTGGTTTGCGGCACGCTACACACCAACAGCGCTATCAAGACGATCGAGCGGATCTTGGGCATGTTCCCGCCCAACGAACACGGCGCGCTGCGCGTCAGCATTGCCGAATCCTTGGTGGCGATCATTGCTCAGGGCTTGTGCAAAACCACTGATGGTAAACGGGCCGCCTATCACGACATCTTGATCGCCACCGACGCAATCAAGGAATACATCATCAAGGGTGAGATGGAAGAGATCAACCAGGTGATGTTGAAGTCGGAATTTGACGGCATGATCACCATGAACAAAGCGCTGCTGAATCTCTACCAAGAGGGACGAATTACCGAAGAAACGGCGCTGGAAAACTCGCCCACACCGAACGAGATGGCGCAGTTCCTGCGGGGTCGGGTGTAGGCCAGAAAGGGCCGGGGGATAGCTATTGCTGCTGAGATTACCTAGCCAAAAGGGGGATGGCTCGATCGAGTCATCCCCCTTTTGAGTATTGAGCTGAGTATTGAGCGAGTCTGGGTAGGAGCAAGGCTGAAACCTGCCCCTACGACATCCGACTAAACGCCTACGCCCACCAGCGTTTTTTGGGTCAGGCGCTCGTAAGCGGCGCGCATTTTCAGACCCGTCAGCACCTGGAACAAACCCGAGCCATTGTTGGAACCGGGGTAGTCGCGGTGCTTCAGCAGCAACTCAGTCATTTCGCCGTAGTACTTGGCTGAGGTGTTGCTCAGGTGGCTTTCAACGTAGATCATCTCTTCGAGATTCTCAAACTGACCGTCCACTTCCAACACAGAAACTGAGTTGCCATAGTAGGTGTCGGGGCCGTAGTAGAGCTTGATGCCGGGATACGAGCAGGTCAGCTTGCGACCGCAAGGAGTCCAGTGAATCGTTGAGCCTTCGTCGAACAGATACACCGGCTCAAACCCTTCAATACCTTCTTTTTGCATCATCCGCACGCGCAGAACTTTGCGTTCTTCGTCGTTGGCGATCAATTGAGTGGGCAGAATTTGCAGCACCACATCGGCATGGGTCTTTTGGGGGTCGATGTAGGCTTCAAAGTCGGGGCGGCGGGCTTCGATCGCGGCCAACACGTCTTCGTAGGTGTGACCACGCTCGGCCATGTCGCGTTGGATCTTCCAGGCGATTTTCACCTCATCGCTGATATCGAGGTAAACGCTAAAGTCCAGTAACCCACGCACACGCTCGTCGTAGAGGGGGTGCAAGCCTTCGATCACCACAATGTGATTAGGGTCGATGCGCTCCGGCGGATCGATCAGGCCCGTTTCATGGTTGTAAATGGGCTTATCGATCGACTGACCGCTTTTAAGCGCTTTGATCTGTTCGTACATCAGATCGAAGTTATTGGCTCTCGGATCGAGGGCCGTCACACCGGTTTCTTTGCGTTGCTTGCGATCTAGACTGTGATAATCGTCCAGACAGATCACGGTCATTAACTCTGCGCCGAACAAGTCTTCTAGGCGACGCAAAAAGGTCGATTTACCGCACCCGGAATCACCGGCCACACCAATTAAGACAACGCGATCTGGCTTGCTGGTCATAGGGTTCCTCTTAAATATCGCTAGACAGTGGGTGAAGATGCGGCCCAGGGCCCGATCGGGGCTGAACCACACCCGAGAAAATCCCTGCAATTATCGCAGTCAATCGATACACGATCAAAGCAACTCGATCGAAATCTTCTGGGCTTGATGGCGCTTTGGAGATCTCGATCGACCCAGAGCGATCAAAATTCGACCACCCAGCGAGCAACACAACAACCCCAGATCGGTAGATCTTGTCAGGTCACTGATAAATCGCTGGGCATCGGTGGCTTGATTTCGATCTTCTCCAGACATCGCCCAGATCTTGATTGATGGATGTGTAGCGCGACTTACAGGACGGTGAACACGATTAATCCCCCCGGAGATTTAGCTAGGGTCAAACGCTTTAGTCGCAGCTCGTCGGAGCGCCTGCCGATTAAAGCGTTTGACTAGCGATCATCATCCGTTCAACTGGCTCAATCGAGACGATTAAGATTAGAAGTTCGTTAAGTATTTTTACTACGCGAACCGTCAGTAGCGTATCAGACTGACATCGTTCTCGCAAGATAAGGCAATTCTTTGGGATCACAACCACCAAGGCCCAATCGCCATTGTTCGTAACCAAACCCCTTGGGGTGCAGTACCAAGTGAAATCAGAAATTGGCATAACTTTGACCGTTTCGCGAATCCCGGCAAAGGCCTTGCATCAGAGGGGCTAAAATCTTTGCAGATCGAAATCCACTCCTAAAGCGTTAGTAGAGTCATAGCAAGTCATGTATAGTCCCAGTGCAGCCGGGAGCGCCGATAACACAACCGCCGGAAGCCGTGCCTTTCGCTACGAAGTAACAGGCCTGCGCCAAAATAGCGAATCTGACAAAAACGGCTACGCTGTTCGCAAGAGCGGTAGCGTCTTTTTTACCGTGCCTTATAGCCGTATGAATGAGTTCATGCGGCGCATCACTCGGCTGGGGGGCAAAATTGTCAGTATTGTTCCCATCACCGTTGGCTCCGGCCACGGCGATCCGCAGCCGCCGGCCCCCGTGGCCGTGGCCGCCACGCCAGAACCAGCCCCGGCCCCGGCCGCTGTGCCTGCTCCGGCCGCCAGCCATGAGCATATTTTCCCCACCAACGTTCCGGTCAACACCTACAAGCCTAAGAATCCCTTCGTTGGCAAGGTGATCTCGAACGAGCCTCTGGTGCGTGAAGGTGGTGAAGGTATTGTTCAACACCTCACCTTCAACCTCAGCGGTGGTGACCTGCGCTACCTCGAAGGCCAAAGCATCGGCATCATTCCGCCCGGTACCGACAAAAACGGCAAGCCGAATAAGCTGCGTCTCTACTCGATCGCCTCGACCCAGCATGGCGACTTGCTCGATGACAAAACCGTGTCGCTCTGCGTGCGCCAACTGGTTTACACCAACGATGCGGGCGAGCGCGTGGAAGGTGTGTGCTCTACCTTCCTGTGCAATGTCCAGCCCGGTGACGACGTGGTGATCACCGGCCCCGTGGGCAAGGAAATGCTGTTGCCCGTAGATCCCACGGCCAACATCATCATGATGGGAACGGGGACGGGGATTGCGCCGTTCCGGGCCTTCCTGTGGCGGATGTTTAAGGAAAACAACCCTGAGTATCAGTTCAAGGGCTTGGCTTGGTTGTTCTTTGGGGTGGCCTACAGCGGCAACGTCCTCTACAAGGACGATCTAGAAAAGATGCAGGCTGAAAATCCTGACCACTGTCGGATTACCTATGCAATCTCGCGCGAACAGCAGACCGCGCAGGGTGGCAAGATGTATATCCAAGAGCGGATCAAGGAAAACGCTGATGAGCTGTGGGCGCTGGTGCAACAACCGAACACCCATGTTTATATCTGCGGTCTGCGGGGCATGGAGCCGGGGATTGATGAGGGGATGTCGGCGGCTGCGTCGAAGTACGGTGTGAACTGGGCGGATTACCAGAAGCAGATGCGCAAGGAAGAGCGTTGGCACGTGGAAACCTACTAAATGCGCTGATTTTGCGTTCACGTATTTTGTGGGTGGGTCTCTGGGGCGGGGCTGTTGGGCCTTTGCCTTGGAGACCAAATGGGAGACGAGCGAAGATGAATCGATCGGGTCGTTGCAGTTTGCAGGGGCCCGATTGCTGTTGGTGGCTTAGGATTTGTCATCAAATCCCTAAAACCCTGATTCTTACGTTGCTTGATCGTGAGGGGCAAGGGGCTTGAGCCAATTGTCTAGGGCGGTTTAGCTAGGAAAATCAACCCTTTCAACCCCCATCCCTGCAATTTGATGACACGCTCTAGGACTGGGTGCGGCGGGCCAAGCAGGTTTGGGTCAGCTCCTGAATTTGGGCAAAGGCGTAATTGTCATTGAGCTGGGTCAGGCTGCGGGATAGTTTGTGGGCGCTGAGGGGGATCTGGGCAATGAGCACTTGCACTTCGCGATCGGCACAGAGCCGGGCGGCGCGATCAAGCTCGGCGATCCAGTCGTTGGGCATGGTGGCCAAGTCGTCGGCGGTGATTGGCTCCACAATGGCGGCCGGCTGGGGGGCTGTGGGTGCTGATTCGGCGTAAAGATATTCCCAGCCCAACTGCTGGGCGAGGGTGTTGAACAGGGAGGCGGCGCGAAAGGGCTTGGTGATGTAGTCGTTGCAACCGGCTTCGATCGCTAACTGATGGTCGCGATCGGACACCTGAGCCGTGAGGGCCACAATGACCGTGGTGGGCCGGTGACGGCCTTGGCTAGGGGTGAGTTGTTGTTCGTGTTGGCGGATTTGGCGAGTGGTCGCATAGCCGCTGCAATCTGGCATTTGCACATCCATCAAGATGGCATGGGGCTGCCACTGTTTCCACTGGTCGATCGCCTCGGCTCCGTTGGTGGCTTCCCGGATCGACAGACCGAGGGGCATCAGCATTCGCCGCAACAACATCCGATTTTCAGGGCGATCGTCTGCAATCAACAGGCGATAGTCCATGCCATTAGGGTTGACCAGCCCCACCACGGCGTATTCGGGGCGATCGGACATGATGGTTGGCTCGGCCAGGGGCGCAGCGATCGAAAACTGAAAGGTGCTGCCCATGTTCACTTGGCTCTGCACCGTCAGCTCTCCCCCCAAAAACTGCACCAGTTTGCGACTGATGGCTAGGCCAAGACCCGTGCCTTCACCCGATCGCCGCCCTGCCATTGCTTGTGTAAAAGTTTCAAAGATTTGGTTAAGCTCGGTCGGCTCCATGCCCACCCCCGTATCCGACACTGCAAAACTTAGTTGGGGGCCTGGGGTGTCGGTGACTGCTGCCCCCAGGCGATCGCGCCTGACCTCCAGGGTGACGCTGCCTTTGTCGGTAAATTTAATCGCATTACTTAGCAAGTTAATCAAAATTTGTTCGAGTTTTTGAGCATCACTCGTAATAAATTGCGGAGTGGCAGCATCGCAGTTGAACTGCAGGGATAAGCCTTTAGCAGCAGCCGGTTGGGTAAACATACTGCGCAAATTTTTGAGCAGGTTTGCAATGCTAATGGTTTGATTTTGGCGCTGTAGTTTGCCCGCTTCAATTTTGGAGAGTTCCAAAATGTCATTAATTAGCCCCAACAGATGTTCGCCGCTGTGGTGAATGATGTTTAAGTCGGCTTGGTGGTTGGGCGAAACGGATGCATCTTGAACCAGTAATTCTGCAAAGCCCAAAATGGTATTGAGGGGTGTGCGAAGCTCATGGCTCATATTGGCTAAGAATGCACTTTTTGCTTGGCTTGCTACCTCAGCCGCTTCTTTAGCATGTTGGAGTTCCTGTTGAATCCGCTTGCGATCGCTAATATCTCGGCAAATACAGAAATTGACATAACTCCCATCCCAATCGAGCGGGGTTGAGCTAACTTCCACATGAAAAGTTGAACCATCTTTGCGGCGATGCAAGGTTTCAAAAAGTGTGCTTGTGGTTCTTTGGGGCAGATGACTGATTGCAGAATTGAGTTCTTCCGTTGTCCATTTGGCATCAAAGTCAAAGAGACTAATATTCAGAATTTCGGACTCACTATAGCCCAGCATCTGGCAAAAACTTTTGTTGGCTTCAATGATCTGTCCTCGATAATCAAGGACAACAATGCCATCGATCGATGCGTCCAGAAATGCTTGACGACGAATCACTTCGCGGGCACTTCTAATTTCTGCTTGTTTACGTTCAGTAATATCAATGGACATACCTACAATGTGAGTTGGCTGACCTGCACGATTCTTGAGCACCTGTCCGTGTAAGGATATCCATCGCCACTGCTCGGGATGATCAATATCTTGCATCCGGTGTTCTAGGCTGAATGACCCACATTCAGCGATCGCTTTTTGGTTGGCTGATTCCACTCGGTCTCGATCTGCGGGATGAATCAGAGATAGCCCGCTATAGTAATTCATTTGGATCGGATGGGGGCTATCCATTAAGATATTGGTGCATTGCAAAACATTCGACCGTAAGTCCCGCTGCCAGGCAGTTGCGTGGGATGCCTTGAGGGCTAGTTTGAGATGCCGCCGACTAGTTTGCAGTGCCAACTCTACTTTCTTGCGATCGGTAATATCGATCGACATTCCAATCAGTTTCAGAGCCTGCCCCTTGGCATCCGTCACCACTTGGGCACGGACGGCTAGCCAACACCATTGGTCTGGATGGTCGGGATTTTGTACCCGATGTTCTGTGGTAAAAGCGCTTTTCTTTTTGATCGCCGCTTGGCTGATCTGATGCAGATGCTCCCGATCGTCAGGATGCACAATTTGCATCGCGATTGAATAAGGTGTGCCGTGGGTTGCATGGGGATTCGCAAGCATACCCATTATTTCGACTTGATTGGTTTTTAGATCCCGTTCCCAAGCCGTAGCTCTCGATATTTCTAAAGCTAGCTTGAGGCGAGCTTTACTAGCTGCCAAGGCTACTTGAATAGCTTTGTGATCAGTGATGTCACTCAACACACCGATTAAGTGATCTTGATCATTGAAATTTTCAATATGCATAGATATTAAGACGGTTCTTTGACCCTGAGTTCGGGTCTGTAGCACCACTTCATACCGATCCAAATGACCATGGCGCTTGAGGTGATTATGGTGGTGGTGGAAATCACTGGAATTAGCCCATAGCCCTAGCTCAAGACAGGTTCTGCCAATAATGTGTTGGATGGGTAAGCCAATAAAATCGGCAAATCGTTGGTTGACTTCGAGGTAAACATTGCGATCGAGGGTGGCAATCCAAGTGGGCTGGGGACTGTGGTGAAAGATGGTGGAAAACTTGGTTTCAGAGGCCCGCAGGGCCAGGTCACTTCTTTGGCGATCGGTAATGTCTACGGTTGTTCCTACAAGCTTGAACACCTGACCAGCAGCATTACGCACGGCTTCACCACGACTGATCACACGACGGATAGTGCCATCGGGCCACAGGATGTCATGCTCAACTTGATAACAAGTGCCATGCCCGATCGCCGTGTGGATAACGTTTTGCATCAGTTCCCGATCGGCTGGTGGAATCAGGTTGAAAATCTCGTCACCGGATGGCTCACCGGCCGCTTGATCAATTCCCATCACCCGAAAATGCTCGGCTGACCAGGTGCTTTTGCCCGTGGCAATCTCGAATTCCCAGCTCCCCACATGGGCGATCCGTTGGGCCTCGTTGAGGGCGGTTGTTTGCTCGGCCACTTGGCGTTCGAGATCCTGGGCATAGGTTTGGCGCAGGCGATCGGCGGCTTTCAGGGACTCGGCCATATGTTGGAAGGCCCTAGATAGCTCCCCCAGTTCAGCAATGTGGGCGGTGGGTAAGGGTGCATCCCACTGACCCCTAGCGATCGCTTGAGTAGAACCAGTCAAAACTCGCAGGGCGTGCGTTAGGCGCTGGGCAATCCAAGCTCCCAAAACCAGCGAACTCACCAAAGCCAAGCTAGACAGGGCAATGGAGTAGTGAAAATTGGTCTGAGTCGCCCCCATAAAGTCTGACTCGGGCACCACCGTCACCAACAGCCAGTTCAACCCATAGGCATCGCGGTAGGGTGACACCTTCACAAACAAGGTCGTTTGCTCAAAGGGCACCCGTAGATCTAGGCGATCGGGAATAGCCTGCCAAGTGCCGTACTGCTTCAAAAGTTGCTGAACCACAGCGCGCGTGATTGGGTGGCGACTGTGAATCAGGTTTTGGCGCACCCAATTCGCGGCTCCGTGGGTGATATAGGTCGGCTCCAGGGTTGAGCTGGCGACCAAATGGCCCGATCGCTCCACAATCAGCGTTTGACCGCGAGGAGAAATATGAATCTGCTTGAGAAAGCTACCGAGGTTGGACAGCGAAAGGGCACAATTCGCCACTCCCTGAAACGTGGTGCCGGGCCCATAAAGGGGAGCCAACGCATCAAATCCCAAGATGGGAGCGACGCGGTAGATATAAATCGGTGACCACTGCTGTTGGCGAATTTGCTTGCCGACCAAGTACCAAGGCGTGGTGCGAACATCAATATTGGCTGCATAAATTTGCTCGATCGGTTGCCCAGAATGATCCAGGCGGTAATAGCGGCGCTGGGACGGATTGGTGGGCAGGGCTTCCAGCAGGATGATGGTGCCCAGGGGGTAGGTTTTGCCGGTGGCGGCTTTGAGCTGTTGCTGAACTTCCTGACTCACCAGCCGAAAATAGGCGATGTGGAGACCCTGCTCAGAGGCGATCGTGGTGTTCATCAACTCGGGTAATGAGTCAAATTGAGTCCATAGGTAGCGTTTGAGGGCTGCGGGGTTGTTGAGATCAATGGCTTGGCTAGCCCATGCCCGCTGGTTCACTGTGGCGACGTGTTGGTGCAGGGTCAACACAGTCTTGAGCCGATCGCGAACGCGGTTTTCTACGGAACCCATGAGCTGATTGGCGAGGGTTTCGACAGTGGCTTGACCGTTGCGATAGGACAAATAGGCCACAAGCACTACGAGGCCAATCACCTGCAATGCAAAGGGCACCGTCAACACCCATTGCATACTGATTGGGGGCTGGCGCGCGTGCCAACGAGAGAGCCGCTGAAGGGAAATCTGCCGGAAGTTTGGCCGAAAGCTCATAGGGGTGGCGTTATTGCACGGCACTTGGGCAGGTGAGAAGCGGCCGTGACGCGATCGAGCAGTGTGAGGTAGTAGCGATCGTCCTGAGAGGATGTCTGAAAAGTATCTTTCAGCACGAGCCAAGCACCAATAGTCGCAGGGGCCGGAGACTTCAGCCGCTTGTCTACTAGGGCTTACACAAAATCTGATTAACCCTCATCCCCCAACCCCTTATCCCCCTTGAGAAAAAAGGAGCCAGCATTTTTATTGATCCCCTTTTCCCTTTTGGACGAGTGGAGGCGGGTGCGGGTGGGATGCATCCCTATTCATCAAAACGGCAATACCAACTAGTTTTTTAACCGATTGGATCATTTAAGTATCTGACTTGACTTTACGATACCTTGCGCTGGGGAGGCTTCCTGGGCTAGAGAGGCTGAATGTATGTTGAAGTGATCATGCAAACTGCTGCGCGCCGGGTCAAGGGCTGCGTCAGGGGGGAGCGAGCCGATCGCCCAGCCCGACCCACCGGGGCGATCGGCTAGGATCAAGCTGTTCTGTTTTTGCCCTAACCCCATTGCTATGGCTGATCCTGCTGCGACAATCCGACAGAGCCAACTGCTGGGCCGCCTAGTGCTCGATCGCGCCACCACCGAAACGCTGGGCCGGGTCGCGTCCCTGTGGGTAGATCCCCGGGCGGCGCGGGTGCTGGGGCTGACGGTGCGATCGGGCCAACTGCCGCTGGGGGGCGTGTTGCGCGCTTGCAGTTGGAGCCAAGTGGCGGCGATCGGTGACGATAGTGTGTTGATTGATGGTGCGGCGGGCGATCGGCTCCAGCAACCGGAAGGGGCCTTTGACCTGATTGGCCATGAAGTCTGGACCGATGCGGGGAACCGGATTGGCACAGTCGTGGATTTCGAGCTGGATGTGGTGGAAGGTCGGGTGCGGCGCTATGTGTTTCGGCGGGAGGCGGGCGCTGAGACGGGCTATGCGATCGATCCGGCGGCGGCCATTAGTGGCGGCCCCAAGCGGCTGCTGGTGCAGGCGGCGGCGGCCGAAGCGGCGGAACCCTTGTCCCTGGCGGCGGAATCTTGGGGCGTTGCTCTGTCTTCGATGCAAGCGTCGGTGCAAACCACTCTGCGCCAAGTTCAGGAAAAAACGAAGCCGATCGCCGAAACGGCCCGCAGTCGGTTTGCGGATTTCGCCAAGGAAGCGCGCGATCGGGCGAGAAATTTGGCCGATACGGCTCGCAATCGGGCTACGGAACTGGCTGACACGGTGCGCGATCGAACTGATCGAATGGTGGCGGAGTCCCAGCAGCCCGTCGCGACTCGTCCTGCTGGCGATTTACCGGCGGCGCGGGATGGGGCGATCGATGATCCGAGTGGTGACCTGATCGATGACCCGATCGATGCCTGGGATGAGGAACCGCCCGCGATCGACACGGCGGCTCGGCCGGTGGATGGGGATGGGGATTCACAACCGGGCGATCGGTAGGTATCGGTAGGTATCGGTAGGGGCAGGCCCTGGCGGAGGGCGTACAGCGGTACGCCCCTACGGAGTTTGATCGGGTGGATTGGGGGGATTGGGAGGTAATAAACCCCGATCGTTGAGATGACCCAACAGCCAATTCACCGCTGTGGCCCGGCGCGTTTTGCGGGGGACAAGTTCGCCGACTTTGTAGCCCTTAAAGCCCAAGTAGTCCTTGAGTAATTGTTTGTTGGGTGGGGCGATCGAGCGGGTTAATTTGACGATCGCCGGGCGGCTTTCAATAAAGTCTGGTGGCTCAGGATAATCCGCTTGCCAATTGGTGGGCGCTGACCAAGTTTGGCTGGCTGCGTCCCATTGATAGCCCAATCCTTGCCACAGCAATTGATTAACCGTGGCATCATCGAGGCGATCGGTCAGGATATCCCATAACAACTCGATTGTGACTGTGGGAAGGCGATCAGGAAACCCTTCAAACACCATACTCATCTTCAGAATCCTAAAAACTCCATCGATATCCAGTAGCAGCAAGGCGACTTTAATTCATTGGGTCAAAGTTGCGAATCAGTCGTCATAACAAGGGGCTTAAGCCCCTTGTTGCCTAACGATCTGGTGACGGCAACAGATCCATACAGAACTTGCTGGTGTTGGGTTACCCTTCGGGAAGCAAGCTACGTGCCTCAACCCAACCTACAAAACTACAAAACTCAATCCAACCTATAAAACTACGGTTAGGATCAGGCAATGCTAAATCGAATAATGCAGGGGAAATGCCTTTGCGCCCTTGGGTTTGACGAACACTCGTTGCTGGGGTTCTAGGTTCAGTTCATCGAAGCGATCGCGCGTTAAGTGAGCCGTCATCACTTGCCCATCATCTAACACCAACTCCGCCTGAATTTCCCAACCCAAATGCACCAGCCGATTCACCCGGGCCGCCACCGTGGCCGTGTCCGGCGTGAGTTCCACCACCACATCATGGGGGCGCAGGAAAATCTCCGGTTCCGTGGTGTCGATCCCGTGGGCTTGGAAGAGTTGCGAGTCGCGCGACAGGATGTTGACCGGGCCAATGAACTTCATCACAAACGGCGTGGCCGGGCGATCGTAAATTTCGGCGGGCGAGCCGACTTGCTCAATTTTGCCGTGGTTCACAATTACAATTTCGTCAGCCACTTCCATTGCTTCTTCTTGGTCGTGGGTGACAAACACCGTTGTGACATGGACTTCATCATGCAGCCGTCGCAACCAAGCCCGCAAGTCCTTGCGCACCCGTGCATCCAGCGCCCCAAAGGGTTCATCTAGCAACAACACACGCGGCTCCACCGCCAAGGCCCGCGCCAGGGCCACCCGCTGCCGTTGCCCGCCGGATAGTTGCGAGGGGTAGCGATCGCCCAGACCCGACAACTGCACCAACTCCAGCAGCTCATCTACCCGATGTTGGACTTTGGCGCGATCGGCTTTCTTTTGCAGCTCCAAGCCAAAGGCAATATTTTGGCGCACGTTCATGTGTTTAAACAGCGCATAGTGCTGAAACACAAAACCAATTCGGCGCTCTTGCACCGTTTGTTGGGTGGCATCTTTGCCCGTCAGCCAAATCCGCCCGCTATCGGGTTTTTCGAGACCCGCAATCAGTCGCAGCAGCGTGGACTTGCCCGATCCTGAAGCGCCCAACAACGCCACCAGTGACCCGGACTCCAAGCTGAGGCTGACGTTATCGACGGCTAGGAAATCGCCAAAGCGTTTGGTGACGTTTTCTACGACGATGCCCACGATGCCGCTGCTCCCGATGCGATAGGTTGCCCCCATTATGCCGGATTGGGTAGAGGATGCACGCTGAATCTCCGACTTGCCGGTCGTCTTACCGGGGTTTCGTTGGGTTAAGGGGCCGATTGCGGGGTCGATCGCGGGTCTGCACGATCGCCCTTTTGAACTATCGTTAGAGGTCTAATGAACTGGGCCTAGCGATCGCTGGTTCTGGTTTACCAAATCCAGTGCGGTTCTGGTGGGGAGCAGCCACCAGAGGTAACGGGGAAAGTCCGGTGCGAATCCGGCGCTGTCCCGCAACTGTGACGGGCGATCGCCTCATGATCTCCCTAAGTCAGAATGCCCGCCGCGCTGAACTTGATCCTTATCCTTCCACTTCTGCGAGGTTCGGACTGTGGAGTCCTCCAACGTAATTTCGATGTCGGTGGCCGATCGCCCTTTGCCCACGAGCGACGCGCAACCCACCGCCGCTTCCATGTCGATTTTGGTTTGCACCACCTGCGCGAGCACTTGGCAAAACGGCCAGCGCGTTGGCACCAGCGGCGGCGAACAACTACTAAATCGCCTTGAAACCTACCTGGCCGAGCATCCCACCGGGGCGATCGCCGTTGCACCCACCCAATGCATGAGCGCTTGTAGCCATGCCTGCGCCGTGGCCTTTGCGGCCGAGGGCAAACACAGCTATCTATTTGGGGACTTGCCCCACGATCGGGCCGATCTGGATCAAACCGTGGAGGCGATCGCCACCTGTGCGGCCCTCTATGCCGATCGCCCCGATGGGTTGTTGGCTTGGGCGGAGCGGCCGGAACCCTTGAAAAATGGCGTGTTGGCGCGGATTCCGCCCGTCGGTTCCCTGGTGGTGCGCTAGGGAGGCGATCGGGCTTAGGGCCGGTCGTCCAATCCCTTGAAACTCTGATTCCACCGCCAGAAGTCTGATTCCACCGCCAGCAGATCGTTAGGCAGCAAGGGGCTTAAGCCCCTTGTTACGACGACTGGGCCAGGGCTGGGGTGGTTGCAATGGGGCGGCTGGTTCTGTCCAGACCGCCCCGTGCCAGTTTTGTATCGTTTCAATTTTTTGGAGAAGGATTCATGCAACGGACGCAACAATCAACCCAGCCCTCGGCGATTTCGGTGATTTCGGTAAGGTGGGGCGGGGCGATCGCCGGTTTGGCCCTGTTGTTGACGGCGCTGCCCGCTGCGGCGCACCACGCGATGGGCGGTCGGCTCCCCGGCAATGCCTTTGAAGGATTCATGTCGGGCTTGGCTCACCCGGTGATTGGGCTGGATCACTTGGCCTTTGTGGCGGCTTCCGGCTTGGTGGCGATCGGGGTGCGGCGCGGTTGGATTGTGCCCGTGGTGTTTGCGATCGCGGCGCTAGCGGGCACGGCCTTGCACCTCCAAAGTTGGGATTTACCGTTCCCCGAGGTGATCGTTTCTGCTTCGGTGGTTTTGTTTGGGGCCTTGCTGGCCGGGGGGCGGCAGTGGTCTTTGCTGGGGTTGGGGGCGATCGCCCTGGTGGCCGGCATTTTCCACGGCTATGCCTACGGTGAATCGATCGTTGGGGCGGGCATGGTTCCCCTAACGGCCTACCTCGTGGGCTTCACGGCGATTCAACTGGCGATCGCCCTCGGGGTGCGAGTCGCGTTGGTAAAAGTCACCCAAGGGTCGATCGGGCAACCCTTGCGCTACAGCGGCTTTGCGATCGCGGGGGCCGGGGCCGCATTCTTGGCAGCAGCCTTGGGGGCATAGGCGAGATCCTGGGGCTAAACCGCTCGATCGGCTCCCGGCCCATTCAGGATGAGGGTGAATCAGATGAAGGGTTAATCAACGGTAACTGAGGAGAAGCCGCCTCCCCGCACAATCTGGGACTTGCCTATGCGTCCCTCGGGCAGTACCAGCCATCTGCTTCTACGAGCAATCCCCAGCGATCACGCCCATGATTGACGATCGCCATTGAGCAACCCCCTCCCTGGGCAATCTGGGCTAGGAACTCCGCGATCGCCCAGCGACTCGATCGCCTATCTTGGCCATGACCCTGGTGTTTTTCCCAACTCCCATGACTCAACCGATCGCCCTGGGTATTCTTGGCGGCAGCGGCCTCTACCAGATGGATGCCCTGCAAAATCCCCAAGAATGCCGGATTGAAACCCCCTTTGGCCCCACCTCAGACGCAATTATCACCGGCTTGATCGAGGGTGTGCCCGTGGCTTTCCTGGCTCGCCACGGCCGTCACCACCACCTGCTGCCCACGGAAGTGCCCTACCGCGCGAATATTTGGGCCCTAAAGAGCCTGGGTGTGCGCTATCTGCTGTCGGTGTCGGCGGTGGGGTCGTTGCAACCGGCGGCGAAACCCCTCGATATCGTGCTGCCAGATCAGTTCATCGATCGCACCCGCAACCGGATGTCCACCTTTTTTGGCGAGGGGCTGGTGGCGCATATTGCCTTTGGCGATCCGATTTGTGGCAACTTGTCGGCGCTGGTGGCCGAGGCGATCGGCTCGCTGAATTTACCCAATGTGACCCTGCATCGCGGTGGTACGTACCTATGTATGGAAGGGCCGGCCTTTTCGACGCGGGCCGAGTCGCAGCTCTACCAAAGCTGGGGCGCAACGGTGATCGGCATGACCAACTTGCCGGAAGCAAAGCTGGCCCGTGAGGCGGAGATCGCCTACTGCACGATCGCCCTAGTGACAGACTACGACTGCTGGCATCCCGACCACGACAGCGTCACCACCGAGATGGTAATTGGCAATCTGCACCGCAACGCCGACAACGCCCGATCGATTATTTGCGAAACCATCCGCCGCCTGGGGGCCAACCCGCCGGAGTCGGCAGCGCACCGGGCCTTGGCCAATGCCCTGCTGACCCCGCTGGACAAAGTACCTGCTGCCACGCTCGATCGCCTAGCCCCGTTGCTGGCTCCCGACCGATCGCCCCAGACCTAGGACGCGATCAGGGATTACGACTCCGCCAATTCCCCTTGCAGGCGCGCCCAAGCCGCCGCTGGATCATCGGCCGCCAACACCGGCCGACCCACCACCAAATAGGTTGCCCCCGCCGCGATCGCCTCCCGAGGAGTGAGGGTGCGTTGTTGGTCGCCCGCCGCCGCCCAAGTCGGCCGCACACCGGGACAAACCAGCACAAAGGACTCCCGACAGGCCAATCGCAAGCTCGCCGCCTCCTGGGGAGAACAAACCACCCCCGCCAGGCCCGCTGCTTGGCTCAGTTGGGCCAAATGGCGCGTGTAGTTGGCCACCGGCATCGACACCTGCACCTCATGGGCCAACTGGCCAGGATTAATGCTCGTCAGCAGGGTCACGGCGATCACCTTGGGCGGCGCAACACCGGCTTCAGTGGCCCCCGCGATCGCCCCCTGTTGAGCCGCCTGCAACGCCGGAAAACCCGCCGCCCCATGCACCGTCAGCAAATCCACCCCATAGCGCCCCGCCACCCGAGCCGCCCCAGCCATCGTGTTTGGGATATCGTGCAGCTTCAGATCCAAAAAGATTTTTTTGTGACGCTGTTTCAGGGCCTCCAGAATCGCTGGCCCCGCGCTGATGAAGAGTTCTAGGCCCACTTTCCAAAAGGACACCTCCGGCAGTCGATCGACCAGGGCGATCGCCATCGCCATATCGGGCACATCCAAGGCCAAAATCACGCGATCGTTGCTCATGGGAAGTAACCAGCAGGACAGTAACCGGAACGCAAAATGCAGAAACAGGATACAGCTTGGGGGCCGCATCCTGTTTCATCAGTCGAGTTTGAGGGGTTAGCTCAACCCTAGTCTGCCTAGGCAAAGAGCTTGTGAAGACAAACCAGCTTGGAGCATCTGAGCATCGGCAATGAACCGTAGATCCAACCGTAGATCCAACCGCAGATTTAGTCGCAACTAGTCGTCATAGAGACGGCATTCTGCGGCATCTGGGTTGTCATCACAGTACTTCTCAAAGGAGTTTTTGTCGGGATGACTTTCCTTTTGATGGGATGCTTCAGCTTGCAGTTCTTCCACAGCATCCCAGGCGGCGGCGCATTCGGGCGATGTCGCTCCGTTGACGCTGCACGCTTCGCGAGCTGCCTTCACTTCTTCTTCGATTTGGTCGTGGATGTTGGTGTTGTCAGACACTGGACGATGGCCCTCCCAATAAAAGCCGAGTCTGTCCGAATAGTTTGGCAAAAAGCGGCCATGATCGCGTCATGGGGCTGCCATCGGATGCAGTTGGCTTGTTTGTTGTTGTTGGAATGACTCGATCGAGTCTTCACAGAAAACCAAAAACGGGTTGTGGTTTTGGTGTGGGTGCAACAGGGGCCGGCGATCGACAGCGGCTGCGCTGTGGGGGCAAACCCGCAGGGCGGCCTGAGTTGGTTCGCGGTTTTGGCAACCCCCCGCTGATCAAGCACTGGGTTGGAGTGCTGAGTCGGTGGAGCTGCTTGCCACTGCTGTCGGAGCTACCCAGAACGATCGCTTCATCACAGTCTGAGCCTGCTTGGACACAATCGCAAAGGCGCGTACCTGACAGGTTGCTGACCTGAGTCCACTGTAGCGCGACCTGTTCGGACAATCTAGCCAAGAAACGAGGGAAAACCGTACCCAATCCAGCCAAAAACCAAGTCAGGGCAAGGCTTTGGCGAATCGACGCGCATTTGTCAGTGAGCGATCGCTCTTGGTGTTTTGCAATGAGTCGCAATCAACCGCAATCCCCAAACCAGCAACATCCTCCCAACCCCCGACCCAGATTTCAGGCAGCAAGCATTTCAGGCAGAGATTTTATTTTGAAATTAACCTGTTTTGAAATTAACCTGTTTTGGAATTAACCCAACTAGCCTAACCATAAGTTGATTGTCGTACGGGAATTTGGATCATTAGCTCTGTACCTTGCCCCTCCTGAGAGGTACAGCTCAAAGTACCCTGATGGCGATCGGTCACAACTTGGTAACTAACCGACAAACCAATGCCCGTGCCCTTGCCGATCGGTTTAGTGGTGAAGAAAGGATCAAACACCCGTTGACAAATTGATTCGGGAATACCACACCCCGTATCGGCGATCGAAACTTTGACCCAGGGCGTGTCGGCAGCCGGTGGGTGGATTGATTCTGTATGGATCACGATTTCGTAGGGCGGATTAGCCCCCATCATCAGGCGATCGCCCCGCTCATCCAGAGCATCCACCGCATTGATCAGAATATTCAAAAACACCTGATTCAGTTGACTGGGATAGCATTCAACATCAGGCAAAGAACCATAGTACTTGACCACTCGGATCGCAGGACGATTCGATTGCTCCTGGAAGCGATGGTGCAAAATCATCAACGCACTATCAATTCCATCATGCAAATTAACAGACTTCACCGCTGACTCATCCAACCGAGAAAAGGTTCTCAGGGACATCACCAAATCCCGAATACGATTCGTGCCATACTCAATTGATTGCAGAATTTTAGATAAATCTGTTTCCAAGAAATCTAAGTCAGCCTCAATAGCTTGCAAGCGAGGATCAGTAATGATGCCAGCACCCACAGCACGGTGAGCCATCAACAAGTCCAACAGATCCCGTGTGTATTGCTGTAGAAATGATAAATTACCATGAATAAAGTTGACCGGATTATTCACCTCATGGGCAATTCCGGCCACCATTTTGCCCAAGCCAGACATCTTTTCAGATTGGATTAGCTGTAGTTGCGTTCTTTTTAATTGATCAATAGTATCCGCCAACTTCTGATTGTCAGATTCTAATTGATCTTTAGAAGCCACAATTTGACTAATTTGACTCAGCAAATCGAAACTGCCATAGAAGCTGAGGAACCGGACAGCCACAATCACCGTTAGGAAATCTACAACGGTTTGCCAAGCCAGCATCGAGTCAATGCCTAACATGCCCAAGGCATGAAATCCATGACCCAGGGAGCAACTAAAGAAAATACTAGCCATCGCTATTACTACCGAGCTAATGCCCTGTTGACGATTCCGCCAGATTCCCTGACTGATACCGTAGCCGACAATGATGTAGCAGATCGCAATGATGATATTTTCACTGATCATCAAGCTGGGAATCCAATTCATTACGGTTGTGAAGGGTACTAAAAATTCAGGGTTCTAATTGCTTTTCTATCTGACTTTTGGGTTAAGGATTTAGTCCCAGCTATCAGCAGTCATTGTTAGTTCTAGCGTGTTTTTTATGATTGATCAAGGTTGGAAACTTTAGCCTACACAGCCCGTAAAGTTGAAATTGGTATCGATCGATTCTTGGAACATTTTGCCAACTGGTCTGCAGGCTAGCCTTTGCTCAGGAGATACAGCCTTGACCTCAAACGATGGGTACGTTAGGTCACAGATGCGATGGAGCTGTTAGTCGGTGGTCATTACCCACCCACCCTACGGGCTGTCGTACTGATTAAGCGAGGTAAAGGCTGTTGGTGCGGGCCGCAAGATACTTCTCAGACATCCTCTAAGCATTCGGTTCAAAAAAAATACGCCGCGCCTGAGACTGAAATCTCAAGCTGCGGCGTGACGACCACTCGTTATCCATCAGTTCTTAGGCAAAGGTCGAGCCGGGAAGCTCAGAAACGATCGACTCTCGAAATGACTTTTAGACGACGGTGGTGCGAGGAGTGGAAACTTTTTTTAGCATATTTCTTTAGGCCACAACGAGCCGATCGCTGGAAATGTGCTGGGGCGTGGTGGCCTCTGGTTCAAGGATCACACCCGATTGCGATCGCGCCGTCACCCGGGAGTCTGAGACTTAGCCCCCACGGTCGGCCGCCAAAGATTTTAGAGCGCGCCCATCGCGGACAGGCCCAAGACAGCACCGAAGCCCAGGATATGGCCGAAGCTGGTCGTTGCCAGCAGCGCCGGCAGGCCCATGCCACCAAACAGGGCTGGCGAAGGCAGGGCAGGGCCCGCGCTGGGGTACTTGATCGAATATTTGCCGATCGCAATCGCCAACACATTGCACAACGTAATCACTGCGCCCACTTTCGGACTCCACTCAAGGGTGGTCGGGACGGCAGCCAGCAAGGATAAGGAAACGTTCAACATAGCTTTGGAGTTGGAAAACGCCGGAAACACAGCAAGATTGTGGCTATCTTCGGTCGAAACCCCCAAAAGTGGCGGGGTTTATTTGCAAGATTTAACGTTTCGTCGCTGTTTGGAAACGATCGCCCAATTCCGGTGATCCCAGCGGCGATCGCCCCCACAACCGCCCGCCCAGATCGCAGGGCTGAAACGTCGCGTGGCACAATAGCCCCCGGATAACCATGACCCCCATTTCAAGATCGAGGCGCGATCGACCATGCAAGCCCTCCAACACTGGTTCACGCTCGGGCGCAATGCCCTACGCGATCGCCCCAACCTGCGCCACGTTTGCCTCGTCGCCTTGATCTTCGGGGCGATCGCCCTTACCTTCAGCCTGCATCGCTATTTCACCCTCTACGCCTCCTACGACCAAGGCATCTTTAACCAAGTCTTTTGGAACAACCTGCACGGGCGCTTCTTTGAAAGCTCCCTCTCCTCCTCCCTCTCCAGCGCCGTTAAGCAAGACAGCCAAGCCGCCGAAGTCTTCTATCGCCGCCTGGGCCAACACTTCACCCCCGCCCTGCTGCTGTGGTTGCCGGTTTATGCGCTCCACGCCCAGGCCGTCACCCTCGTGTTTTTGCAGGTCGGCCTGATCACCGCCGCCGGGTTTGTGCTCTACGCCCTGGCCCGCCACCACCTCAGCGGCCCGGTTTCCGCCTGGATCGTCACGGGCTACTACGCCGCCAACGCCGTGATTGGCCCCACCTTCTCCAATTTCCATGATTTGTGTCAGATTCCCCTATTTTTCTTCACGCTGCTTTTGGCGATGGAAAAACGGGTCTGGTGGTTGTTTTGGTTAATGGCAACCTTTGCCCTATTGGTTCGCGAAGATCAGGGGATTGGCCTGTTTGGAATTGGCGTTTATATGGTGTTGAGTCGCCGGTTTCCTGCCCAAGGATTGGGACTTTGTACGCTTTCTTTCCTGTATGTGGTTGCTTGCACCAATATTTTTATGCCAATTTTTTCACCAGATATTTCCAAGCGATTCATGATCGAGCGCTTTGGGCAATATGTGGGCGAAGATGAGGCTTCCTCGATCGATATTTTAAAAGCCATGCTCACTCAGCCTTGGCTCTTAGTTTGGGAACTGATTAACCCGCCCTTTGCCACCTTGAAATATCTAGCGGGGCACTGGCTCCCCTTTGCCTTTGTGCCGGCCCTTGCGCCGGCCAGTTGGGCGATTACGGGCTTTCCCTTGCTGAAGATTTTGTTGCAACAGGGAGAATCGGCCACCTCGATTAATATTCGCTACGCAATTACGATCGTCCCCGGTCTTTGTTATGGGGCCATTTTGTGGTGGAAACAGCAGGGTGATCGCTTTGCCAAGCCCCAATTTCGGCGGTTTTGGGCCGGTTGCATGGCGCTCTCGATCGTCTTTTCAATCACCTCTAATCCCCACCGGGTGTTCTATTTCCTGATTCCCGACTCAGTGCAACCCTGGGTCTATGTTTCCCTGCCTGAGCAATGGTCACATACGGGTCATGTGCGCCATGTGTTGAGCCAAATTCCCGATGATGCCACCATTTCTGCGACTACTTATCTCGTCCCCTCGTTGTCGAGTCGCCGCGCTATTATTCGCCTGCCTTGGATCGAAATTCGCGGGGACGATCGCCAAGTCAAACCTGCTGATTATTTGGTCGCTGATACCTGGCAATTAGCACGCTATCAGGTGGCCTTCAGCAAAGAACGGGGCGAATTGCGGGAGTTTGTGCCCCTCGTCGATCGCCTCTTGCAAGCCAATCGCTATGGGGTGCAAATGGTAGAAGATGGCGTGGTTTTGTTGCAATATAATGCGCCCTCTGATCCAGCCGCTTTGGCCGCTTGGACTCAACGGCGATCCGAACTCTTGCCCTTGATTCAAGCGGCTCCAGCCTCATCATAAATTAACGTTCAAAACGTCCCAAAATTCTGGTTAGGGCAGGTTTTAAACCTGCCCCTACGATGACGGTCATCGCTGTATTTGTTTAGGAGAAAACCTGTGTCGATTCGGATTGGCAATGGCTACGATATTCACCGCTTAGGGCCTGATCGCGACCTGATTTTAGGCGGCATCAAAATCGACCATGAATTGGGATTAGAAGGCCATAGCGATGCGGATGTGCTGACCCACGCAATTATGGATGCGATGTTGGGGGCGCTCAGTTTGGGCGACATTGGCCACTATTTCCCACCCACCGATCCCCAGTGGAAAGGGGCCGATAGCCTGAAGCTGCTGGAGCAGGTGAACCAACTGCTGCGCGATCGCGGCTGGCAAGTCAGCAATATTGACTCGGTGGTGGTGGCAGAGCGGCCGAAGCTGAAACCCCACATCACCGCCATGCGCGATCGCCTAGCCGGTGTGCTGGGCATTGCACCCGATCGCGTAGGTGTGAAGGCCACCACCAACGAAAAGCTGGGCCCCGCCGGTCGCGAAGAGGGGATTTGCGCCTACGCCGTCGCCCTAATCGAACCAGTCAACCCTTGACCCTCGCCCATCCAAAAATCGGGACTGGATCACCAGCCCCGATCGCCAGTTTGCAAATTTTGGCTGCCCCAGCCGTCGTAACAAGGGGCTTAAGCCCCTTGTCCCCCACGATCTCGTCACGGTGGCATCAGGATTTCAGGTGATGTGACAACAGGCCTTCAGCCCCTTGCTGCCCAGCGATTTGCTAACGGTAAAAGCGGGAATTGGGGCGAGTGCCCCCCGGTATTCGATCGCTCACCAGCGAGCAGTTACGGGGCGAGCGCCGCTGAACTTCTGCACGAATGCACTAAAAATGCACTGAAAATGCACTAAATACCTAAGCGTTGGTAAACCGTGTCCAGATTCCGCAAATGCTGTTGCGGATCGAAGCATTCCTCGATTTCCTCCGGCGACAAGTGCGACTTGACCGTGGCATCTTGGCAAATCAGCTTGTAGAAGTCGCCCGTTGGATTATTCCAAGCTTGGTGCGCGCAGGCCTGCACCGCTGCGTAGGCATCTTCGCGGGTCATGCCCTTCTTCACCAGCGCCAACAGCACCTTTTGGCTGAAAACCACGCCGCCGTAGCAGTTGAGGTTGCGCTTCATGTTTTCGGGATAGACCAGCAGGTTCTTCACCAGGTTGGTCATTTCCACCACCATAAAGTGCAGCAAAATCGATGAGTCGGGCAGCACCGTCCGTTCCACGGAGCTGTGGGAAATGTCGCGCTCGTGCCAGAGGGCCACATTTTCCAGAGCCGCCACAGCATGGCCGCGAACCACCCGCGCCATCCCGCTAATCCGTTCTGATCGCACCGGGTTGCGCTTGTGGGGCATGGCCGAGGAGCCTTTTTGACCCTTAGCGAAAAATTCTTCCACTTCCAGCACGTCGGTGCGTTGCAGGTTGCGGATTTCCACGGCGAACCGCTCCAGGGAAGCGGCCACCAGCGCAAAAGTTTGCACGTATTCCGCATGGCGATCGCGCGAGATCACCTGGGTTGAGGCCGTGTCGGGTTCCAGGTTCAGCAATTGGCAGGCCAGGGCTTCCACGCGCGGGTCGATGTTGGCATAGGTTCCCACCGCGCCGGAGATTTTGCCCACGGCCACTCGATCGCGCAGTTGCACCAGGCGATCGCGATTCCGCAGCATTTCCGCCAGCCAGCCCGCCAGCTTGAAGCCAAAGGTCATCGGCTCCGCGTGAATCCCGTGGCTGCGGCCAATACAAATCGTGTTGCGGTGTTCCTGAGCTTGGTAGCGCAGGGCTTGAATCAACGATTCCACCCGCTTCAGCAGCGCATCGATGCTGGCCACCAATTGCAGGGCCAAGGCCGTGTCCAACACGTCGGAACTGGTCAAGCCCAAGTGAATGTAGCGACCTGCATCGCCCACGTATTCATTCACGTTGGTCAGGAAAGCGATCATGTCATGATGCACTTCCGCTTCAATTTCCAGCACCCGTTGGGGGTCAAAGTTGGCTTTGGCTTTGATCTCTTCGACGGCTTCAGCGGGGATGTACCCCAGCTCGGCTTGGGCCTCGCAAACCGCAATTTCCACTTGCAGCCAGGTTTGCAGCTTGTATGCATCCGTCCAGAGATTGCCCATCTCAGGCAGCGTGTAGCGCTCGATCATGCCCGTTGCGTCCCGTTATTGCGATGTCCCAAGACACCGTGAAGAGATTAACCGAGCTATTGTACCGGGTTTTGGCGATCGCCCCGAGGCTCGGCGCTCGATTGATCCGGTGAGACAATCCGGTGGGACATGGCGTGGTGGATCAACTTCCCCCGAGCCAACCCTGTGGGGGCGTACGGCCGTACGCCCCCACCCGAATCTGTCCTGACTTAGGAAATGCTGGGCACCAGGGACAGGGAACAAAGAATCCCCAAGGCGCAACCCACAATTACCTGAAAGGGGGTGTGGCCCAACAGTTCCTTCAGGCGTTCTTCGCTCAGTTGGTGGTCGCCCTCAAAAAATTCATCAATGATTTGGTTCAAGACGGCGGCTTGCTTGCCAGCGGCCCGGCGCACCCCGGCGGCATCGTACATGACGATGATCGCAAAGATGGTGGCCATGGCGAATTCGATGCTGCTCCAGCCAACGGTTTGGCCAATGCCGGTGGCCAGGGCGGCCACCAGGGCCGAGTGGGCGCTGGGCATTCCGCCGGTCGTCACCAGGGTGCGCACGTCGAATTTGCGCTGGCGGGCAAGTTCCACCACCAGCTTGATGGCCTGGGCCAGGATACAAGACCCCAAGGAGACCAGGAGAATGCGGTTATCGAGAATGTGGCTAAAGTCGTCCATGGGTCGAGCGGGGGGCGATCGAGTTGGGGACGGTGGGTGAGGCAGCGATCGCGAGGGACTGAATCCGGCAATGGTGGGACAAGGGGCTTAAGCCCCTTGTTTATCCGGGTTAGGACGGGAAACCGGAGCTGATCGCCCTAGTTCTTGCGGTTGACGATGTAATCAGCCAGGGCTTGCAGGGGTGCAGCGGCCGTGCCGAACTCGTTCAGGCTGGCCTTGGCGCGATCGATGAGTTCTGCGGCCATTTCGCGCGATCGCTCCAGGCCGTAGAGCTTCGGGAAGGTGGCTTTTTCCACGGCGGTGTCCTTGCCAGCGGTTTTGCCCAGCTCTTCGGTGGTGGCCGTCACATCGAGGATGTCATCGACGATTTGGAAGGCCAAACCGATGTCCTGGGCGTATTGGGCCAGCTTGCCGATCGTTGCGGCATCGGCCCCGGCGATCGTTGCGCCCGTGGTGACGCAGGCCTCCAGCAGGGCCGCCGTTTTGTGGCGATGGATGAAATGCAAGGTTTCGAGGGCAATATTCGGATTGCCTTCGCTGGCCAGGTCAACCACTTGGCCGCCGACCAAACCCGCCGCGCCGACGGATTTGCCCAACAGGGCGATCGCCCGCACAATGCGATCGGCCGGGACACCCTGGGTTTGGGTCGCTACAAATTCAAAGGCATAGGCTAGCAACCCATCTCCCGCCAAAATCGCCACCGGCTCCCCATACACCTTGTGGTTGGTGGGCTTGCCGCGCCGGAAGTCGTCATTGTCCATCGACGGCAAATCGTCGTGGATTAGCGACATGGTGTGAATCATCTCCAGGGCGCAGGCCGTGGGCATGGCCGCCTCGATCGCCCCGCCCACCAGCTCACAGGCCGCCAAGCACAAAATGGGTCGCAGGCGCTTGCCCCCCGCCATCAGGGAGTAGCGCATCGACTCATACACGGTTTCAGGATAGACCACGGCGATCGAGCGATCGAGGGCGGCTTCTACCAACCCCTGGCGTTCACGGAGATAGCGTTTGAGATCGAAGCTCGTCGAAGGAGCGGTGGGCGCGCTAGCGGTCATGGGACAAGCAACAAAACAGCAAGGGAAACGTAGCGATCCAACCCGCGAGCCGAAGAAAACCCCCAGACCCGTGACGGCGCGCGTCGACCCGGTGCAGCAACCGTCTGTGCCACAACCGCTCGATCGCAACCAACACCGTCAGAAGTTGGTTTGAGGGGCATTGTATCGCCTGAGGGGATCGACCCGAGATCGAAACCCCAATTCCTGGGGGATTTACCGCCAATCTCTGTAGTTTTGTGAACTTTCACGACTTCATCGATCGCTCGATCGCGCAACAGATTGCTCAAGATTGCTCAGGATTACCGATCGTTAGCTAATTTTCCCCCAAACAGCCCCCCGAATTGGGCAGAGCCGGGGTGGATCGATCGCTGCTGGCCGCGATCGCTCTTTACACTAAAAACATAATTTTGGGAAGTGGGCTGAGACCTACCACCCCCTGTGGAAAACTCGACGATCAGCCAAAAATCTGTGGAAAACCTGTGGAAAACTGCCCATTTTCTGTGGAAAACCTGTGGAAAACTATTTATTTCTGTGGAAAACTTTTCTAAGTATAAATACCCTGTGGAAAAACCCCCCCACTTTTTCCACAGGTTTTCCACAGGCTCCGATCCTTGAAAGGTGCATGAAATAAGGATTTTTTTGAGTTTTCCACATTTCCACAGGCCCTACTACTACTATTCTTTTAAAAATAAAGGGGGAGTAGAGATCGGATAGATAAGGGGCAAAAAATTTTTTGAAATTGGGGCAGTTTTTTGAGGCTGACCGGATCGCTTGACATCGCCTGACTCGGATCCGGATCGGTTGGCAAGCCTCAGACCGGATTCGTTGCCAAAGCGATCGGCTCCTGAATCCCAACTCTCGAACCGCAGGATCTCGGATCGCAAGATTGCCAACTCAGGATTTCGCAGCCAACGAGCTGGATCACCGCAGCCGGGTAACTCCGCGAACCGATCAAACCCGGAAGGGCGATCCAGCTCGGAAACGCGATCGAACCCGGAAGGGCGATCAAACCCGGAAGGGCGATCCAGCTCGGAAACGCGATCGAACCCCAGAAACGCGACTCAACCCGGAAGCGTGATTGCCTTCCCACGAGCTGAATCGGCTAACCCGGATTGCCCCACGAGCCGATCGAATCTGGAGAGGCGATCGAACCGGAAAACACAGCCGGTCAACCCGTTCAACCCTGGCAAGCCCCAATGGCTGGTTAGGCCCGTTGCATTTTCCCGAAGGCTTTTGGGTTAAACTCAAAACGCCAAATTTTTGACCCCTTTCGCCCCGCCGGTCTGCGCCGGTTTTCCACAGGAACCCATGAAGCTGCTTTGCGCCCAAAGCGACCTGAGTGCCAACCTTTCGCTAGTCAGCCGCGCTGTGCCGTCGCGACCGACGCACCCGGTCTTGGGCAACGTGCTGCTGACTTGCGATGCGGGCACTCAGCGCGTGAGTTTAACCGCCTTTGACCTGAGCTTGGGTATCCAAACCAGCTTCCCGGCGGAAGTCGAAGATTCGGGGGAAATTGCCCTGCCCGCCAAGCTGTTTTCGGACATCGTGGGCAAGCTGCCCAGCGGTTCCGTGTCGCTGGATGCCAACGAGGAGTTTTCCGCCGCGATCGCCGCCCAGTCGAGCCGCTACCAGATTCAGGGCATGAGCGCCGAGGAATTTACAACCTTGCCGGTGGTGGAAACGGGCGAGGCGGTGTATCTGCCCGTGCGCTGTTTGCCGCCAGCAGCGACGAAACCAAGCAAATCCTGACCGGGGTGCACCTGTCGGTGGAGGCAGATTCTCTGGAGTTTGCGGCAACCGACGGCCACCGGCTGGCGGTGGTGCGGGCGGCGATGGTGGAGGAGATTGAGGGCGAACCCGAGGCGATGGAACCCTTTGCGGTGACGGTTCCGGGGCGGACGTTGCGGGAACTAGAGCGGATTTTGGTGGCACAGCAATCGAGCGAGCCGGTGGCCCTGTATTGCGATCGCGGGCAATTGGCTCTGCAATGGGGCGATTACTACATCACCAGCCGCACCTTGGAAGGGCAGTACCCGGCTTACAACCAGCTCATTCCCCGCCAGTTCGATCGCCAAGTGACCGTGGAACGCAAGCTGCTGCTGGGGGCGCTCGATCGAATCTCGGTGATTGCCGACCAAAAAAGCAACCACATCGTCAAGTTCTCGATCGATGCGGGCAACCAGTCCCTAGCGATTTCAGCCGATGCTCAGGATGCAGGCAGCGGGCGCGAAACGATCGAATCGGCCCAGATTTCCGGCGAGGACATCGACATCGCCTTCAACGTCAAGTACCTGATGGAATCGCTGAAAAACCTGACCACACGCCCACCAGCCCGGTGGTGATTACGCCGCTGGGGGGTGCGAAGGCGACCCACTTGGTGATGCCGGTGCAGGTACGCAGCTAGGCGAGTCGTGATCGGTTGTGATCGCAATTGCGATCACAATCCAACCTCAAATCAGCAATTTCCGGTCGCTAGCAGCCCCTAGAACCCCGTCCCTCCTGCCATGACTAGGAATCTATCCCAAACGCCCGATCAACTGCCTTGGACGGCGTTTTTTGGGAGAGTCGGGGCGGTGGCCGGGGCGATCGCCTTACCCATCGTCCTGCTCCTGGGCCAGCCTGCGGTGGCTTGGGCGGAGTCAGGTCGATCGCCATCACTCCCCCCTCGCCCCCCGGTTCGTCTGGAGCGATCAGCTGAAATCTCGGGGGATCACTGGCGAGATTTGCTCGGATCGCAAGTGATTTATCTGGGTGAAATTCACGACCGATTCGCTGATGTGCCGATCAAATTGGAGGTTATCCACAGGGTTTTTCAACAGGTGGAAAACTTTTCGCCCAGTGGCCCCCATGGCCAACGGATGATGGGTCAACGGACGATCGGCCAACAGACGACGGGCCGACTAACGATCGCCCTGGAGATGTTTCAACAGCCCGCTCAGGCCCTGTTGGATGACTACATCGCCGGTCGAATTGACGAAGCCACCCTGCGCGATCGCACGGAGTATGCCGATCGCTGGGGCTACGACTGGGAAATCATCGCCCCGATTTTACGGTGGGCCCGAGCCAACGGCGTTGCGGTCAGGGCGTTGAATGTGCCCGCTGAGGTGACGCGACAAATTGCCCGAGGCGGTTGGGAGCAGTTAGATACCGAGGCGGCCCGCTGGTTGCCGCCCATCGCCGAGATGCAATTGGGGCCGCCAACCTACCGGGCTTGGCTGCGGGAAATTTACGACACGATTCATCAACAACATGGGGCCAGTGCCCAAAATTCAACCCAAAATCCAACAGATCAAGAGGCGCGGTTTGGTGGGTTCTTTGCAGCCCAGGTGAGTTGGGACGAAACGATGGCGGCCGGTGTGGCTCGATCGCTCCAGGGGCCAGGCGATCGGGTGGTGGTGATTTTGGGGCGGGGGCACATGGTCTATGGCTGGGGCGTGCCCGATCGCGTGGCGCGGCGCAAACCGGGTGTGGTGCAGCGATCGATCCTGCTCGGGCCGCTAGATGAGTTAGCCCCCATCCGTGATGGACGCGCCATCAGCGATTATTGGTGGTCAGAATCTAGAGGTTTCTGATTGTGAGTTCTAGTCCCCATGATGGTGCTGATGCCGAGACCGATCCCATTAGCTTTCAGGAGCGAGTAGCACAGCTCAACACACAGATTGATCAACTAACCGCAGCTAATCTTGATCCGATTACTCGCGATGAACTAGCCCTAGATATTTTGTGCGATCGGGATGCGTTGCAAGCAATGCTCAAGGAATTAGCAAAGCTGCATCAACTAGAAGCCGCGATGGTTTCCCAAGTTGATCTCCTCGATCATCGTTTAGCAACCTGCGATTCCATCTTAATTACCATTGCGGCGCTCCCCCGTTGGCGAGAAACCTTTGATTCTAGCCCTAGTGCCTGGTGGTGGTTTCCCGAAGCAGAAGATGCTAAACCTCGGATTGCAATCCGTCGCCGGGAACTATTCTGGCGCGGTGTTTCGGTAGTGTCCCTGTTAGCCACTGCCAGCGCTGCCAGCACCATTTTGCCGGTCTTTTCGATTGGGGGGTTTGGGTTAGGAGAAGCCCTCGCGAGCGCCGGTCAAGTTACGGGTTTGGCAGTGTTGGGGCGCGGTGTGCTCACGCCGGAAGGAACGAAAGCTCTCAAGCGATTTTGCGCCAAATTCTCGATTCCGGGTAAGTGGTATAACGAGGCGATCGCCGCCTTTGCCGTGACCCTGGGTACCCTATCGATGTGGGCAGCCCAGGATGGTTTGCCCCGGTTCTTCAACTACGCCGCCGACCAGCATTATCAACGGGGAGAGCTATCCCAAGCCCGCATCAACTATCAAAAAACCCTTTCGCTAATTCCCTCTAATGATGAAGCATCGTTGGGATTAGGATTGGTCTATGAATCCCTGGGGCAACTCAAAGAAGCTGGGGATTCGTATCGGCGCGTGGCTGACCAAGGTGATCCAGTAGCGCTGATTCGATTGGCGCGGGTGCAATTTTTCCTACTCCTGAAACTCAATCGATCGGAAAAATTGGTGCGAACCCCAGCAACTTCCGAAGTCGAAGCACTTTTAAAACTGGCGCTGCATCGTCTGGCAGGGGCTGATCTCTCGGTGACCGAAATGGCAAATCAGCGCTACCAAATCTATCGAAATTTAGGATGGTTGCGCTGGTGGCAACGGGATTATGGTGGTGCAGAATCCGTCTTGAAACGAGCGATCCAAGAAGATGAATCATTTCCACAACAGCAATTAGGGACGGGTCTTTCCCATTGCTTATTAGCTCAAATCTATCGTGAAGAAAAACGCGAGGCGGAAGCAGCAACTGCCTACACTGCCTGCGTACAAAAGTCCCGGCCGGAGACTCTTGCGGAATATCAATGGTTCTTTCAAGTGGGTCAGGGCAGGATGGCAACTTGTATTGATACCAGTGCGGTGATGCGCGGCACTAGCCGAGATTTGATCCAAAAGTTGCCCCTTTGTCGTGATGCCGAGGCGGGGCAAAGTAATCCTGTGGCTCCCGATCCAACCCAATCGGTTATCCCATCGTCGCCTAGGCCGACGGCTGGCCCTGAGAAGCCATCTAGCCCTTAACCGTCACTAATTCACTAACAATTGCTGCAATTGACTAGCAAATGCAGCAATCAGGAAGCTTCCTGCTTCATCGCGGCGAAGTCGGCTTCATCCGCTC
>RDXB01000022.1 GCA_004292515.1 Oscillatoriales cyanobacterium
TTGCCACCCTGTCCACGGGTGAAAAGGTGCTGAGTCCCAAGCCTCTAGCCAAATCCCTCAAGCGGTTGCGCCGTGCCCAAAAGCGATTCAGTCGCAAGGGCAAGGGCAGTAATCGCCGCGAGCTGGCCCGTCGCAAGGTGGCTCGAATCCACGCCCGAATCAAAGATCAACGAACCGATTTCCTACACAAACTATCAACCCGGATCGTTCGCGAGAACCAAGCAATCGTTCTGGAAGATCTAAACGTGTCAGGGATGATCAAAAACCGCAAGCTAGCACGGGCGATTAGCGATGCTGGCTGGTACAGCTTTCGGCAAATGATCGAAGGGAAATCAATTCGCTACGGGCGGGATTTCCAAGTGATTAGCCGATGAGAGCCGACTAGCCAGCGCTGTTCAGCCTGTGGACAGTTAGGCGGCAAGAAGCCACTGAATGTGCGTGAGTGGACTTGTCTGCACTGCGGTGCGGTTCATGACCGCGACATCAACGCAGCGATTAATATCCAAGTCGCGGGCGGGCAGTCCGAGACTCTAAACGGACGTGGAGGTAAGCGTAAATCCAGTTCGCTGGTAGCAGCCGATGAAGCGTCAACCCGTGGTCTAGTCGAGCAGCTTCGGTTGTTTGCCTAGGGCCGGAATCCCCACGCCTTTAGGCTGGGGAGGATGTCAAATCGATTACATTGACGATCCGCTGGGCAGCGCGATCGCGGTAGGGTAAGGGGCGATCGCCGCAAGCATGGCCTCAACAATTATTTGTGCTGGAACCCACCCCGATCGACCCTGCTGAATTCAGTGCCGCCCTGTTGCGAGAAACGGCCCGGCTCGGTGTTGATCTGCCGGGGTTGCAGGTGTTGGACGAGACTAGCTCCACCAATCAGGTGGCTTGGGAACTGGCCAAGACCGGTGCGCCAGCGGGGACGATCGTGATTGCCCTGCAACAGTCGGCGGGGCGTGGCCAGTGGGGTCGCCAATGGTCTTCGCCGTTGGGGGGTTTATATTTGTCGCGTTATTTTGAACCCCAGTTGCCACCGGAGGATGGGGCGCAACTGACCTTGGCGGCAGCTTGGGGCCTGGGGCAAACCCTACGCGATCGCGCTGTACCCGTTGAGATCAAATGGCCCAACGATTTGGTGGTGCGGGGGCGCAAGTGGGGCGGACTGCTGACGGAAACTCGGCTAGCTGGTGGGTTGATTGGGCGCGCCGTGACGGGGTTGGGGCTGAATTGGATCAACCCAGTGCCGGAAACGGGGATTAGTGCGATCGACTTGTTTGCCGACGATCCGGCCCCGGCGGTGCGATCGCTCCCGGCCTTGGCAGCCTTGGCGATCGCGGGCTTAACCCGTGGCGAACAGCAACGGCAAACCGGCGGCATTGAGAGCCTTTTGGCCGATTACCTGGAACTGTTGGAAACCCGTAACCGTCCGGTGCAGGTGGGTGAGCGATCGGGCATTGCCGTGGGGGTGACATCCCGGGGTGAGCTGCGGGTGAAGTTGTCAGGGGCGATCGCCGAAGAGTTGCACCTTGCACCGGGTTCGATTCGGCTGGGCTATGCCCGTCGCCCGCCCGTCTAGTGCGATCGAGCTGCTGGAGATTGCGATCGCCGTTCATCGGTCAGTCAGCGGTGCATTCTTCAGGGCCTTGATGACCAAAAAAACGGGTACAGGCTGAAGGAGCTAGTCGGGTTTGGTCGGCGGGCGATCGCGTTTACTCACTCGATTGTGGTGCTGATGTCTTGCACTTTCTCTTGAGTATTTTCTTAAGTAACTGTTGATTAACCCCCTGAAAGGTCTTTGATCCTCTGCAAAGTTGTGTTAAGCATTTTGGCCCTTGCCCTTGCTATCATGACTGAGGATTCAGCCGGAATTGGGGGCTACGACCCCGCACAGTGGACAAAGCCCGGCGATCGATCTCAGCTATTCGCATTCGGAACCTCACGGCCACCAGCACGAAGCAAATCCGAGATGCATCGCCCGCCAGCTTTTCAGCGATCGAACGTTTCACACGATTGATCAGTTGACCATCAGTTGACCATGAATCGGCAACGCTGCCGAGTCTTCGCTCGCTGTTTCTGTTCCATTCATCGCGCCATGAACCACCGCTACAACTTCCCCACTCGTCTCCAACGCCGTCGCCGTCGCGTTTTGCAAGGTCTCGGGTGGGTTGGCGCAATGACCAGCTTGCTGAGTGGCCTCGCGGTTCCCGTCGCGGCGATCGATGCCGCCACTGACGGCGCGCCCAACGTCGATGCACCCGCCGCCACACCCGCCGCCCGCCCAGAACCCGCGCCGGAGCCGGTGGAACGCCCCGCCCGAATTGAGCGCCCGGCCCCGGCGGTGGAACGTGCTCCCGATCGCGACTTGCCCAACGTCCCCCGCTTGGCCCCAGCACCCGATCGCCCCACCAGCCGTGGCCCGATCGACGCATCCGATGACTTCAACCTCGGGGCCACCCAACGCCAAGCCCCACCCAGCGAAATTCAGTTTTCTGAGCGATCGACCGGCTGCTCAAGCGTGGGCGGCCGCCTCAGTGCCGGTTGCACCGTCACCCGATCGCAACCCGGCCAAGCGGGCCATCCGGGCATTGTGGCCATTCCTACGGGCGATCGCGGCTCCAGTCTGCAAGGGGGCACACCGATGCGGATTGGCTCCTTGGGCAGCAGCTTGCCAGCCCAATCACCGATTTCCGTCAAAATCGGTCCCCTCAGCGTGGGCTTGAACGGCGTGAACTTCGATGCCAGTAGCTACTATTTCCGCAGCGGCCGACCCAAGGGCTTGATGGGCAATGGCAACCTAAAAATGCTGTTCCCACTCACCAATTTAGTACCCATTTCGTCCAGCTTTGGTTGGCGGGTGCATCCGATTTTGGGTTACAGCCGGTTCCACGCGGGCACTGACCTATCGGCTCCGATGGGCACTCCGGTGGTGGCGGTGTTGGATGGCAAGGTTTCGATCGGGGGCTTCTTGGGCGGCTATGGGCTAACGGTGGTGTTGGATCACGGCGACACCCAAAAGACACTCTATGGTCACTTATCGGAAATCTTTGTGAAGCCGGGAGCCACGGTCAAACAGGGCGAGGTGATTGGCCGGGTGGGCAGCACGGGGATGTCTACGGGGCCGCACTTGCACTTTGAGGTGCGCCAACTGACGGCTCAGGGCTGGGTGGTGACTGACCCGGCGAAGTTCCTGGCCGGTGCGACCAGCCCGATCGCCGCTGCCGACAAACCGAAAGATCCCTTTGAAGCCCTGATGGCTGCCACGATCGAAGCGGTGAAGTCGTCCTATCAAGATCAATACGCCGCGATCGACGAAACGAAGGCCACCGCGCAACCGCAATAGCGATCGCCATCGACATGGCTGTAGTAGCGTCATTAGACCAACACGCTGGGCTGGTAGCCAGCAGTAGCGCAGCAAGCTGATTTAGATAGGTCAGTGCAAATGACTGTTGCCGTTACCAAATCGTTAGGCAGCAAGGGGCTTAAGCCCCTTGTTACGACGACTGACTTGCAACTTTGACCCAGCGAATTAAGGCAGCCGTGCTAGCAGGGGCAGGCTTGATGATGATTGGGTTTTGCGCCTGAACCTGGCCTAGTGGCATCGCGACATCACCCATCCTGCTGCAAAACATATCAGTAAATCTGAAGTCGTCTGAGCTTACTGATAAGTCATTCCGATTTGCTGCATCACGACTGCAAACGATCGCCCCGGCCGATCGCCCGGTATTTCTGTATCGCTTGTGTCAAGATAGGTAAAACAACTTAACAAATCCCCCATTCAGAGCAGTCCAACCCAGGAGGTGCGAGCATGGTTGTCACCACAGAACGTCCGCAAACCGAAAAACGGTTGACGATTCAAACGGCCGAGATTGCCGCCGACACCTCAACCATTCGATCGCTCGACTGGGATCGCGATCGCTTCGACATCGAATTTGGGCTGCAAAACGGCACCACCTACAACTCCTTTCTGATTCGCGGCGACAAGGTGGCCCTGGTAGACACCTCCCACGCCAAATTCCGCCAGCTCTATCTCGATACCCTGAAAGGCGCGATCGACCCGGCCCAAATTGATTACCTGGTGGTCAGCCACACGGAACCCGACCACAGCGGACTGGTGGCCGACCTGCTGGCCTTGAACCCCAACATCGTCGTGGTGGCCGCCAAGGTGGCGATTCAGTTTCTGGAAAACCTGATCCACCAACCCTTCAAGAAGCTGCAAGTCAAGAGCGGCGAAACCCTGGATTTGGGTCGGGGTCATGTGTTGGAATTCCTGAATGCGCCCAACCTCCATTGGCCAGACACGATTTTTACCTACGATCACGGCACGCAGATTCTCTACACCTGCGATGCTTTCGGGATGCACTATTGCAGTGACGACCTGTTTGATGAGGATCTAGGGGCGATCGAACCGGATTTTCGGTTCTATTACGAATGCCTGATGGCTCCGAATGCTCGATCGGTGTTGGGCGCGATGAAGCGGATGGACGCGCTGCCCGGTTATGGGACGATCGCCACGGGCCATGGCCCCCTGCTGCGTCACAACGTGGCCGAGCTGACGGGCCGCTATCGCCACTGGAGCCAAACCAAAGCCGAAGCGGAAACCACCGCCGCCGTGTTTTACGTGTCGGACTATGGCTACAGCGATCGGCTTTCCCAGTCGATCGCCAAGGGGATCACCAAAACCGGCGTGGCCGTGGAAATGATGGATCTGAAGGCCGCCGATCCCCAGGAATTGCGGGAATTGGTGGAGCGATCGGCCGCGCTGGTGTTGGCCGCGCCGCCCCAAGGAGAATGTGAAGCGGCGATCGGCACAATCCTGACTGTCGCCAACACCAAGCAACGCATCGGCGTGTTTGAGTCCGGCGGCGGCAACGATGAACCCAGCTACCCGCTGTTTAACCGTTTCCGAGATTTGGGTTTGAAACCAGCTTTCGATGTGATTCGGATTAGCACCAAGCCCCAGTCCTTTACCTATCAGCTTTGTGAGGAAGCCGGCACGGACTTGGGCCAAGCCCTGATGGTCAAAGAAGCCGTCAAGCAAATGAAGTCCCTTGATTCGGAACTCGACAAGGCCCTAGGACGATTGAGCGGTGGGCTATACATCATCACAGCCAAGAAGGGGGATGTGGCCAGCGCCATGCTCGCTTCTTGGGTGGTGCAGGCCAGCTTCCAGCCGCTGGGGATCACGATCGCGGTGGCCAAAGACCGGGCGATCGAGTCATTGATGCAAGTGGGCGATCGCTTCGTGCTGAACATCCTAGAAGAGGGCAACTACACCCATCTAATGCGCCACTTCCTGAAGCGGTTTGCTCCCGGCGAAGACCGTTTTGCAGGGGTGGAAACCCAAACGGCCACCAACGGTTCGCCCCTGTTGAGCGATGCGTTGGCTTTTGTGGAATGCACCGTCACCAGCCGGATGGACTGCGGCGATCACTGGGTGGTCTACAGTTCCGTCGAAAACGGCCGGGTCGCCAAGGAAGATAGCTTCACCGCTATTCACCACCGCAAGGTAGGCAACCACTACTAAACCGTTGATTAACCTACGATCGGTGGGTGAGGGCCATTGCGGTTTTGCGTGAGTCCTGTTGGTTTGAAACCCTGATTCCACGGTGACGAGATCGTGGGAAGGGGAAAGCTGTCAGCACCCAAGCACCCAAACCTAGGCGATCGCCTGGAAGCTGGCATCATACCAATGTTGTTCGCCATTGTCGGTGTAGGACAGCAGCAGGCCCGCGCCTTCGAGGGCTTCGATCGCCTGGGCGATCTGTTGTCGTTTGGCTTTGGTGTTTTTGCCGCTGAATCGGCTGGCGGCGCGATCGATTGTCCATTCGCCCCCTTCGGCGCGGAACCGATCGCGAACGGCGGTGACGCGCTCTTTGAATCCCTTGGGCAGGGGCAAGGGGCGATCGGTTGGCAGCAAGGGGCTTAAGCCCCTTGTCTCTGCTGGGCTGGGGAGGGCGATCGGGAGGTCGGTTTGTTGGCCGGTGGGGGCGGTTTGGCTGGGGGCTTGGTAGTCGGGCCGCAGCCAGCGGATGTGGCCGTTGCGTTCTTCT
>RDXB01000023.1 GCA_004292515.1 Oscillatoriales cyanobacterium
TTGTTCCAGTAAATTTGCACCTGAACGAGCCAGATATTCACTCAGGTTGCTGTTCGCATCTTCGCAAGTTGCACCGGCAATAATTTCCATCGCTTTGGCGTTCCCACTATAGGAACGATGAAGTTTTGACAATGTAGGTGAATGAATCACGATGCCGCGATTCTCGAAAAAGACCCGCCATGCGGACAAAGGCAAACCGTCTAACCAATGGGTGAAGACTGCGATCGAGGGTTCGCAAATTCGTGAACGAGTAGTCACCAATGTCAAAGATTTCAGGGTGGGATCGCTCAGAGTCCGCAGCAGCTCCACATAATCTCGACAGTCTTCAACTAATCGTCCTTGGTCATCCAAAGCCGTCTCTAAGTTGTCAATCTAAATCCCAATCGGAGTCGTTTGTAATTGACGCTTCAGCCGCAACAATGAAACCCCAAGGTTGTGACCTATTTCTTGTTTCAGATCAAACATCAACCAATCATCAACAAAGCCAGCCACCGGAGCTAAGTAGCGAGCTTCTTTGGCAACTGGAAACTCCAGGACTTTGCCGGGAAAACGTGCCTTCAGAAAGTGGCTAGCGAGGGTGCTTTTACCTACGCCGCCTCCCGCCCAAATCACGATCAGGCGATGTTGTTGGCTTAAGTGATCTAACTTGGCAACATCAGCTTCCCGACCCACAAAACTAGGATCGAAGGTTGAGGCTTGGTCTTTGTCTACAATGGAGAAGTTGGCGATTTCTTGAAGGTCAAGACCCAGGCGATCGCAGATGTTTTGAAAGTATTCGCGATCAATGGCTCGACCCCGACAGAAGTTAGAAACCGTGTCCCGAGAAATCCCTAGATCTAAAGCAAGTGCTGATTGACTTAAGCCATTACGCTTTAGGGCAACTTTGACGCGGTCAAGACAATGATCAGCAACTTGCAATGATCTGCTCATGGGACACTCATCAATCGTTTTGACCCAATTATACAAGCCATAAATTGAGCCTCCTAATGGTGAGTTGATGATTCTCAGTTGAACCAAGTTGAACCAAGCATTAGAACTTCTGTACTACCAACGCGATTCCCTCTTCGTAATGACCCAACACCTGTAGGCGATCGCCCGCTTTCAGTTGCAACCCATTTCCATTGGCGATCGGCCAAGAGGACGCTTGAAACCAGACCCGCCAACTGCCATCTAACTCGCTGCGACAGGTGACGATCGCCGTCTCCACTTCCGTCGCCACATTGCCATCTCTGGTGATCGTTGTCCCGATCGTTGCTGTTCCTTGGCGATCGCTATCTTGGGCCGCGATCGCCTTGATCGCGGTCTTGATCGCGGTCTTGATCGCCGTTTTGATCGTGGGCCCTTGACGATCGTCATAGCGTCGCCCTTGTTGGTTTGCTTGCACACCCACCGCAGACTCAAAGCTAGTTGCAACCGACATGGCCTTGACCTCTCACAACTCTCTAGACAACGTTGCTTGAACCGATGAATTTAGTTTGAGCGACGGCTGTGGGAGTTACGGATGGGGCTGCGTGGGTGGCTGTCGGACTTGTTGCGCAAATTTGTCGGAGTTCGGTTGCAGTTGTGGGCGATCGCCCCCATCCCAGTCAGAACTTGAACTGTATCCGTCCCTGAATCTGTCCCTGAATCTGTCCCCAAATCCGTCCCTGAATCTGTCCCTGAATCTGTCCCCGATCGAGACGCGAACCGCCTCACGCTACAATGGCGAGCAATTTTGGGACGAGCAATTTTGGGACGAGCAATTTTGGGACAGGCAACTCAGGCACTCCGAGACGCGATGCGGGTTGCCATTGCCCGCGCCAGTCCTTTAGCTCGATCGGCTCGTGGTTTCCGGCTCGTTTCTGGGCTTGGCCATTCGCAGACCTGCAACTTGGCATCAGGACACTCTTCATGGCTACTCTGACAACTCATCTTCGCCAGCGCGCTTGGTTAGCCCTCGCCGCCGTTGGTCTCCTCGCCAGCGGGTCGATCGCCCCCAGCGTGCGGGCCGAAGCCCCTGCCCAACCCAGTAGCCGCGAGGCGATCGCCCCCACTTCCACCCCACCTGTAATCACCCCACCGACAAGCACCCCACCTGTAACCACCACGCCTGTAACCACCCCACCCGCGGCCACTTCACCGGCCGCCACGCCGCAGCCCACCAACCCGCAAACGCAACCGATCGCCCCGCCGATCGCCAACCCTGCCAACCCTGCCACACCGGCCGCCTTGCCCGTCAAGTTAGTGTTGCGGTTGCGGGAACGACGGGTCTATGTCTATCGGGGCAATCGGGTTGAGGCTAGCTACCCGGTGGCGATCGGCAAGCCCTCGACTCCCACGCCCACCGGTACATTTCGGGTGTTCCAGATGATTAAAGACCCGATTTGGCGCAATCCTTGGACGGGCCAAGTTACCCGCCCCGGAGCCAACAGCGCCCTCGGTCTGCGGTGGATTGGCTTTAACCAACTCTCCAACGGAATTATTGGCTTCCACGGCACGCCCACGGTCAATTCGATCGGGCGGGCCGCCTCCAACGGTTGCGTACGGATGCGAAATGAGCACGTTGTAGAACTGTTTGACAAGGTTCATATGGGCGCGACCGTGGTGGTCGAACCCTAATAGCAATTTGGGGATGGGGTGAGGTGAGGTTGATGAAGGGGCTTAGGCATCGATTGGCCCAACTGGCCCAATGCGGCATGATTGGCACGATCGGGAGTGGGTTGTGGGTGGCGATCGGGGCTTTGCCGGCCCTGGCTGCCGATCCGCCCCCTAGCCCGCTGCTGACTGGGCCTTGGCAGCAACCGATCGTGCGGACGGCTCAACCCTCGTTACCCGGCTTGGGTCAGCATGATCCGCATATTCCCCTCCCGGCTCCTGAGGTGGTGCAACCGGTTCAGCCGTCAGTCCAGCAGTCAGCCCAGCAGTTGGTGTTGCGGCTGCGAGAGCGGCGGGTTTATCTCTATGAAGGCGATCGCCCCGTTCGCAGCTATCCGGTGGCGATCGGGCGGGCCGGCTGGGAAACCCCCACGGGTCAATTCCAAGTGATCCAAAAAATGGTCAACCCGATTTGGCAGCATCCATTCAACGGCACGATCATCCCCGCCGGCAAGGACAATCCCCTCGGTGTGCGCTGGATTGGCTTCTGGACTGATGGGGACAATTCGATCGGCTTCCATGGCACGCCCAACCCGGAGTTAATCGGTCAGGCCGTGTCCCACGGTTGCGTGCGGATGCACAACGACGACATCGTGGATTTGTTCGATCGCGTCACCGAGGGAACCCCCGTGCGCGTGGAACCCTAGGCGATCGGGCCCGCCGCGATCGCCCCCAACCAACCGCCCTAACCACCCGATCGAATCAGTTCGCTCTGATAATCTAGACAAGCTGACTGAGGTGCGCGGAGTTCAGCCAGCCCTGGGGCGATCGCGCCGCGTTCCCAAAAACTCAGTATTGCTCCCTTCTTTGGCCATCATGTCTAAACTCGACAAACCCTTTGATACGTCGGATTTGCTGTATCGCACCTCATCGCTGATCGCAGCCTCGTCTAATCGCTACAAAATCACCGTCCAAGTGGCTAACCGAGCCAAGCGCCGCCGCTACGAGGAATTCGACACGGGCGAAGAGTCGGCCATGAAGCCGGTGATCCGCGCCATCATCGAAATGTCCGATGAGATGACCCAACCCGACATCATCGTTTCCTAGTTGCCTAGGGCCTGTCATCAAATTCCCGAAGTCCTGAGTCTTCCGTTGCAGGATCGTGGGAGACAAGGGGCTTAAGCCCCTTGTTACGACGATTGGTGCATAGAAATCAGCCATTTCAGCTTCAATCGATCGAACCTGATGACAAGCCCTAATGTCCGAGGCCCCGTTGGGCCATTGGTTGCCGCGCAACTCGCCTAACCCCCAACCCAAATAGTGGGCGTTGGCCCCTTGTCTAACCTGTTTGAGTGGGTTAATCAACAGTGATTGATTTCCTGTCATTTCCTCACATTCTCTGAAAAACGCGAATCCATCCTAGGGGCTGTCATACACTGAACAGATGCTGC
>RDXB01000034.1 GCA_004292515.1 Oscillatoriales cyanobacterium
TTGGGATGGTTTCGATCGCCCGCTGGGTCGGACGCGATCGCCCCGGACGGCCAAACTAACCGGCCCGTTGTGCCTTGGATCAGGTCGATGATGGGATTTTGGGCCCGATCGGCATAGCTAGCCAGGGCCGCCGGGTCGAGGGTGGGGGCTACAGGTAACACGAATTCCGCCTCGGGGCGATCGGCTCGGATCCGATCGGCTATGGCCAGCACAAAGGGCACGCCCTGGGTCAGTTTGGCCCGCTTGGAACCGGGCAGCAGCCCCACTCGATCGCGATCGGCTGGGCCATTCACCGCGCCGGCCGCCGCTTCCACCATTAGATCGCCCACCACTGACACCTTGGGGTGATGTCGCAAGGGCAGGCGATCGCAAAAACTGGGCAGGCGTACCCCCACGCGATCGACCCAACCCAGCCAACGGGCTTCCCACTCGGCATAGATTACGCTGCGGTAGCCCAATCGACGGGCGATCGCCACGGCAAAAAATTGATCACCACCCAGAAACACCACCACTCCGCGATCGCGCCACTCCCAAGATTCCGAAGTTTTGCCCCAAAGCAAAAAGGGCCAAAAATCCTCGGCGGCCTGTACCCGATCGACCTCGGGAAACGATCGAGCCACGGCCGCTTCATTGCCCGCGCTGTTGGCACAGGGGGACAGCACCACCGAAATTCGCAAGCGCGATCGATCAGTCCCCAGGCGATCGCGCAGGGCCTGCACCACCGGCCGCACCCAGGTCGTCACCTCACCGGGCCCATTCGACAAAATCAGCAGGTCGATCGGGTCGGCAGATTTCGCCTCAAATTGGGATAGGGGGAGCGTAGGCATCGGCTTAGGGGGGGGTCACCATTTTCCACAACTGAGTCTGAAATCGTCGATTTCCCACGCCTCATTTCCCACGCCTCAATGGTCGTAACGAGGGGCTTAGGGCGTGTCACCATTTTCCACAACTGAGTCTGAAATTGTCGATTTTCCACGCCTCAATCGTCGTAACAAGGGGCTTAAGCCCCTTGCTGCCTCACGATCCATTAACGGCAGCATCAGGATTTCAGGGATTTGATGACAGACCCTAAGCCCCTTGCTGCCTCACGATCCGCTAACGGTGGAATCAGGGTTTCAGGCTAATAATTGATGACAGGTCCTAGGATCACAGCAAGTTGCGATGGGTAAAGGCTTTTGCCGCACTACCCACATAACTGGCCGCGACCTGGCCTTGGCCGGTCAACCGATATTTGTAGGTAACGAGGCCTTCTAGACCAACGGGGCCACGGGGTGGCAGCCGATTGGTGCTGATGCCCACTTCCGCCCCAAAGCCGTAGCGGAACCCATCGGCAAAGCGCGTTGAGCAGTTGCGGTAGACCCCGGCTGCGTCTACCTCGGCCAAGAAGCGATCGGCCGCTGCATCATCTTCGGTGACGATCGCCTCCGTATGCCCCGATCCATAGGTAGTGATGTGGTCGATCGCTGCGCCGAGATCCGCCACGACAGCAATGGACAAGATCAAATCGCTATATTCCGTGGCCCAGTCTTCATCGGTGGCGGCCACCACTGGCACAACGCCTTGCAGCAGAGCCAAGCTGGCCGGATCACAGCGCAGTTGCACCCCTTTCGCCGTCAGGGCGCGCGCTAGCTCCGGCAAGGCTTGGGGGGCGATCGCGTGGTGAATGAGCAGGGTTTCGATCGCATTGCAAGCCGAAGGATATTGGGTTTTGGCATCCACCGCGATCGCCGCCGCCTGGGCCACATCCGCCGCCGCATCGACATATAAGTGGCAAATCCCATCCGCATGACCCAGCACGGGAATACGGGTGTTGTTTTGCACAAATTGCACAAAGCTGTTGGAGCCGCGCGGAATAATCAAATCCACATAGCGATCGAGCCGCAACAGTTCTAGGGTTTCTTCACGAGTGGTCAGGAGCCGCACCGCCGCTGGGTCCACGGATGTTTGGGCTAGCCCCGCATGGATCGCCTCAATCAGGGCTTGGCACGATCGCACCGCTTCCTTGCCACCCTTGAGGATTACACCGTTGCCTGAAGCGATCGCCAGGGACGCAATCTGCACCACCGCATCGGGCCGCGCCTCAAAAATCACCCCCAACACCCCCAAAGGACAGGTGATCCGCTCCAGCACCAAGCCCTCGTCCAGTTCCCGGTGAATTTGTCGATCGCCCAACGGATCGGGCAGCTTGGCCAAGTCGCGTACCCCGGCGATCGCCCCAGCCAGCTTCACCGCATCCAGCTTCAGCCGGCCATAGAGCGCCGACGAAATGCCCTCTGCCTGGGCCGCCGCACAGTCTGCCTCGTTGGCCGCCGTAATCTCAGCCGATCGCGCTTCCAGGGCTTGGGCGATCGCTTCTAGGGCAGCGCGGCGATCGACCAACGGCAACAGAGCCAAGGCCCTCGCCGCTTGGCGGGTTTGGCGCGCCAGATCAACCAACGTGGGCATCGACAAAGCAACAGTCATGATCGCAAAGGGCGCAAAGAGCAACCGCTACTAAATCAGTGGAACACTCGCATGGCACATCCGCAGGGGCCGTCAGCAGCCAGCCCAATGCCCAGTCAAATGCAAGTCATGCAGGTAAAGACATGCAGGTAAAGACATGCAGGTAAAGACATGCAAGTAAAAACAGTGTACCGGACGGGTTAGGTCGCTCCGTACAAGCCAAATTCAGCATTGGCATGAATTTTTGTAACAAGTCCAGTGACCCACCCCCAGGCTGAGATGGGGTACAGCAGGGGAAATCGCAACGTTTTTTATCCCCGTGTATCCGATCTCCGTTGAAAGCACAAAAGACGCGGAAATCTTTCAGGGTAAAGCGTTTGGGGTTTGTCAACCGCGATTTAACGGAGGGGCGATCGTGCTTTTCCCCAAGGGCGATCGCTCCAAACCCCTGAAATTGCTACAAAACTTTCGCTTCACATCGAAAATTGTCGGGCTAGAATCGCTGAAAACACCGAACTTGAGACGTTTCCATGAACAAGGGCGAACTCATCGATCAAATTGCATCGAAGGTCAACACGACCAAAAAAGAAGCAGATGCTGTGTTGTCTGCTGCGATCGAAGTAATTATGGAAGCCGTCGCTGCGGGCGAAAAAGTCACCCTCGTCGGGTTCGGCACCTTTGAACGCCGCGAACGCCAAGCGCGCGAGGGCCGTAACCCCAAAACCGGCAAGAAGCTCAAGATTCCCGCTACCAAAGTGCCCGCATTTTCGGCAGGCAAGCAGTTCAAAGAATCGGTGGCTCCTTAAGCCCGTTGCAGTATTGCCCAGTCTGAGCGCGGAGGCACAATTATGGTCGTCCTTGGCGCTTAACCGCGACCTAGGTTCATCCGGCTCAGTGACATCCTGCAAAAACTAGCTTCTTGGGGGCCGAGCGGGCCCGTGAGCCAGAAGCTGGTTTTTTGTTTGGATGCTATGGGCAGGGCCTGTCGCCTTTGATCAGAGTTCCTGAGGGTTCCTGGATGCAAGCGGGCATATGAGGGTGTCGTAGAGCTGATTTTGCATACGTTTGCATACTGTTGATTAGCCCTCCTTGAGTACCCCAATCGTCCAAGCAAGCCGTTAGCCTCAGAGGATGTCTGAGAAGCCGAGAAGCCAAACTTGATACGCGGCACGCCCCAGCAATCCATGCGAACAAGGGACTTCAGTTCCTTGCCCCCACAACCATCTCCCCGCGCGACCATCTCCCCCCACAACCATTAGTGCTGGGCCCGTGCCCAAAGATACTGTTCAGATCCCCTTGGGGCTGGCCAGTCAGGCTACTCGGGGCGATCGACCGCCTCGGGCCGGGCAACTCCTGGTCGCCACCAGGGCAACAGGGGCCGCAACTGTCCCGCTGGCTCAGGTTGGTTCAGCAGGGGATTCGCATCCACATCCCACCCATCGCAGGGGCGCATCCGAGCCAGGGTCAGCACCACGCGATCGATCGCCGACAGCAACACATCGCCATTTTGCCCCGGTTGGTTCACCAGCACGCTAAAGGTGAGGGTGTCGTAGAGCGGATGTTCTAGATAGCCTGAGAGGGCCCGCACGCCCCGCAAGGTACCGGTCTTGGCAAAGACGCGCCCTTGGGCGGGTGTATCGCGAAATCGGCGGCGCAGGGTGCCGGTTTTGCCTGCGACGGGCAACGAACTGCGAAACACATCGTTGCCCCGAGCATTGGTCATCGATGCCAACAGATGGACAAAGGCTTGGGGTTGCACCGCGTTACTGCGCGACAGGCCCGAACCATCATTCATGCGATATTCCTGGGGCGTGACTCCCAAGGGAAAGAGGGCTTGCTGCACTGTCCGAGCGCCCCCGAGCGATCGAAACAGAGAATCTGCAAATCCGTTGTTACTGTTGGTGTTGATCGTGCGGACGATCGACCCCAAGCGGGAGTTTTTCAGGGGCGTTTGGTCGCTGTAGAGCTGGAGCGCAGCCGCAGTGACAAACAGTTTCATGTTTGATGCGGGGATTAGGGCCAGATTGCTGTTGCGATCAAACAGCACTTGTCCGCCCCGCAGAGTTTCCACACGAATTCCCCAGCGGGCTGATCGCAGGGCGGGGGCATCAATAATGCGACTGAGGGTGCCGGCCAGTTGATTGCTACAAACACTGGTGGTTTGGGCTAGCAAGGACTTGCCACCAACCGCTTCAGCGGCCTCGATCGCCTCGACGGCTTCGGCAGTCTCGGCGGCGGCTGCTTCTGCCAGGGGAGTTGCCGGGGGCAGGGCTTTGGCTGAAGTGGCGGCTGGTGCGAGGGCGTTGGGGGCGATCGCCGTGTCGGTTGATGGGCGATCGTCAGCCGTGCTAGCGGGAGAAACCGAGGCGGTTGCCGGGAGCGATTCGGTGGCTGATGCCGAAAGTTGGGTGAGTGCCAGCAGGGTCAGGACAGGTGCAGCGATCGTGACGGTGGTGGCAGCCAAACTTGACATCCATCGGGATTGCTCGGACATAGTGCAGTTGCCTCAAGGTACCTCAAACACGGGAACTCCAGGGTGATTCAGCCGCCCATCGCAGGGGACTGGTGCTCAGTGATCGGAGTGGGGACTTCAGCACAAATTGCCCTCAAGAATATCAGACCTCGGCCAGATCTTCAGGTGGAATATTCTTCAGGTGGAACATATTGATCGGCGATCGGCTGATGCTCGAGTGATGGCCCAGCGCTATTGCCATTGATTGCCACAGGTGACCACAGGTGACCACCACAGAGCAATCGCCAGTGGGCTGCACTCGGGGCGATCGCCCAGCAATGCTCAAGATTTAAGATCACGAAAATCACAGAAATTACATCACTAAAAATCCAAAAAGTGATACTCATGGGATTCTAGGCCGGATGCGCCCCAACCTCTAGTCATTGGGGCCAGTGGGTCTCAAGGAAGTAACCGATTCGCTTGAGCCAGAGGGGCCAATGCGATCGGGAATCGAGAATGGTAGGATCACCCAACTGTTGCAACTCATTCTCAGATTGCTATGACGATCGCTCGTCAATCGTGGCTCCCTAGGCAAGTTTTCAGACTGGCTCCACCGGGCGGTCATTGGGCAGGTCTCTTGTGGCCGACAACCACGTTCTTGGCGGCGATCGCAGTCGGCGCGCCCCTGCTGGCGGCGGTGGCCGCAGCCTTGCAGGCCGATGGCTCCACTTGGCTCCACCTCAGCCGCACGGTGCTGGGGGAATATACCCTATCGTCAATCACCCTGGCTGTGGGATCGGCCATCTTGGCGATCGTGTTGGGTGTCACGGCCGCTTGGCTAGTGGTGGCGACGGCTTTCCCTGGGCGGCGCTGGCTGGAGTGGGCGTTGTTGTTACCCTTGGCCTTCCCCGCCTACTTGCTGGCCTACGTCTACACGGACTTGCTGGATTTTTATGGGCCAATCCAGTCCACCCTGCGATCGCTGACCGGCTGGGAATTTGGAGACTATTGGTTTCCGCCCATTCGATCGCTCCCTGGGGCAATTCTGATGATGGGCTTGGTGCTCTATCCCTACGTTTATATGCTGGCGCGGGTGGCCTTTCTCGAAGGAGGCGTGGGCCTGCTTGAGGCCAGTCGCACCTTGGGGTTGAACCCCTGGCAAGGATTTTGGCGCGTTGCCTTGCCCATGGCACGGCCTGCGATCGCGGGTGGGGCGGCGCTGGTGATGATGGAATCCTTGGGCGACTACGGTACTGTGCAGTTTTTTAGCGTCAATACCTTTGCAGTAGGGATTTATCGCACCTGGTTTGCCATGGGCGATCGCCCGACCGCTTGTCAACTCTCGGCGCTACTGCTGGGGGTGGTGATGGTGTTGGTGATTGTCGAGCAGCGATCGCGGGGGAAAGCTGGCTACAGTGCTGGTGTGACCTATGCGGCCCAAGCGCCTTACCCATTGCGAGGCATTCGGGCGATCGGCGCAACAATTGCCTGTGGGATTCCGCTGCTGTTGGGGTTTGGTCTACCGGCCGCCATGCTGATCAGCATGGCCGCAACCTATCGCAGCAGTTGGACTGATCCGAGCTTTGGCAGCCATGTGCAGAACACAGCCATAGTGGCAGGATTGGCAGCCCTGTTAGCGGCGATCGTCGCCGGGTCAGCCGTTTATGGTGCGCGCTTGCTGCGGGGGCCGCTGGCTCACTTGCTGATCAAGTTGACGACCTTGGGCTATGCGATTCCCGGATCGGTGGCCGCCGTGGGTGTGCTGATTTGTCTCGGCTGGCTCGATCAACGGCTGGCCCCCACCACGGCCTCAGCCACCGGGAGGTTGTTGCTGAGTGGCACGATCGCCGCGCTGGTCTTTGCCTATTTGGTGCGCTTTTTGGCTCTGGCTCTCAACCCGATCGAAGCAAGTCTCGATCGCATCACACCGAACCTAGATGGGGCGGCACAGGTTGCGGGTCTGTCGCCCAGCCAAGTTCTCTGGCGGGTACATTTGCCAATGTTGCGGGGCGGCTTATTGACAGCCCTGCTCTTGGTGTTTGTCGATACGGTCAAGGAACTGCCGGCCACACTGATTGTTCGGCCCTTTAACTTCGACACCTTGGCCATTCGGGCTTACCAATTGGCCTCTGACGAACGAATTGCGGATGCGGCGGGGCCGGCCTTGGCGATCGTGGCGGTGGGGATTGTGCCGGTGGCCCTGTTGAGCTGGCAGATTGCCCGATCGCGCACCAACCGTCCAGCCAAACCATCAGCCACTTAAGCAACTAAACTCAAGCCACTCAAGCGACTTAATAACCGATTAGCCCAAAATCTCGTTGAGGGCGATCGCCTCCTCGGGAAACACCAAACAGGTGGCTTTGTCAGCGGCGGTGAGGGTAAATTTGGTTTGATAGCCCTCGGAACTGGGATCGCGATAGACCTCTAGCTTTTTGTGTTCCAAATCCACCAGCCAAAACTCGCCAATGCCCGATCGCGCATAGAGCAGCCCTTTGACCTCGCGATCGGATTTGGCGGTGAAATCTGCCACCTCCATCAGCAACAGCACGTTGGTTGGTTTTGGACCATCGCTGGCATAAAAATCATCTGCCCGTTCCAACAGCACCAAGTCTGGCTGCGGCTGCGAATCATCACTCAAGTTGAGCGGGTTTTTAACGCTGACGATCGCTCTTTTTTGGAGCGATAATACCCAATCCCGAGCCAACCGATTGATACAAGCCGCATGTGGTGGGCTGGTCGAAATCAGATTCAGAACAATGCCGTGAATGAGTTCGGTATAAACCTCGGGGCCAAGAATGCCAGTTTCGTAAAGGCGCTCATACTCCGCGATCGTGAAGCGATAAATTTGCTCAGGTGCAATGGATTGCAGCGACAAGCAACCCATTGATAGATTCATTAATTCGGACACGGGTTCACCAGGCAGGCAACCTTGGCTCATAGAACTCATTTTTCGTCGCGCTTCCTAGCTCCATGATTCAATTTTCTAGTTGTGCGTTTCCGTTGAGCAATCGGGAGTAAAGGACTCGTCAGTTTTTCATAGCATTCAAAGAGATATTGAATGCGACTTGACTCGCTAGTGAACGGTTGTGATCGATAACACAAATCGACAGCTTTATCAAGTTTCTGATGAGCTTTCATCAGATCAGAAGGCATAGTCAAAGGATCGTATAAATCGGCAAGACTGCTCTCAGGATATTTTGCTCTGGTATCCAACACCGCTTGAGCGCAGGCTTCAATAGCTTGTTTTTGCTTGCCAGTAGGAGTTTTGGGAAAGGGAAAATTATTGTAAACAATGTATTTTGAGTAACGAAAACGCCCCTCTAATCTACCACAAACATATCTAGTCCATGCCATATGCATCTCAGAAGTCAAGATGCCAAATAGCAAAAGATCTGCATTGGCAATAATGAACAGCAAATCACTAGACAGCGTATGTGCATCAAGAAAGCCAATAGGAATATACTTGCGTCTTTCGCTAGAAGCTTTTGGAATAACTAGATATTCTGATGCAGGTATATTTTCAACATGAAAACGTGTTGGCGTTAATGCCAATTTCTGAGTGGGGAGACTTGCCCTCGCCAATCTATAGCTTTTGACAGATTCAATTCTTTGCAAAACATGGGGCATTTTTTTTAATTCATTAGGAGGGCAATCACCTAGCCATAAACACCATCTTTCATAATTATTAATAAATTCATCAAATCCCAACCATTTCCTAAACCACTTTTCAGAGTTGGGTTCCAGTTTAATAAACTCTTCTTTTTCAGTCGTTGTAAATAGATAATGTCCACCGTCAATCGGTTTATTCCCAATTACAATCTTAGGAACATCGCATAAAGGCGATCTCCGCCTAGGAACAGTTGTATCATTGCCATCTACAAGGTATGGGTTGATATTTTTAGCCTTTACTTCTAATGGCTCACCTTTAATATTCTCATATTCAAACAAGCGCTTTTCCGAAGTGTCAAAATTGGCAAACCCAATAATTACACAATACACAGCCGCGCTTTTTTTAGCTTCATTTGACCATTTAAAAGTTCGGTGTGCAAAATGAATTTTCATATGATACACACTAAACAAAACATTCCAAAGGATGCCAACTTGTTCTCCCTGAGAAATTGAGTTTGTACTTACAAAAGCAACTTTAATATTTGATGCTTGGATCAATTCTGCTGCCTTAATATACCAAGCTGAAACATAATCCATTACGCCTGCGCCCTTGGCTTTTTTAAACAGTGCCAATAAATCTTCTCTCTGAACCTTGGTCATCATCTTAGATCCCACAAAAGGTGGATTTCCTAAAATGAAACTGAGCATTGCTTTGGGTACAATTTCTTCCCAGTTCATCCGTAATGCATTCCCATGGACGATCTTTACTGATTTTTTTAGTGGCAAACGCACAAAATATTGACCAAAAGTGTTGCTCACCTTCATATTCATCTGGTGATCAATTAACCACATCGCCACTTCTGCTACCCGTACCGGAAACTCATCGTATTCAATGCCCGAAAATTGATCAACATCCACTTGAATAATCGAGCCAATATCTGTCACCAATTGTCCTGTTTTATTTAATTCCTGTAATACCAAAATCTCTAGATCACGTAGTTCTCGATAGGTAATCACTAAAAAATTACCGCAACCACAGGCGGGATCGAGAAAGTGTAAGTTAGCAATTTTTTTGTGAAATTCTAATAGTCCATTACGACTTATCTTTATTTGCTCAAATTCCATGTATAGATCATCCAAAAATAATGGTTTAATAACTCTTTGAATATTTTTCTCAGAAGTATAGTGCGACCCCAAGTTGCGTCGTTTCTTTGAATCCATCACTGCTTGAAACATAGATCCAAAAATAGCAGGTGAAATTTTTCCCCAGTCAAAGGCACAGGCCTCTAGCAACATCAATCGCATCTTGCTATCGAAAGCCGCCAAAAGTAATGGCTCTTCAAATAGCTTGCCATTCACATAGGGAAATTGAGTTAAATTCTCATCCAGATTTTTTAAGCGTCTTTCCTCTGGCGTATTCAAGACCTGAAAGATGGAAGCAAGGTGCATCGCCAGATCACTGCCATCTTCTTTTGTATGCAGATCAATATATTCTCGAAAAATCCCTTTATTAAAAATACCTGTATCGTCTGCAAATAAACAAAACAGTAGCCGCACAAGATAGACTTCTAAATCATGACCTGTATAACCAATTTCTTTGAGGCAATCATGAAATTTTCCCATCAATTCGGCTGCTTCGATGTTAACTGGATCGCTGTCCTTGTAGACTCGCTTTTCGTATCCTGCAATGAAGTCAAATAGGTGAATATTTTGAGCAAATTCATCCAGTCTGAACTCTGACTGATGACCTAAATCTAAGTCGTATAATTTAAATCTTTGAAAATCCGAGACCAGAATGTATCGCGGTAATTCATGTTCTTTTAAATTTGGAAAATAATCCTTAGCCTGCTGCGTTGCTCTTTCTAAGTCCTTACCTCTCGATTTATGCTCAACTAAAATTATTCCTTTCCATAGCAAATCGATAAAGCCTTGCTTGTTATCTGCTTTTTTAACGGGTTGCTCAAAACTAGCTACCCTACGTCGCGAAATTCCAAAAACATTAAAAAAATCATTCCAAAAAGATTGAGCTTCAGCTTTTTCTGAAGTCTCTTCTGCCCACTCTTTCTGAAAAATAATCGCCCGACTTTTGATTTCATTCCAGCTTAAGGGCATGGTTTCAAGTCCTGATTTATTTTTGGCAAAACAGTCTCAAGTGACTTTTTTAGTACAACGCGAGAGGGTTAGCCCCATAATTATAAGAGTTTTCGGGAGTCAATCAATCATTAAATTGTATTTTGTTATGTGTTTTAATCTCAAAGCTTCAACAGGCTCGCCCGTATCCTGCCGTCAAATGCGACAAGCTGCAAAGTCTTTTCCAAGTCGATTGCAAAACCAGCCCAATCGATCGCGCTAGGCCCGGCCGCCGATCGCCCCCCGTCAGGGCCGCAACCCGCTACAATCAAAGCCGCTTTATGACCATCCTTTAGCCCCCAAAATCATCGTGTCCGTTCGCGTTCGCCTCGCCCCCAGCCCCACCGGCAACCTCCACATCGGCACGGCCCGCACCGCCGTTTTTAACTGGCTTTATGCTCGTCGCACGGGCGGCACATTTGTGCTGCGGATTGAAGACACCGACACCGAGCGATCGCGCCCCGAATTTGAAGCCAACATTCTCGAAGGCCTGCAATGGCTGGGCATGAACTGGGATGAAGGCCCCTTCTACCAGTCCAAACGCAATGAGTTTTACAAGCAAGCGATCCAAACCCTGCTGGACAAGGGCTTGGCCTATCGTTGCTACACCACACCCGAAGAACTGGACAAACTGCGCGAGGGCCAAAAAGCCCGCAACGAAGCCCCCCGCTACGACAACCGCCACCGCAACTTGACCCCCGAGCAAGAAGCCGCCTTCATTGCCGAAGGTCGCCAGCCGGTGATTCGCTTCAAGATTGATGACAAACGGACGATCGCCTGGGCTGATCGGGTGCGGGGCACGGTCACTTGGAAGGGCTTTGACCTGGGCGGCGACATGGTGGTGGCCCGGGCGGCCGGTACTGATGATGTGGGCCAGCCGCTCTACAACCTGGCTGTGGTGGTGGATGACATTGATATGCAAATCACTCATGTGATTCGCGGCGAAGACCACATCGCCAACACCGCCAAGCAAATTCTGCTCTATGAAGCCCTGGGCGCGACGGTTCCTGAGTTTGCCCACACGCCGCTGATTTTGAATCGGGAAGGGCGCAAACTCTCGAAGCGGGATGGGGCCACCTCGGTTTCGGAATTCCGCAACATGGGCTATTTGTCCGAGGCGATCGCCAACTACATGACCCTGCTGGGTTGGGCCCCGCCGGAAGGAATGGAAGAGGTGTTTTCGCTGGAGCAAGCAGCCGCCCAGTTTGAGATCGATCGGGTGAACAAGGCGGGCGCGAAGTTCGATTGGGACAAGCTGAACTGGCTGAACGCCCAATACCTGCACAAGATGCCGCCGGCCGAGCTGCTCGATCGCCTGATTCCCTACTGGCAAGGCGCGGGCTACAGCTTTGACCCTGTGGCCGATCGCCCCTGGCTGGAGGCTTTGGCGGGTCTGCTGGCCACGGCGATTGTCCGGCTCGACCAAGCCCCCGAAGCGGCCAAGCTGTTCTTTAGCGAAACGGTGGACTACACCGACGAAGCCAAGGCCCAACTGGCCCAGGCCGGCGGCGCAGAGATTTTGGCGGCCCTGGCGGAGGGACTCGCGGAGGGACTCAGCGATCAGCCCTTGGCGCACGACGCGGCCATGGCGCTGATTAATCAGGTGGTGAAATCCACGGGCACGAAGAAGGGCCAGGTGATGCGTACCCTGCGGGCCACCCTGATGGGGGCGATGCAGGGGCCGGAGATGGTTCCCACTTGGCAGATCCTGAACCAACGCGGGTTCGATCGCGCCCGAATTGCGGCGGGCCAGGCGATCGCCCAAGCGTAGATCCAATAAATCCAATAGATCTACTAGGTCTAATGGAGGTAGCCAGGGGCCGCCGCTCCTTGGCTACCGGGAGATCACCCTCAAGCTCTAAGATCTCCCACGATGCTTCCACTCACTCGATCGCGCAAGGATCGGCAACGCAAGGATCGGCAACGCAACTATGGCTCTTCAATCCTGGTTTCACCCCCGCCACCGTCGGATGATGGGGCGATCGCTTGGGTTGCTGGTTTTGTTGGGGGCGATCGGGGCGGCTCCCACTGCGGCCCAGGCGATGCCGTTGGCGGGTCGATCGAGCCTGCTACTAGCCCAAGCCGCCCCCAATCCGCAGCTTCAGGAGTTGCTGACGCGGGGTGAGGATTTTGTGAAGCGGCGCGATTGGGAATCGGCCCTAGTGATCTATGAGCGGGCGGCCACCCTCGATCGCGACAATCCCCGCATCTATTCCGGCATTGGCTACGTGCAAGCCATGCGCGGTAACTTTGCCGAAGCCGCCCGTGCCTATCAGCAAGCCACCACCCTCGACCCGCGCAATGCCGAGTTTTTCTATGCCCTCGGGTTCAGCCTGGCCAACAACAACGATTCAGACAATGCATTGCAGGCCTACTATCGGGCAGTGCAACTAAACAACCGCCACCTCAACGCTCACCTAGGCTTGGGGGCCATTCTCTATCGCCAGGCCAACTATGGCGGTGCGTTGCAGGCCTACCGCCAAGCCCTGACCCTCGATCCGCGCAACGCCACCGCCCAGGAATTTGTGGGCTTGACCCTGCTGAAAACCGGCGACACCAACGGGGCGATCGCCGCCTTGCAAGCGGCCCAAAAGCTGAACCCCCGGCGCGACAGCACCTACATTTCCTTGGGCGTGGCTTGGTTGGCAGCGGGCAACAGCACCGAAGCAGCAGCGGCCTTTGACCAAGCGGCGCGCCTGAATCCGCGCAACCCGACAGTGCATCTACAAATCGGGCGCATTTTGCTGGAACAGGGCGACAAGGTCGGCGCGCTCAATGCCTACCAACGGGCGGTGGCTACGGATGCCGATTCCTACGAAGCCCAAGAAGCCTTGGCGGATCTGAGCTTGGGCAATGGCGATATTTTGGTGGCGATTATTGGCTACCGGCGTTTGGTGGAGTTGCAGCCCAACAACGGCATGGCCCATTTCAAGCTGGGCAAGGCGCTGGCGACGCAGGGGCGAAATTTTGAGGCGCGGGAATCGTTTGATCGGGCGATCGAGCTGGGTGTGCCTGATGCGGTGGGCGCGCGCGATGCCCTACCCAAGTAGCAATCGTCGATCGCCCCGCTGTCACACGACCCGGCCAAAATCACGCCACCTGATCCAAAAACGCCAGGGGTTGGGCCATATTCGCCGCAAAACCGAGGATGCCCCGATCGCGGTGTTCGTAAAGCAAATTCCCGGCGCGATCGAACAAAAATGTGCCCCCGCGTTGGGTCATGTATTGGGCATCGGGCACGTAGCGGTCCCACTTGCCCAGCACTTCCACCATGTTTCGCAACCGCAACGTGGCTAGCTCAAAGGACCGCTGAAACCCACGACCACCCGCCAGCGCAAAAAAGTCGCCCTTGAGCGGTGGCAACAGGTTGGTGGCGATCGCCTCGTCATCCGCAATCAGTTGGGGTGCGGCGCGATCGCCTCGATAGCCGCGAAACACTTCCGCCAGTGTGCCCGGACTGCCAATACCCGCACACATCAACATCAAATTCACCCAAGCACTTTGACCCGGTTGCAAACCCGGCCACGATCGCGTCACGCCTTGATAAAGCCCCAACTCGCGATGCAGCGTTGCTTGGGTATCCATGAACAGCGCATCGGCCGCAAATCCCGTGTATTCGCAAAATTGCTGGCCCGAAGCGCGATCGCCAATGCCCACCGCTCGCAGGGTAATGTTGAGCGATCGCAGGTGATCGGCTTCCCGATGCAGCCACCAGGCATATTCCAAACTGTCGAAGTCGCCCAACTGGGGCAAGGCAATAAACAGCAATTTGGCGGATGGACTGGAGGATTCCCAACCAGCTAACACGGGGGCAATCACGCCATCGCTAACTCGTTCCCGTTGGGTATTTTGCAGAATTTCGTAGGCGTTCATCGAGTTCAGAGGGTAATTCTAAATTCTGCTTAGATTTGGCTGATCGCAAATAGGTAATCGACCATCGGGTGACATTGCAAAAAATAGCTCATTCACTAAAATCGGGTGAGGAAACTGATTCCACACCCGATCATGCATAGCTTTATTTTAGGGAAAATCGATGAATCGCGTTAGCGTTTGATCGAATCGATCCATTGGCGCAATTGCTCGCCCGCCACATCACGACCACCCAACCCAAAGGCGATCGCACTGGCCACGGCCACCGCACCCAAAATCAAGCCAAAGGCCAGGTTCACAATGTCCGGCGCAATCCCCATTTGTTGCAGGGCCATCGCACCCGACAGGATGATGATCCCGAGGCGGGCCGATTGGGCCAGCAGGCTGGCTTGACGCGATCCGGGCATTGCAATCACGCGATAGGCCAGGTTCGCCAAGTAGAGGCCCACCGCAAAGATCAACACGCCCACCAGCACTTGGCCGGCGATCGCCGTCAGGCCGGCCACCAGCGCTGTCAGCTCCGGCACTTTCAGGCTATCGATCGCCGCGATCGTCGCGAACAGCATCACCCCCACCAGGGAGACAATGCCCGCAATATCCGACGGCGACTTGGCTCCCACCGTCATCGGCAAGCCCAAGGCCAACGGCAGGTTGTTGAAACCCACGCCGCTGAGGAAGTTGCTGACCAAGTTCGAGACAAACCGCCCGATCACATAGGCGATCGCCAGAATCAGCACTGCCCGCAGGATGTAGGGAATCGCCAGCAGAATCTCGTTCAGCATGGCCACGGCGGGTTCGGAGACGGCTTGGATTTGCAGTTCTTGCAGCACCGAAATCGCCGTCACAATCAAAATCACCGTGTAGGCCACTGTGCCCGCAATCCAAGACAGGCTCTGGGTTCCCGCCACGCTGCTCAGGCCAATTCGGTAGCCGAGGCGATCGACCCCGGCCGCGCCCAAAAAGTTGGTCAACACGACCCGTACAATCCGGGCAATGAACCAGCCCACCACGCCCACGAGCACGGCCTTCAAAATCCGGGGCAGGGCTTCCAAGACTTGGGCGATCGCCCCTTGGATCGGTTCGAGGGGGCCTTGCAAAGCCAGGGCATCAAGCACAAAGGGCAAGAACAGCAGCAGAATCGACCAATAAAGGATGTTGCCCAGGGTTTCGTTGAGCAAAATCGGGCTGCTGCCGCCCATTTGTTGGGCCAGGCGATCGTCGAGGGCAAACCGCTGCAACCCACGGGTCAACAGCAACTTGACCACGGTGGCTACCAGCCAAGCCAAGGCCGCCAAGACAAAGGCGCTAAAAATCCGGGGCGCATAGCCCAAAATTTCGCCCAGGAAGCGTTGCAGGGGAGCCGAGGCCGCTTGCAACCCCACTGCATCTAAAAAGACCAGGATGGCGAAGAGCATGATCGTCCAAAAGGCGATCGCCCCGGCCCAGTTCTCGATCGGGACAAGGGCCGCATCATCGGTCGATCGCCCCGACAGCCAGGCCGACAGCCGCCGCCCCATATCCAGCTTGCCCAGCACGTGGCGAATGACGCTGGCCACCAGCACCGCCAGGAGCCAGCCCACCACCAAAGAAATTAAGCCCCGCACCAATCCATTGAGAAAGGGGGCCACATCTGCATTCATCCCCGGAGGCGGGGGCATCTGGGCTGAATAAAGACTCGCAGGGAGCCAGTTACTAAGGAAGCCTGCGGGAGGCATCGAAATAATTTGCCAAAGCGCGATGGTCATGGATTGCGATTCTCCAAATGAAATGCACCTGAGTTGAGGTGTGGCTGGCAGCTAGATTGCTGTGGGTGCGATCGCCACAGACATCACCGGCCCAGCCCCGTCTAATCAGGCTCGAATACAGGACTGGTGATGGGTTTCGCCCTGTAGGTGACTCGAATACCGTAAGGCTAACAGATGCTTGTTGGTCACTCTGGGCAATCGATTCAGACTGCCCATCAGGTTTTAGCCGATCGCCATCCCCCACAGCAGGGCCTCAGGGCTGATGCTGCAATCCTTTGACCGATCAATCCCCCTGGCCACCCTAGGGGAACTTTTAGGGATGGGGCGATCGCCCCTCGATAGAAAATGTTAAAGTTTGGGGCATTTGACATTCGCCCACACCCAGATCAAGGCGGTAGCACCTTAGCGACGCTGCTGTTTCGCCGCAGCCCATCGCCTGCCCAACTTTCCCTAGGCGATCGCCAGCCATCCTGTGGTTGCGCGCCGCGATTGAGGTGCGACCTGTGGGCGATCATCTGCGATCGCGCCGTTTACCCCCCCCAATCACGCCCCGAACCACCCCAAGTCGCATCTACCCCGTGCGCATGATAGGGGCAGTTAGCCCTGCGAGGAAGCGATCAGCCAATAGCCAGCACCCCGACGGCGGCCTTGCACCCCCTCGTTAATCCTCCCAGTTCTCTTAGTTCTTTCGCGTTCGAGTTCATGCTATCTCTGCTGCTTGGCTTGTTTCCGATTCCGGCCGGCCCCATTGCCCAAGCCACTCCCATTCAACAGACCGAACCCGACAGTCCGGGGAACCGGGAAGCGGCTGAAGATGAGATCCTCACGCCGCTGCCCATCCAACGTCGCGAGGTCATGCAACCCAACGAAGTGCGGATGTTGCCCGGGCGACTCGACAGCGTGCCCGTGTTCAACAGCAACAGCCCCGAAGTGGTGCTGACCGAAGGGATTTTACTGTCCACCTTCCCGCCCAATGGGATGGCCGACCCATCGGCCCACCTCAACTATCCGATGCAGGGTCGGTTTGATGTTTTTTCGCACCATATTTCCCGCGCCTCAGCCAGCCAAGAGGGGCGCACCCTGTTTCAGGGCGTGATGGTCTACAACCCTGGGCCGCGCACGGTGGAAGTTTCGGTCAGTGAAGCCGCCAGTTATATCAGCCGGTTCGATGCACCGTTTAAGCCGCTGCCGGCCTACGTGGAAGATCCGATCGGGGCGGTTTATTCCGGCTCCGGCAGTCGAGTGGTGGGCGATGTGTTGCGCGGGCGGCGGCGGGGCGGCTGGCGGCCGCGCTTGCGGCTGGCTCCCCGCCAGGCAGAGATGTTGATGAATGCCAACATTCCGGTGGGCAAGGTCACGCCATCCTCGAATACGCGATCGACCCTCATTCGGGCCGAGGCCACCGGGCCGGTCTACCTGGCCAGCTTGGCCATGTTCTCGCCCAAAACGCCCGATGGACGTGAGCAGGTTCCACGCCTGCGAGATTGGCAATTGTTGCTGGTGCGGGGGCGGCTGTCGGGGCCGAGGGATGTGGTTCCCACTTCACCGGGATTAGCCGCCACGGCTTCGCGATTTTTCTATGGTCGTGTAGCCGGTGTGGCCCGTGGCTCAAGCTGGGATGCCACCTTAGCGGACCCGGGTGTGAATGAGCTGCGGATTCCCCAACCCGGAATGGGCATTTCCTACCCGATCGCCACCTTGCCTCGGGGCACCTTGGGCACCAACCAAGTCCAGAGCGCCCCGATGTTGGCGCGCTATTCGGACACGGCCTACGCGGCCCATGGCAACTATGGTGTGCAATACAATCTGACGCTGCCCTTGGCGAACCGCACCAATGCTCCCCGACAAGTGGCGGTGTTGTTCCAAACACCGCTCAAGGACGATTCATCCCGGGGGGGATTGCGTTTTCTGGAGCCTCCCGAAGAGCGGGTCTTTTTCCGGGGGCCCATTCGCTTGCAATACCTGGATGATGAGGGTAATTTTCAAGATCGATTTGTGCATGTGGTGCAGCATCGGGGTGAGCAAGGTCAACCGCTGATGATGCTTAATCTGCGGCCGGGGACTAAGCGATCAGTGCAGGTCAGCTTCTTGTATCCGCCCGATGCCACGCCGCCACAAGTGCTGACGGTGCAAACCTTGCCCTAGGGGCGATCGCGTTGTTTTGGATCAACCAGGTGGCAACAGATGGCAACGCAGCACCGCACCAAAAACCGGCAAACGAGCAGCAAGGGTGGCTGAAGAGGGGAACGATCGGTGACGTTTGTATCGCAGGTCTATGGCTGGCTGTTGCTGTCATCGGTCGGGCTGTTTTGGCTGTTTCCGGCGCGATCGAGCCGCCTATGGGTGTTGCTCGGCGCGAGCTTGCTGTTTTACGGTCTGCGCCAGCCGTTCTATGTGCCACTGCTGTTGACAGGGGTGTTCCTCAATTACGGCCTGGGGTTGCTGCTGCGATCGGAGGGGCGACTGATTCGACGCTATGTGGGTGGGCCTGATCCACAATATCGCCAGCGTCACCGAAAACGGCTACTAGGTCTGGGGATTGGCCTCAACCTCCTGCTGTTGTTTGGGTTTAAATACGTTCCCTTTGTCTTGAATTCCCTTGGCTGGGCGTTACAACAGCCGGGACTGCTGGATGCGGCCAGTTGGGTCGATCAAATTGCTGTTCCCTTGGGCATCAGCTTTTTTTGCTTTGAGTGCATCGCCTATTTGGTCGATGTCTATCGCGGCGCGCCACCGGCCCTCGACTGGCTGAGTTTTTGCACCTACAAGCTCTTTTTTCCCAAGCTGATTTCGGGGCCAATCACGCGCTACCACGTGCTGGTGGGCCAGCTTGACCGGCTCGATCGCCCGCGCTGGCCCTTGCCCGATCGCGTTGTGGAAGGCTGCTGGTGGATCGCCTGTGGTGCAGTCAAAAAAGGTCTCATCGCCGACTCCCTAGGCATTTGGGTGCAGACGGTCTTTGGGCCGGGCACGCTGGAGCGGGCTGGCAGTGGCGATCTGTGGCTGGCGATCGGGGCCTATGGGTTCCAGTTGTATTTGGACTTCAGCGGCTATGTGGACATGGCCCGGGGCAGTGCCCTATTGTTCGGCATCCAATTGCCCGCCAACTTCGACTTTCCCTACTTCAGCACCAGCATTGCCGACTTTTGGCGACGCTGGCACATCACCCTCGGCGACTGGCTGCGCAACTATCTCTACATCCCCCTCGGCGGATCGCGCCAGGGATTGATCCGCACCTGCATCAACCTGATTGTGGTGATGGTGCTGGGGGGGCTGTGGCATGGCGACAACTGGGGTTATGTCCTTTGGGGGGCGGCCCATGGCGTGGCCTTGGCGGTGCATCGGCTGGTGGACGCGGCCTCCCGTCGGTTTGCCACCCTCGAAGCCCTCTGGTCTCATCCGGCAGGCATTGCCCTGGCTTGGATTTTGACCCAAGGTATGGTGTTTATCAGTTGGGTTTGGATTCGGTTGCCCGATTGGGGCCAGTCCAGTTTGGTGTTTCAGCGACTGTGGGGGCGGCCCACGGATGTTTATTTCCTCGAAAAGGTCTACGACGAGGCCTTGGGGCTTGATCCCTGGCGATTAGGAACCATCTTGGTGTTGCTGGCCCTGACCATGGGGCTGGCTTGGGTGCTGCAATGTGGCTTGCGGTTGCAGTTAGTGCGATCAGTCAAGATCGCCTTAGTGCCCCTTTGTTTGTATTTAGTGTGGGTGCTGGGGCCTGAGGGTGTGCCGTTTATTTATTTTGATTTTTAGGACTGGATCGTTAGGACTGGATCGTTTGGATCTCAAGAACTCTAGAGATAGGGATTTTGAGCAGGGATTTTGAGCATAGAAATTTCGAGCTGCCCTGACTGTGCTGAACTGATGGGGACAATCGTATCGGTTGAATCGTATCGGTTGAGCCGATCGCCCCCATCAGATCGCCTAGGTCATCGCTAGCCAAAACTGTTGCACCTGATCGAGCAGCGCCACTTGCAGGGCATGGGTCCAGGGCAAACCCGCCAACACGGTTGCACCACAGAGCAACATCAGGTAGCCGATCGAGTATTTGAACAGATCTTTGGCGACGGCTCGATCGCTTGGGGCCGCCAGCAGTTGCCAGGATTTTTGGATCAAGAGGCTACCCAGGAAGAGGGCGATCGCCCCGTAAATCCAACCCGTTTCGCCCAGGGGCCAGGCCAGGGCCAGGGTCAGGGGAACCAGGGCGATCGAATAGGCCAGAATTTGCTTGGCTGTGGGTTCATCCCCACTCACCACCGGCAGCATGGGCACTCCCACACTGGCGTAGTCATCGCGAATCATCAGCGCCAGGGCCCAAAAGTGCGGCGGAGTCCACAGAAAGACAATCCAAAACAAGGCCCAAGCGGGCCAATCGAGCGTACCGGTCACCGCTGCCCAACCCACCAACGGCGGGATCGCCCCGGCCGCACCGCCAATCACGATGTTGTGGGGGCTGTGGCGCTTGAGCCAATGGGTGTAGACCACCACATAACAACCAATACCCGCCATGGCCAACCAAGCTGCCAGCAGGTTGGCCACCGTGGCCAACAGGGCAAAGGCCGCCACCCCAAGGGAGATCGCAAAGATCAGGGCATCCCGGGGACGAATTTGACCTGAGGGGATCGGGCGCTTTTGGGTGCGCACCATAATCGCGTCGATGTCGCGGTCGTAGAAGCAGTTAATTGCATTAGCCGAAGCCGCCGACAATGTGCCACCGGCCAACGTGGCCAAAAACAGAATGGGATCAACATCACCCCGACCAGCCATGTACATGGCAGCGGCCGTGGAGATGAGCAACAGCACGATGATCCGAGGCTTGGTCAGTTGGATGTAGCTACGGATGATCGAGCTAGTTCGTTGCCAAAGGGATTGGTCGAGGGAGTTGGTTACGTTCGACAGGTTTTGCATCATGTCTTGCTTGCAGACCAGGACAGGCCTGGGAGAGCGGATCGAGAACGGGGATCGAGGTGCGCGGAATTGAGCGAAATCTCAAGCAAGCGGGTTTGGAGTTTCCAGGTGATTGACCCTGGCGATCGCTCAAGCGGGGCTGGGATCACTGATCAGCCGATCGCGCCAGGCCAACACGGCAAAGGTGACTAGGGCCGATAACAACCCAGCGGCGATCGCCTCATGCAACACCGTCAGCCAACCCAAGCTCAGATGGGCATGGTAGGTGCTGTAGCCCACAACCAACTGCGCCACCAGTAACAGGGCGATCGCCCCGCGCAACCAGCGCAGTTGGGGATTCAGGGCCGGCGTGCGCCAAGCAGTCACCAGCAGCAACACCGGCAAGCCCACCGCCGGGATCAGCCCCCAAAAGTGAGCACCCAGCAGATTGCAGAGCTGGTCGCCTTGCAAGCATTGGTGTACAGCCCAGCGCGATCCCACCAGCCCCCCAAGCAGGCTTTGACCGTCAATGGCGATCGCCCCAAGCGTGGCCACCCCAGCGAGGCGGGAGGCCGTGCCCGTCGGTGATTGGGGGGTCAATCCCGCTGTGATTGCCACCAACAGAGCCAAAAACGCCAAGGCCATGCCCAAATGAGCCGTCACCACGTCGAAGCGCAGCAGCTCCGTCACGGTCAGGGCCCCCAGCCCGGCTTGCAGCACCACCAACGCCAAGGCCCCCACGGCGGCCGGTAGCGTCCAGCGTGGCAGCTCCTGGCGATAGCGCAGGGTGGTCGCCACGAGTCCCAAGGTGCCAAAGGCGACAATCGCCGCATCCAGCCGGTGGAACCATTCCAAGAACACCTGCCCATTCATCTGGGCCCAGGGCAGCGCTTGGCCGTAGCACAGGGGCCAGTCTGGACAGGCCAGCCCCGCATTGGCCACCCGGGTTGCCGAGCCGATCGCCATCAGCAGCCAGGCCGCCACCGCCAAGCGCCGCGCCAACCACCGCACCCGATCGCGCCCGACTGTGGGGGACTGGGGCGATCGATCCGCAATCGCCGATGGATCAGCGGGATGTCCTGGCGGATGAAGTGTGGTTTCTGTCATAGGAATTCTTAAGAAAAGCTTGAGTCAATTTCGCGCGCGGAGGGACGTAAGTTCTAGTGCAAAATAACGCTCACCGACCTTATCTGTCACCATAGCCCAGTTCCGAAATTTGCGGAAATCATTCGCCTAACTTTGCAACACCTTGCAATCCTCTGCCAGAAGAATTATTAGTAATTGCTGGCCATCTCTAGACAAAAAGTGCCAAAAATCCCCACAAGAAACCGCCAGTGATTCAACCAACCGAGGTCTGTGCTCCCCACAAAGCAGCAACTTGAGGCTGATTTTGTATTGCAACTAACAATGCCAGCCCCAATCGCTCAAACACAGCCGATCGGAAATGGCTAATTGGAATCCCAATCGACAAGATTCGTTAAATTGCCGACAGACTGCTTTGGGGAACGTGCGAAGATGGCGATCGCCAATCTCCCGTGGAATGGCACAAAAAATAAAGACTTGCTGAAGATTATTCAAAACCCCGATCACTGGCAACTGGCTCTCAAAAAAAACGATCTACCTTTAAAAGCAGTGGTTTGCGATCGTTTCCACCCCTTCGAGTTGCTTCCCTTGCCAACGGCCCAAGACCTTCGGGCCCGCGTGGGCATGAGTAGCGATCGTGTCGTCACCGCCGGGCCAGCCTGCTCCAGGCTTCACCCATCGGTGTCCCCCACTCCTTGTAACCCCTGACTCCGCCGCCGCCCTCGGCCTTTGCAATCGCTTGTGACGCAACCATGAATGTCCCCAGTACGATCCTGACGCTGCTCATGGGCATTGGCTTAACGCTAATTAGCCTCTGGGCCGGGCAAAACTACCATTTGCTGTTGCCCGTCTCGGCAACGGATGTTTCGTCGGAAGTCGATCGCCTATTTGGGGCGATGTTGACAATCGCAGCCGGCTTATTTGTGCTAGTCCAAGGCGCACTGATCTACGCGATCGTGCGCTTTCGCCAAAAACCCGGCGACGACACCGACGGCCCCCCGATTCGCGGCAATATTCCCCTCGAAATCTTGTGGACAGCGATTCCGGCGATCATTTGCCTGGCGATCGCCGTGTTCAGCTTCGATATCTATAACTCCATGGGTGGATTAGACCCCATGGCTAGCGGTGCGGGATCGGGCATGGCGCACCATCACCACGGTAAAAATCTGGCGATCGCCGCTCCCTTGGATGGCTCCGACAATGGCGCGCTGCCCGCCGCGACCCAAGTGGCCCTCGGACTCGGAGCTGCCCCCGAATCCCAAGGCAAACCACCAGACTTGGAAGTCAACGTCCAAGGATTACAATACGCCTGGATTTTTAACTACCCCAGCCTGAATGGAACCGTCGCCGGGGAGCTTCATGTGCCCGTGGGCAAGGATGTGCAACTAAACATTGCTGCCATGGACGTGCTGCACGCCTTTTGGATTCCCCAATTCCGGATCAAACAGGACGCAATTCCTGGTCAGCCCACCCAACTGCGCTTCCGAGCCACCAAAGCTGGCAACTACCCGATCGTTTGTGCTGAACTCTGTGGCTCATTCCACGGGGCGATGCGAACGACCATCTTGGTGCAAACACCCGAAGAGTATGACCAATGGGTAGCGAGCGTCATGCCTGCCCCCGAGTCCGGTGAAACCGCCGCCAATCCGGCCCCTGCGCTTGTCGCAACGGCCACCCGTGATTTGACGGACACGGAATACTTGCAGTCCTACAGCGATCGATTGGGGATCGAAGCCCAAGCGATCGCCCAGCTCACAACGCCAGCCGCCGCCCAGCCCTAGCGACTCGCATCACTGCGCTTGCATAACTGGCGGGTGAGCCTTGCCCCTATCCTCCCAATTCTTGATTCCCTATCTAGCGTTTCTATGGCTTCAGCAGACTTGACCCATCCCAACGCGATCGAACCCGACGAGCCACAACCCTGGCAACGCTTTTTTAGCTTCAGCGTCGATCACAAAGTGATTGGCATTCAATACCTCGTCACCAGCTTTTTCTTCTTCTTGATTGGCGGGGCCCTGGCCACCGCCGTGCGCGTGGAACTGGCCACCCCGGAAGTCGATTTTGTCAGCCGCGAACTCTACAACCAGCTCTTCACGATTCATGCCACCGTGATGATCTTTTTGTGGATTGTGCCAGCGGGGGCCGGATTTGGGAATTATTTGATCCCGCTGCTGATTGGGGCCAAAGACATGGCATTCCCGAAGCTGAATGCGATCGCCTTTTGGATGATTCCGCCTGCTGGCTTGTTGCTGATCTCCAGCTTTTTTGTGCCCAACGGAGCCGCCGCATCCGGTTGGACATCCTATCCGCCCCTTAGCTTGGTGAATGGTCAATGGGGCGAGCTAATTTGGATTTTGAGCGTCCTGTTGTTGGGCACGTCGTCCATTTTGGGCGGCATTAATTTCGTCACCACGATCCTCAAAATGCGGATTCCGGGGATGACGATCAACGATATGCCTCTGTTCTGTTGGGCAATGTTGGCCGCTTCAATTTTGATCTTGCTCTCAACGCCGGTTTTGGCCGGAGCCTTGGTGCTGTTGTGTTTTGATTTGATGGCAGGAACCACCTTTTTTAATCCCACGGGGGGTGGTGATCCGATCGTCTATCAGCACATGTTTTGGTTTTACTCGCACCCGGCGGTTTACATCATGATCTTGCCGCTATTTGGGGCAATTTCTGAGATTTTGCCGGTGCATTCGCGCAAGCCCATTTTTGGTTACAAGGCGATCGCCTACTCCAGCATTGCCATTAGTTTGCTCGGGCTAGTCGTGTGGGCCCACCACATGTTCACCAGTGGCACACCCGCTTGGTTGCGGATGTTTTTCATGATCGCCACCATGATCATTGCCGTACCCACCGGCATCAAAGTCTTTGGTTGGTTGGCCACCATTTGGGGCGGCAAACTGCGGCTAAATTCCGCCATGTTGTTTGCGATGGGTTTTGTGTCGATGTTTGTGGTCGGTGGTCTCAGCGGCGTAATGATCGCCTCCGTACCCTTTGATATTCACGTCCACGACACCTACTTCATCGTCGCCCACTTACACTACGTGCTGTTTGGCGGCAGCGTGTTTGGTCTCTATGCGGCGCTCTATCATTGGTTCCCCAAAATGATCGGCCGGATGCTGAATGAACCCTGGGGCAAAGTGCATTTTGTGTTGACCTTTGTGGGCTTCAATTTGTGCTTTTTGCCAATGCATTATTTGGGCTTGATGGGGATGCCGCGTCGGGTGGCGGAATACGATCCGCAATTTGCCACAATTAACAATTTGTGCAGCATTGGCTCGTACATTTTGGCTTTCTCGACGATTCCGTTTTTGATCAATGCAGTTTATTCCTGGGTTGCTGGTGCAAAGGCTCCTGCAAATCCTTGGAATGCTTTGACCTTGGAATGGACTGTTGCTTCACCACCGCCGGAGCATAACTTTGTCGGTCAGCCTGTATTGAAAACCGGCCCCTACGACTACGGTGTGGCAAAACAGGGAGCCGTTCGCAAGCCGATTTCGCAACTGAAAGCCTCGGATATTTTGAGTGGTTCCACTCGCTAGGGTGGGGTGCTGATCGTTGGTGTTTCCGGTGATGCCAAGCCGGTAATGCCAACGCGATCGCCCTGCCATTTGCCCCTTCTTTTTCCAATTCCTTTGAGTGGTTATGCAAGGTTCCGCCGTCGATTCTCAACAGCCGATCGCCCTCGAAAGCACCAGTCATGGGGCCGAAGAACACCATCCCGATCTGCGCCTCTTTGGAATTTTTATGTTCCTCGTGGCGGAAGCGATGATCTTTTTGGGGTTGTTTGCGGCATATCTTACCTTTCGATCGGTTGCGCCCACTTGGCCCCCGGTCGGCACACCCAAGCTAGAACTGTTGCTGCCTGGAATTAACACCTTAATTCTGATTTCCAGCAGCTTCGTGATTCATAAGGGCGATGATGCAATTCGCGAAAACGACGTGAAGGGGATGCGCCTGTGGTTTGGGATCACAGCGCTGATGGGTGCAGTCTTTTTGGTGGGTCAGCTCTATGAATATTTCCATTTGGAATTTGGGCTGACGACAAACCTATTTGCCAGCACGTTTTATGTGTTGACCGGGTTCCACGGGTTGCACGTTTGCTTTGGTTTGTTCTTGATTTTGGCGGTGCTGTGGCGATCGCGCCGGGAAGGCCACTACAGCAACACTCAAAAATTCGGCATTGAAGCGGCCGAACTGTATTGGCACTTTGTGGATGTGATTTGGATTGTCTTGTTTGGCTTGCTGTATTTGCTTTAGAGGCTGCATGAAACCTGTCTTTCAGCACTAACCAAGCACCAATAGTCGTGGGGGCAAGGGGCTTAAGCCCCTTGTCTTCGTCGATCACTGACGCTTGCAGAGTATCAATTCTGACTCTTCAAATATCCTCTTACAGCCAAGCGGGTCGATCGACTCGCCTTTTTTATAGTCATGGTGTTGGTCGTGTTTGGGGCGTTTGTTGCTCAGGGCGATCGCCCCGCCGCATCCATGACCTGGGGATCGAGGTGATCTCTAGGGATCGATCCGCCCATTTGGGACTCGATCGGCACCCTGACATAGACAATCGGGGCATAACCGAAAGGTGATTAACCCTCACAGCGCAAGGGTTTGCTTGATCGTCAGTATTTTGTAAAGGAATCTTACATTTTTCGTGAATTCCGTTAATGTAAGAACAGTACCTTCAGCAACAACCCCGGGATCGCGCGCAGAATGGCTATCGAACATGGGATTGTCCTCGATTTTGCAACCGTCCTTGGTACCTCCGCGATTGGTGGCTACATTGCCCACAAACTCCGCCAGCCGGTGATTCTGGGTTACTTGGTCACAGGATTGATCATCGGCCCCTTCGGATTGCAACTCCTGAGTGATGCGGCCCAAACCGAGGCCCTGGCCGAAATCGGTGTAGCGTTTTTGCTGTTCGCTTTGGGTATGGAATTTTCGCTCTCAGAATTGGGGCGAGTCCGCAAAATCGCGATCGAGGGCAGTTTGTTGCAACTGGGCCTGACCACGGCGATCGTGGCGGCGGCCACCACCCTTACTGGTTGGGCCAAAGACCTGCCGGAAGGGGTGTTTCTGGGGGTGGTGCTGGCCCTGTCGTCAACGGCAGTGGTGCTGAAGACCTTGAGCGATCGGGGCGAAACCAACACGCCCCACGGCCAGGTGATGCTGGCTATTTTGATTGCCCAAGATCTGGGGTTGGGGTTGATGTTGGCCGTGTTGCCGGCCCTGTCAGAACCCGAGGGACTGGGCAAAGCCTTGGTGATTGCTGTGCTGAAAGCTTCGGCTTTTTTGGGAGCTGCAATCCTGGCGGGTAAATGGTTGGTGCCACGCCTGATGAGCGCTGTGGCGGCCACCGAAAGTAATGAAATCTTTTTGCTAACCACGATCGCCTGGTGTTTGGGCGTGGCGTTCGTGACGGCGGAGTTGGGCTTGTCGATCGAAATGGGCGCGTTTGTGGCGGGCGTAACGATCGCCGAACTCGACCAAGCCGACCAAGCCCTCTCCAAAATTGTGCCCCTGCGCGACACCTTTGCTAGTTTGTTTTTTGCCTCGATCGGGATGCTGATCGATCCCCATTTACTAATCGAAGAAATCTTCCCCATTTTGGGATTGGTTTTGTTGGTGATGATTGGGAAAGCGGCGATCGTCACCCCCATTGTGTTGCGGTTCGGCTATTCGTTTAAGACGGCTGTTTTTGCTGGGTTTGGCATTAACCAAATTGGAGAGTTTTCGTTTATTTTGGCAGCCCAAGGATTGGCGATGGGCTTAATCGATAAAAAGCTCTACTTGTTGTTGTTGGGAACAACGGCGATCGCCCTGATGCTTACGCCCCTGTCCTTGACCATTGCCCCCCGGATTGTGGAGCGGGCCGGTCGCTGGCCGATCATTGCCAAGTATTTTTCCGGGCTGGGCGAGCCGCAATTGACTTCCATGCCTGACGAGTTGACTGACCAAGTGGTGGTGGCGGGCTACGGTCGCATTGGCAGCACGATTGTGAAAGTGTTGCGCGACCAAGGCTACCCGGTGCTGGTGATTGACAACAGCGAGGCGGTGATTAACAAACTTCGGGAAGAAAAGATTCCCTACCTGTTTGGCGATGCTGATTCGGAGTTGGTATTGGAAAAGGCGAAAATCGACCGGGCCAAGGCCCTAGCGATCGCCCTGCCCGACCCGGCCAGTACCCGCTTGGTGTTGCAACACGCCTTGAAAATTGCGCCGGATCTCGATGCGATCGCCCGGGCTCGCGACTCGGCAGAAATCGATCGCCTGACCCGCATGGGAGCCAAGGAAGTGGTGCAGCCAGAATTTGAGGCAGCCTTGGAGCTGACCTCACACCTGCTGATGACCCTGGGTAAGCCCGAAGATTTCGTCCACCAACTGACCAGCGACATTCGCCAAGATCGCTACGGCAACGACGAACAGCAGCCAGTTCGCTTGGTCGACCCCCTACCGAAACCGCAGGAGATGGCCGCCTAAGCGATCGCTCTGGTACGATCGATGGCTATGCGAATTCTGATTTTGGGCGGAACCACATTTCTGGGGCGGCATTTGGTGGATGCGGCCGCGGCGCGCGGCCACGAAGTCACGATCCTGACGCGCGGCCGGCGCGATCCCCAGCCTTTCCCCGAGGTGGAACGATTGCGGGGCGATCGACTCACAGATGATCTAGCTGCCCTCGACAATCGCACCTGGGACAGCGCGATCGACACCAGCGGCATCGCGCCCCGAGCCGTTCGCAACACCCTCAAGCACCTACAAGGAGCGGTAGGTCACTACATCTACCTCTCCAGCATCGCCGCCTACGAAGACTTTGGCTTACCGGGCATTACCGAGAATGATCCCCTGCGCCCCCCATTGTTGGATGACCAGGCCTCGATCGAAACCGGTGATGACTATGGCGCGCTCAAAGCCGGTTGCGAACAACTGTTGGGCGATGCCCTGGGCGAACAACTCGCCATCATTCGCCCCAGCTTGATTGTGGGCCCCCATGATCCAACCGATCGCTTTACCTACTGGGTGCGCCGCATTGCCCAAGGGGGCGACGTGCTGGCCCCCGCTCCCCCCGAACAGTGGGTACAAATCGTTGATACCCGCGATTTGGCCGCTTGGTTGATCAAAAGCTGTGAAACCGGCCGATCGGGAGTCTACAACGTCGGTAATCCCGAAAAATCCCTCACCCTAGACAAGGTGCTCGACGAATGTGCCCGGGTTACCCGCAGTGATGCCCTGATTGATTGGGTACATGAGGACTTTTTGCTGGAAGCCGGGGTGATGCCCTGGACAGAATTGCCCCTTTGGATTCCGGCCAAGGAAGCGGCCATGCGCGGCTTCACCAGCATGGACACCCGGCGGGCTGCATCGGCCGGGTTGAAATGTCGCCCCCTTGCGGCCACCATTCGCGATCTTTGGGCTTGGGATCGATCGCGCGAAACCAGTCTCAAAGCCGGGTTAACCCCTGATCGTGAATCGCAACTGCTGGAACAATGGCGCATGAACCAAGCGCGCTGGCTGTAGCGATCGACCATCCCGAACCGTATCCCTTCGGCAAAAACTAGATCAACAAAAACTAGGAAAAAACTACAGCCTTTACCTCGCTCAATAAGCTTGTAGCTTGTAGGGTGGGCATTGCCCACCGACTAACAGCTTCATAGCACCTGCGATCTGATGTACCAGACGTACCAATCGTTTGAGGTAAAGGCTGTAGATCAACAAAAACTAGGAAAAAAAGGGTGCATCAGCGATCGCCCGCGCAGGCAATCGGTTTACAGGCTAAGTAGACCACTCAGCGATCGACAGCAACCCAATCAGGAGCTATTCGTTAGCCAATTCAGCTAGAACCTCCATCCCACAAAGCTTGTCGTGCCACACACCCACTGATTTGATGGCGGGTGTGATCGCAATCACATCGTTGGGCAGCCCGCCGTCACTGGCCCATCAGCAAGCTATCACGCTCTCCCCTCCAGCCCGTCACCCATCAAGCTTTTGCCGATCGCGCTATCCCTCGCTAGGAATCACGATTTCGCAACGCAGAGATCGCTGAAGCTTAGTCCAATCTCAGGAATTATGTAACGCAGAACACGGTCTCAGTCTGGGACTAGCCGTTGTTTCTGCTGTGCTGTGCAAGAACTACGTTTCACTGAGTGTCAAGAGGGGCTATGGATGCAGGATTACACGACGGGGACAGCAGTCCCTGGCGCACATTTCGCAGGCGCACATTTCGCAATTGGTGTGCCAAAGACAAAATCAAAGCCAGCGTTGAGTCAAGCTCGCTAGCCTTTTCGCTTGATCGCGATCAGCCCCATCCCGACCCCAACCCCAACACCCTATTCCAGTCCTCTGGACCCAACCCCCCCCTGCAGCCAAGCAAGGATCGTCGCTGGTCGATGTCCTGGGTGCTGACAGTGCCGTTTGTGCTGCTGTCATCCATCTCCGTGGTGACGGTCGGGACGCTATCGCTGATCAATGGCGAACAAGCCGTTGACGACTTAGCCGATCGGTTGCATCTCCAGCTTCAAGAGCGGCTGCGCGTGGGCCTGGAAAACTACTTTGCCCGGCCCAAACAAGCGGCCCATCTGCTGAACCAAGCCCTGCAATCACGGCTGGTAGATCCCAGTCAATTGACTCAGGTGGGTCAATTTGCCTGGCAACTGCGCCAAACCTTTGACCTGAGCTATGTCAACTATGGACTGGCAACGGGTGAGTTTGCCGGAGCTGGCACGGGGCGCAAGGGCATTGCCCTGGCCGAGCGATCGGCGGCCCTGGGTTGGCGCTACGAAGAATATGCGGCCGATGCGAATGGCCGACGGCTACAACGGGTTGATACCTTCGCCTATGACCACCGCAATGAGGCCTGGTATCAAGCAGCGGTGAAGCTCAACCGGCCGACCTGGAGCGAGATTTACGCTTGGGATGGCACGCCGGAGTTTGTGTCGATTAACTACGCCATGCCCATTCGCGATCGCCAAGGCCAGCCGATCGGGGCAGTGGGGGTGGACATCTTGCTCGATCACATCAACGCGATCTTGAAAGAGCAGAAGATTCACCCCCAATTACAAATGGCGGTCGTGGAGCGTAATGGTCGCCTTGTCGGTAGCACAGACAATAAGCCCTTGTTCTCGGAAGGGACAACTGCTAGCAATGGGAGCAATTCATTAAAACGGTTGACCATTGCAACCAGTGGCGATGCGCTGTTGCAAGCGGCCCTCCAGCAAGTCAATCAGCGAGGGGGATTGCCATCTGTTCAGCAACCAACGGTGTTGCCTTTGATCTTCAAAGGGCAGCCCTATATCTTGTGGGCTTCCCCCTGGCGCGATCGCGATGGACTGGACTGGGTGGTGCTGGCGACCTTGCCCAAAACAGCTTTCATGGAGCGCATTGATGCCAACCGCAAAGGCACAGTGCTGCTTTGTGCCCTGGTGGTTACTCTGGCCATTTTTATTGGCCTCGTCACGGCTCGGAAGCTGTCCATGCCGGTGCAAACCCTAGCGATCGCGGCTCGGCAATTGGCAGCGGGAAATTTAGATCGTCGCACTGAGCCTTTCTCGATTCGGGAACTGAATGATCTGTCCAATGCCTTCAACCGCATGGCCGATGAGCTGCGTACATCCCTGACAGCCTTAGGACAGTCGAATCAATCCCTCGAAAGTCGCGTCAGCGATCGCACAGCAGCCCTGGCCCAAGCCCTCAGTGATCTCAAAAGTGCCCAGACCCAACTAATTCAAACCGAAAAAATGTCTGGTCTGGGTCAAATGGTGGCCGGAATCGCCCATGAAATTAACAATCCCGTTGCCTTTATCCACGGCAACTTGGGCATGTTGCGCCAATACACTCATGATTTGGTCAAGTGGATGGTGGCCCTGGGTTTGTCCCAAGCTGATCGCAACAATCCGGATCATGTAGGGCTTGATCCCCGGGAGATTGATCCCGAAGAGGTGGCCTTCGTGTTGGATGACCTCCCCCGCTTGATTGAGTCGATGGAGGAGGGCACACGCCGCATTGAGGAAATTGTCAGCGGTTTGCGGAATTTTTCGCGGTTGGATCAAGTCGATCGCAAAGCCGCCTCCGTTCACGATGGACTCGACAGCACCCTGACTATTTTGACCCATCGCCTCCGCCGCACAGGGAGTCGCCCACCGATCACGGTGCAGAAGCACTATGAACCGTCCCTGCCCATGGTGTGGTGCTACCCAGGACAACTCAACCAGGTGTTCATGAATTTGCTGGCCAATGCGATCGATGCCTTGGATGAAGCCTGGGTTAAGGGTTTGTTCAGTAGCAAGGGAGAGGCTACCGACCCAACTATCACCCTGACGACGCGCCTCCTAAACCACAATTTACACAATTCAGAAGATCCTCAAGTCGAAATCGCGATCGCCGACAACGGTGTCGGCATCCCCGACAGCATTCGGGGCCGCCTGTTCGATCCCTTCTTTACCACCAAGCCCGTGGGCAAGGGTACGGGACTGGGTTTAGCGATCGCCTATCAAATCGTGACCAGCCGACACCAAGGACAAATCACCTGCCAATCGATCCTTGGACAAGGTAGCCAGTTCATGGTCACCCTGCCGTTGGGGGGCCCTTCCTCCGACCCGGTCGCCCCCAAGGACAACACCGCAGAAACTGGCTAGGGACTGGGTTTAGTCGGGACGATCGCCTAATTGTGGGCTGTCAATGCCAAAAGTCATGATAATTTGACAATTCAAAATCAGTCCGGATTGATTTGAGTCCATCAAGTTAGGATTTCATGACTTTTGGACTTGGGTGACTCGACGGGTGGGGATCAAGTTCAGTAGGATGACAGCCATACAGAGCTGAGTAGGGATCGCCCATCCCAGTCGTGCCCCAAGCCGTGACCGGCGCGATCGCCAATCGCGATCGCCCCATGACGGACTGCCCCATACGCCGAGGAGCTGTCAACCGATGAGCGTCCCTAAGGAACGTCCGCCTCTTGAAGATATGACGCTGCGCCAGTTGCGCCGCGTCGCCAGCGAATTGGGTATTTCCCGCTATAGCCGGATGCGGAAAGACCAACTTTTGGCTTCAATTCAGGCAAAAGCGACTTCACCCATTTTGTCTCCCAGCCCGATCGCCCCGCCGGTGATCGCCCCTGCCCCGATTACCCCTGTCCGCACCATTGAGGCTCAAGAAGCTGTGGAAGCCGCAAAATTCGACCTCGGACAACCGAGCAAACTGGCTGATCTGACCGCCGACCTGGCCGAGGATCTGACCCTCGATCCCGAAACCCTCTCCGGTGTCGATGAAGGGCTGCCCGACTTGCCCGGTGGCTATGGCGAGAGCCGCATTGTGCTGTTGCCCCGCGATCCCCAATGGGCCTACACCTACTGGGATGTGCCCGTTGAGCATAAGGACGAGCTGCGGGCGCAAGGTGGCTTGCAACTGGCGTTGCGGGTCTATGACGTGACCGATGTTAATTTGACGGTGCAGCGCGCCCACACGGTTCAAGAGTTTCCCTGCGATGAGCTGTCCCGTGAGTGGTATCTGCCCATCCCGATTAGCGATCGCGACTATGCGATCGAAATTGGCTACCGCTGCGCCGATGGTCGTTGGTTGGTACTCGCGCGATCGGCTCCGGTGCGCATCCCGCCGGTCTACCCCTCCGATTGGATCGAAGACATTTTCGTGACGGTCGATTGGGAACAAGACCTGCGTGGCACCACCGTCGCCACCTTGGTTCCCCCGGCTCAAAAAGCAGCCCTGGCCGCTGAAAACACCATTTACCAACAGGTGTTTGGTATGGCCGCTGGGGTCGAAGCCATGCGCGTTGCTGGTTCCCTGTTCGGTTCCATGCAGCAGCACGTGCCCGGCTCCGTTTCTGGCTCGATTCAACACCTTGGTGAGCAAGCCATCAGCTCCTACGTGTTCCCCTCGGGCGTGGGTATGTGGGCTGGCGCTGCGGCTGCACCGGGTGCGGTGGGTGCGCCGGGTGCACTGTCGGCCTCGGGGATGGGCATGTCTGGCGTGGGCATGATGATGTCGGGCATTGGCTTCGGGGCTTCGATGCCGCCGATTCGTCCGCGCCAGTTCTGGTTGGTGGCCGATGCCGAATTGATCGTGTATGGGGCCACGGAACCCGATGCGACAGTAACGATCGGGGGGCAGCCGATCAAGCTGAATCCCGACGGCACGTTCCGCTTCCAGATGTCATTCCAAGATGGTCTGATCGACTACCCGATCATGGCGGTGGCATCGGACGGCGAGCAAGTGCGATCGGTTCATATGAAGTTCGAGCGCGAAACCCCGTCTCGGAATACGAATACCAAAGAAGAAGCCACTTTAGAATGGCTGTCCTAGAACGAAATCCGTATGGGGTTCGCAATGGGATCTGCTGGGATGGGCTGTTTGTTTAAGAAGCCTTGACAAGCTAAACACCGTTTAACAACAAATGTTTGCTTGAGGCAGAGGATGGTTATTACTGCTCGCGATCGCAAGATTGCGGGCAGTTTTTAGTTGATCTTTTCCACGGCAGAGGGCGATCGCTGACCACACTCACCCATTAGAAACAACTAATTAGAAACAACTAATTAAATTCTATTTATTCAATTCATTCATCAAATTGACTGATTAGATTTATTGATTAAATCAATCAATTTATCACAATCTACAATCTGTAACCGATATCCAGTTCCAGCTTTTGCGCCTATGTCGATTTCTTTTTATTGTTGTCGATTGATTCAAAAATATTGAGTGATCGCAACACCCCAGCCAGTCTCTAAAGCGCTTATGTTGTAAACATTTGCTCATCTAGATAGGGATTGATCATGATCAAAATCATAACGATATGCAAGGATTTGATGATGATTTTTATGGTTCTCCCATTAGAGATTAAAGATTTCTGACAAAACCCGAGTTTCAACAAGATGAATTTGATCATCCGCGTATTTTGGAATTGTATCCAGCTTGTGGGGATGGGTGCGTCATTGGACGCATTCGACGAAACTGCCACACCGGCTGGGGTCTTGATGTACTAGATAGTTGGCAATTCGTGATCCAAAGTTTGGTCGGGGATTGCAATCAACTACAACAAAGTTATGGCTATGGATTTCGTTCGCGATCGCCCTCGATCGCCAGGGCCCGTGTTGGCAGAATTACTGCAATCATTAGTGCTAGCCGCTAGTCTGGGATTTTTAGTGCCCGTTTTGGGACTCAGCTTGTTGCTGCTAGCCATCCATCCTTGGATTTATCTACCGGTTTTGGGTCAGATCGCTACCGCCACAGCACAACAAATTTTGGTTGTGCTGGCGGTTTTTGGTAATGGCTATCCCGTGCGAGGTGTGCTGGCGATCGGGCTAGCTTGTGGGTTTGTTTGCGCCCTATTTGATGCCTTTGTGTTTTATCAATATCGCAATCTTCGCGGTCAAGGTTAGAGCGCCGCCATTGCTCGCCTGCCGTCCCCAGCAGCCGCCATGGAGGTTCGGGCGATCGTTGAGTGTGGATCTTGCGATCAATTGGCACAAAAAAGTGACACAAAAAGTGACACAAAAAAGGCGTACCCAGGGCACGCCATCAACAAGAAATGGTTGGTTTTTTTTGAACAACGCTGAAATACGCGATCGGGCTTGTCAAAACCCGTTCAGCCAGGGAAGCAATCGGGTTTAGCGGAAACCAACAGCAGCTTGCCACACGAAGGCCAGCGCCAGGAAGAGCACCGGAATGACGGGCAGAACGTCAACCAACGGCGAAAAAGCAGAATAAGCTTCGGGCAACTTGGCCAGCAACAGGGCTGCTTCCATTGCGGGTATCCTCTCCAACACGAATTTTTTTAAAAGCTGCTGGAAATTCTATCACGCAGCAATTTCGATCTTGTCGATTTTAATCAGACCCAGGGCGGCCTAGGGGTGTCAGCATTTCCCAGAGTGAGTCTGAAATTGTTGATTTTCTATGCCTCAATCGTTGTGACAAGGGGCTTAGGCCCCTTGCCTCCCGCGATCTCGTTACGGTGGAATCAGGGGTTCAGGCTAGTTAATGACAAGCCCTAGGTCAATCGGGCCTGGCATTGGCGACCTGTGGGGCAGTTTAGGGGGTGATCGGTTGGATGGCAAATCGATCGAACGTTAGAGCGATCGGGCGGTTGCCAGCAGCGGGAACTTGATCGCGCAAAAACCGCGATCGACCATAGATCAAACGCAGCCGACTGCGACCCGCAGGAACCTTGGCTGGCAAATCGAGAACCAGGGTTTGGCCCTCAACCAGTCGATCGGCTTGCCATAGGAGCCGATCGCCTAGCAAAATTTTCAGGCTCTGGTCAGCAACGGGCACGCGGGCTTGCAGTTGCAGCCGTAGGGTTTGGGGCCGATCGACTCGCAAATCCAGCACCGTTTCGGGGGCCAAACCCCAGCGCCGGCCGTTGCGGGGGCGATCGAGTCCCGAGACGATCGCCACACCCCGCACGGCTCCAAACTGCACCAGGTCGGGTTCTCGCCCATCGATCGCGGGTTCAAATCGCAGCGATCGCACCTGTTCGAGATCAATGAGCGATTGCCAAGCGGCCGGTTTAGGTAAAAACACCAGTCGCCCCATGCCAGGGATCGAGGTTTGGGCGATCGGTTGGCCGAGCTGGGCGAAGAACTGCCCTTCGCAACCGGGTGCGAGGCGATCGAGATAGAGATTCACCCCCGCGAAATCTCCTAACTGCAAAAATCGCTCAAAAAACGCCCATTCATCGTCCCAAAAGCAACGGCGCTGGCGTTGGGTGCGGTTCACGTCGGGATCATCCGGCAAGGCCAACAGCGGCCAGCCCGCCTGCACAAAGGGAGCGACTTGGCTGGGGTGCATTCGTCCCAAGTAACTGCTGATCGTCGTTTTGCCGTGGAACCGGCTGAGGGCGTGGGTGCTGGGGTTGTGGGCAAAAAAAGGGCAAGTACCATCGCCGCTGCCCACGCCATTGCCGCCGGTGACACAAAAGGGCCAGTCCAGCACGGCGACCCCCGGTTGTTGGCGCAGGGTGCTGATGTAGGGCCAAAAGCTGCGATCGAGTTGGCTCGGTTGCTCCCGTAGCTTCAGACCATAGCCGCCCGTTAGATCCAACAAACCGGCGATCGCCACCAATAACACCGCCCAGCGATCGAAGCGCGATCGCCGCCAGTCTGCTGACCAGCCCAAACTCAGCAAGGCCAACAGCACCGGCAACACCACCGTGCCGCGCCCCGCCACCCGATTAAAAGAAAACCAAGGAAAAATCTGGAGCAGAGGCAAATCCCAGGGCCGGTAAGCCAACAACCCGATCGCCATCAACCACAACGGAACCACGACCGCCCAATGTCGCCGCCCCCGCACCAGCCCGATCACCCCAGCCAACAACAGCCCCCAGCCCACCACTCCGTCAAAATCTGTTTCTAGGGGGGAGGGCAGCAGCGATCGCCACCAGTCCGCCGCCTCGATCGGGTTAATGCCCGGCCAGTAGGGAGCCAGAAGCCGCAACGGATGGGCAAACCAGGCGCGATCGAACGTATTCGACCAGTCAAAAGCCTTGGCCGCCCGCACGATCGGCAACACCGGCAACAAATAGAGCCAGGTTGCCGCCGCGATCGCCCCCACACAGCCCCACTCGATCGGGCGCAACGGTTGCCGCCAACTCGCGCCTGGTGCCATCCATTGGTGATCTAGATGACGATGATTTAGATAACCATGCAGCGCTTGGATGAGACTCTGGGCACGGGTCTGAAGTGATCCCGATTGACCCCGCCCCCAGCGGCCGAGCGCGATCGCCCCCATCCAGCCCAAGGACAACGCCAACGACAACAGGCCAAACCCCGCCACATAGCCCAAATCTTGCCCCAAACTCAGCAGCACCAAAGCCGCCCGCCCCAACCACCAAACCCGCTCGATCGCCCGACCCCTTGCCCAGCGATGCACCAATACAAAATCCATCGTCAGGCTCAGGGCCGTCCAATGGGTGATTGCTATGTTGCTATGGACGGGAAACTTACCGACGATCGCATAGACATTCAGCAACACCGCCCCGATCGCCGTGCCGATCGCCCGTCGCTCCCCAAAGTCCGGCCGCAAAATTCGCGCCATCCCCACCAGGGCGATCGCAACTGACAGCAAAAAATACAACTTCAACCAAGGCCCCGGCCCCCAAATCGCCGACAGGGCCGCCCAAAACAAATCCCGCTCCAAACCCCAGGCCTGGAGCGCCACCGGGCCACCGTAGGGATAGAGGGCGCGATCGGTTTCCAGCAACAAATGCGGCAGCGGCCACCAGCGCCAATGCTCCCGCAGATAAAAACCCGTATATTCCCAAAGATCCGTATCGCCCGCGCCGATTACCGAAGCCCAGGGCTGCGGCCCCAAGATCATCACTGCCCACAGGCCATACAGCAGCGCCGCCAACCACCCCAGCCACGGCCCCCGGGCGATCGCCCCCAATACCGCTTGGCCTAGGCGATCGCCAGCGTTCGGCCCCCTAGTCTTGGACGTATTCCGCACCCGTCACCAGCGCCTGTTCCGCACGCACAAACTCCCGCCCCAGATAGGCCGCATGGTCAGACAGCGACACCGGCGCCGGCTGCGTTTGCTCAAACAACACCACACAGAGTTCCTTAGCCGTGCGACCGGTATACAGGGCTTCCGCTGTGCGAGTGACTGGGCCTTTAGCGGGAATGACCTTGCCGGTGGCCGGGTCAACTGCCAACCCGCGATCATTGATGACCGTACTGAAGTGCTTGGCACAGATGAGCGATCGCTCCCGATCAAGATAGATCACGAAATAGCCCGCCGGGTCAAGGGCCAAAGCACGTTTTGACAACTCATCATCAATCGTTTGGATCGTCGTTTGGAGGGGTGCTGCGGAAGGCTGGGAAAGGTCAGTCACGGCAATGTAAGGAGTGAAGCGCAAAAAATAAGAGGATTCGGATTCGCAAGCTGACAATTGTTGCCAACCTCCTCCCAATTCTCAGGCCAAAACGCATCCAAAATCCGCCGATCGCCTCGGCAACAGCGCGCAAACCTAAGGCGCAACCACAACACCCACCCCTGCACAATCAACCCAAGCCACTAAAAATAACCTGTGACTGCTGATGACGAGCCAACTCTCTCAGGACTTTGACCGGCGTAATCGGCTTGCTCAAAAAGTAGGTCGCCCCCGACAACTTGGCCATGGCCCGGTCAATCAAACCATCAGCACCCGTGCAAACCACGATCGAAGTGTGGCTGAGATTACTGACCCGGCGCAATTGGCGGCACAATTCATGACCATTCACCACCGGCATCACCAAGTCCAAAAAAATCACATCGGGCTTGGCTTCAATCACCTTGCTCAGGGCTTCGATCGGGTTAAAACACCCAATGAATTCGTGGCCCTCACCGTGAATAATCTTTTCGATTGTTTCGCAAACAAAGCGATCGTCATCAATACAAGCCACCTTCAGCAGTGGGCGCTTGATCGCTTGGGTCTGATAGAGCGGCAGATCCGGCAACTTCATCGTGATCAGTTGTTGTTGCTGCCAGAGCAACTGAAAAATTTTGACGACCCCGCCCACATTATTGCCATCCGGGTCTAGCTTTTTGGCCACATCCCAAAACGTGCGTTGACCATTCAACAACGGCGCAAAGTTCAACAAACTCGTGGTTGGAGTTTGCCTTTGAGATTCAGACTGCACTAGATACCAGCCGCGATCAACCCAGCTCGCCTGAAGCTCCGATCGCTGCCAATGGCACTGAATTGCATCCGAGCGCTTCAGCACCTTGCTCACGATTTCCGAAGTCAACAACAGCCGACCATCCCAGCAAGCAATGGGTTCTGGCACCCATTGAAATTGCGTCTCAGGGCGATCAATCAAAAAGCACACCTCAACAGCTACCCGCGCGATCGCCTCGCGCACTTGCTCAACTCCCAGATGTCCCGCTTCCAGTGCCTCCTGCAAACAAGCAATTTCCCAGAGAGAATCCGGTTTTGCCAGTTTTTGGGCTGCTTTTAGACCATTCCAGCCTCCCATCTTGGAGGCCGTTCGATACATAGCAGTAGCACGCTGCCAACGCCGGGCCCGGTGTCGCACACCCTCAGCCCACAACCACTGGCCCTCCTGCAACCAAATTTTCCAACTGTCCTGGCCGATCGTTGCCACCAGATAACCCGTCGCTTGTTGGTGCTGCGCTGCCACCAACAGCGCATGTAACGGTGACTTGGAGAGTGCATCTGCCATGATATTTGGTAGGGGATATGGATGCTGCCGTTTGGGGCGGTGACCATCAACACATAGCTGACATCACGCCCCCAAACTCGATCCTTGAAGTGTTAATCATGCAGCCCGATGATTTTGATAAGTGCTAGTCAGTGCGAGGCACAATTTTCAGTGAAAATACTGGCGTTAAGGACAAATCTCCAGCCATTCAGCGAGATATCATCTAATTAACTTATGACTTTGAGGCACGAAAACAAGGTAAATTGAATCAATTAACAACTTCTTAGTGTCGAAAGTTGTTAATTGGTCAGTCCATTATAGCTAGCCATTGTGTAATTCCCTGTGTCTACATTTACCAAAAATTATGCCCAGCCCAACAGATTATTATTAGCGACTTCATGGAATCAAAGCTCTGAAAACTTTGCGGTTAAGTCAGTAGACTGGAAGTAGGACATAGGACGCAATCGTGATTGATAAGTCCAGCCAATCACAGCAGCTTTTACAACACAAGGGTTGTAAAAGCTGTCGAAGGATGTTTGAACAGCAGATTCAGATACCAGCCCAGCACCTATAGTCTTGGGGGCAAGACCTTAGGGCGTGTCATCAAATGAGCTTGATTGGGGCTGGAACGACCAATTTTCCTAGCCCAACCGCCCTAGACAATTGGCTCAATCCCCTTGCCCCTCACGATCAAGCAACGCAAGAATCAGGGTTTCAGGGATTTGATGACAGCCCCTAGGGCCCGTCGCCGTTTCACCCAAAACCTTGATTCCACCGTGGGCAGATCATTGGGCAAATCGTTGGGCAGCAAGGGGCTGAAGCCTCCTGTTACGATGATTGAGGCAAGGAAAAACTGCCACCTCAGCTCATACCCGGTAAATGACGACAGGCCCTAAGCTCCTTGCCTATGTCGATCATTGGGGTGTACAGAGGATCGATTTTGGCTTTTAAGACATCTTCTCTAAGCCAAGATTCAGTCAGATTCGGTTAGACCAGCCCTGAAGGTTGGTCACCAGAGAGAGATAACTCATTTGTTTAGTTTCTCTGTGTTTGATGGCATATCTGATGCCATGTATGTCTATAGTCAATTGATGAGTTTGCGGGTGAAGTGAAGGTTGGATTTATGAAACTGAAGCGCTTGGGTCATGTGGCAATCTGCGTGCAAGATATTGCAAAGGCAGCAGAGTTTTATCAGTCTTTGGGCATGGAGTTGGCTTGGAAGGACACCGACTGGGCCTATCTCAAAGCTGGTGAGGATGGCTTGGCCCTGTTGAGTCCTGAATATGACCAAGCGGGGCCACACTTTGGGTTTGTGTTCGATCAGCGATCAGATATTGAGACGGCCTACAGTGAGCTAAAGTCTAGCGGGGTTTACGTTACAGAAATGCATGATCATCGGGATGGAACGGCTTCGTTTTATGGTCGCGATCCCGATGGTAACTGGTTTGAGTATCTCTACGAACCTGCACCCGTACCGGCGATCGCCTAGGGCATTGAACGAATCCCGGCCAGTAAGCCCCGATCCCCAAATCACCCAGAGTGGTGATGTGATCCATTGACCTGTGACCTGATCCATTGACCTGATCATGTGGTCTGAATCTCGTGGTCTGAGTCTCGTGGTCTGACCGCGCCCAGCCCGCATGGGGTCAAAGGAGCTGGCAGATTGGGGGGAGCTGGCCGGCGCGATCGACTGTCCACATTGACCATCCACGTCGGTAGCCGGTAGTCAGTCGCGCTCCCTACTTTAGCCCACAGGACAGGCGGCGTGGGGATGACTTAGACCCTACCCAATTGCTGCAAACTTTACTGAAAGCCGGTGAGGGGATTTGAACCCCTGACCGCTCGATTACGAATCGAGTGCTCTACCACTGAGCTACACCGGCCTACGCCAACAAGCGCTTAAGGAGTATAGCAGCATTGGTTTAGATTTTCCCAGTAGGCGATCGGAATTTATTTAGAATTCGCTGAAATGCTCTAGTAGCGCTGCTACGCGGTCTGTTAGGGTAGTTGGGATCTGGGATAGTTGACATCGCCCCCGATTCCTGAGACCGCCAGCCTGTCGCTCATCATCGAGTCACCCCAAGCGCCCCATGACCAACCGCCCTCCCCAACTCGATCCCGAACTCATGGCCCGACTGAAGGCCGAAGCCAAGGCTCCCTATCGTGGTTTGCGGCGGGTGTTCTATGGCACGTTTGCGGCTTCGGGGGCGATCGGGGGGGTCATCTTTTTGCTGAAGTTGCTCGCAGGGGGCGATCCAGGAACAATCCTACCCAACCTAGCCCTGCAAATTGGGGTGGTGGCGTTGATGGTTTGGCTCTTTCGGATCGATCGCCCACGGGATCGCGATCGTCTTTCCAAGAATTGACGCTCTCAATACCTAGACAACTGTTCATGAATTCTAATTTTTGTCAAGGCGCTTCATTCCAGACAAAATCCCTAGAACTATTTCAGAACAAGGACTCTGAGCGAATATAAAGAAAAAATGAGGAAATCTGGACTGATCTGCGATTCATGGAAAACTAAGGGTGGTTTAAATGGGGTTACAGATATAAAAACCCCGCCAATCAATCCTTTTGGGGCTTTTACCCGCTGAGGAATCGTTGAAAGGGATCAAGTCACTCCTTCTTAAAGATCCTGCACTATTTTGCTCGATTCCAGGGCATTTGTTGGGGGCTAACCCTCCCTAGTCTTTGTCGGGGTGCAACTCGTTTTGGGTTGCACCCCGATTCTGTTAGGGCGCTGTTGGGGCGCTGCGGGGATTCAGTCAGGTCGGGGCGATCGCGCGGGGGATCAAGACCTTGGCGTGGGTATCCATCAATCTCCCCTGGGTTCGATCTCTGGAAATTACTTATCCTCGACGATCGCCGCGCGATCGAGCAGCAACAAATCCCGCAGCGCATCCGTGTCCAAATCGCCCAGCCAGGTTTCGCCCGTGCCAATAATTTGCTCTGCCAGCACTTTTTTGCTTTCGAGTAAATCATGAATCCGCTCTTCTAGAGTGCCGGTACAAACGAATTTGTGCACCTGGACATTGCGGGTTTGGCCAATGCGGAAGGCGCGATCGGTAGCTTGGTTTTCCACGGCGGGGTTCCACCAGCGATCGAAGTGGAACACATGGTTGGCGCGGGTCAGGTTCAGGCCTGTGCCGCCGGCCTTCAGGGAGAGGATGAAGATTGGGGGCGATTGGGGATCGTTTTGGAAGCGATCGACCATCAAATCCCGTTGCTTCTGGGGTGTGCCGCCATGCAAGAACAGCACTTCCCGGCCCAAGAACTGCTGGAGATAGGCTTGCATCCAGTGGCCCCAGCGGGCGAACTGGGTGAAGATCAAGGCTCGATCGCCCTCGGCCAGCACTTCTTCGAGCATTTCGCCCAACCGCTGCAACTTTGGCGACTCGCTGGGCAACAATTTCGGCGCGCGCACCTCCACTTCTTCATGCTCTAAGCCAACCAAGGTGGGGTAGTTGCACAGTTGCTTCAGCTTCACCAACAGGGCCAATACCTGACCCCGCCGCTGAATGCCTTGGCTGCTGTCGAGTTCGGTTAGAGCTTGATCGACCAAGGCTTGGTAGCGTTCCGCTTGGGCCGCCGACAGACCACAAAACTGGTTAATTTCCTGTTTATTGGGCAAGTCTTGAATGATCGTTTTGTCGGTTTTGAGGCGACGCAGCAGGAAGGGTTGCACTAGCGATCGCAGGGTTTGCAAAGACGCGCCATCACCAAACCGCTCGATCGGGGTGGCAAACCGCCGCTGAAAAAAGGTCTGCGCGCCCAGATAGCCGGGATTCAAGAAGTCCATGATCGACCAGAGTTCCGCCAGCCGGTTTTCCACAGGAGTACCGGTCAGGGCAATGCGGAAGGGGGTCGATCGCGCCGGGGTGTCAGCCGATGGCTCTGTGGTTTCGATCGGTTCATCGGGGCCGGCCGCTAGGCGCTTCACTGCCTGGGATTGCTTGGCCTCAGCGTTTTTGATGTTTTGGGCTTCATCCAGCACCAATCCGCGCCAGGGCACAGCTTGCAGGGTCATTTCATCCCGGAACACTAGGGAATAGCTGACCAACACCACGTCCAGGGATTCTGCTGCCCGGGCCAGGGCCTGTCCCTTGAGCCGGCGATCGCCGTGGTGCAGCAACACCCGCAGGTCAGGGGCAAACCGGGCCAGCTCCCGTTGCCAGTTACCCAGCACGGAGGTGGGGCAAACCAACAGCACCGGCCCGGTCAGCTCGCCCCGCTCCCGCAGATGCAGCAGGAAGGCGATCGTGCTGGGGGTTTTGCCCAAGCCCATGTCATCGGCCAGGCAAGCCCCTAGGCCCCAGCGCTCTAGGAACGCTAACCAGGCAATACCGCGCTCTTGGTAGGGACGCAACTGGCCTTGAAAGGGGGCGGGGGTGGTGACGGGGGCGATCGTCGATCGATCATCCAAGGCGTTCATCAGCTCCAACACGGCCCCAGAAGTCTCGAAGTTGACCACGGGCAGCTTGTCGATCAGGGCATTTTCACCCGTCGTCACCCGCAATACTTCATCTAAGGTCAGGCGCAAATTGCCTTGGCGCTTGGCCAAAAATTCCCGCGCGGCGCGCACCTCATTGGGCCGTAACTCGACCCATTCCCCGCCAATTTCCACCAGGGGCATGGTGTCCAAATCGGTTTTGGCGAGGAGGGCTTCAAAGTCTTTGGAACTGAGGGAGCGATCACCCAAGGTCAGCTCCCAGCGGAAGTCCAGCAGATTCCGCAGTCCCAGGTTGGGGCGATCGGCGGTGGCCGCCTGGCCGGGCAACAACCGCAGACCGAGGCGATTTTCTGGGCGATCGCGCAGGCTCTCGGGCAACACCACCCCCAGGCCGTTGTCTTGGAATTGGGGGCCATAGCGCCGCACAAACTGGTAAGCCTGAACCGGCGACAGATCGCAGCCCGTGGGCATGGGTTGATCGAGGGTGGCTTCCAGCTCGGGAAACAGGCGCGCCGCTAAACCCAGGCCCCGCAGCAAGGTTTCCTGGGGATGCATGGCGATCTGATCGCCCACCCGCAACCGCTCGACGGCAAATTGCCAAAGCTGGTCAGCGGCGATCCATTGGCCCACTGCTCCGGATGGGTCGTTGTTGATCCCGATCGCCTGTAAACCATAGACCAAGCGCCAGGATCGATCGGCTTCCTGGGGAGGTTGGAGCCAAAAAGCCGCACAGAAGGCCGAATCGGCCAGCGCGGAACTACCAAAGGCCCCCAGCCAGGTTTGCAAGCTGCGGGCCAGGGGGGCCAAATCGGCCAGGGTGCTTTGGCAAGTGGCCGCCGGTTGCCCCAAGGCGCTCAACCAATCCCGGGCCACAGTTGGCAGCCCGATCGCCGTGGTCAGGCCTCCACGGGCGGCCCCGCGGCCACCCACCCGGCGTTCACCCGGCAGGGGCAAGCTGGCCGCTGTCGATCGCAGATGGGCATCAACCAAGGCTTTTAGGCAGTCGGTCAGGAGCGTGGCTGGAGCAGCGGGTAACAGGATCGAAATGGGCTGGTAGGACGTGACCCGCACAGGGCCGCTGGAGCCTCGGAGCGATCGCGCATTGCCCGTGGTGGCCCGCTGCTCAACGGGCCGGGCCATCGTTTGGTAAAGGCGACAACTGCTGGGCATTTGGCGGCCAAAGGTTTCCAGGCGCGATCGATCCACGGCCCCTTCTAGCAGGGGTTGCCAGGTCGATCGGGCAGCGCCCTCGACCGTGGGCACTAAACCGGGAGTTGCCTTGGCCCGAGCCACCAAATCCAAACTCCAGCGAGCCACATGGCTCCAAAACCGCAAATTGCCCGAGATGGCCGGTGAATCGGTTGCTAAGGGAATCCCCAACAGGAACTCGGGAACCCGCGACGCCGGAATCCATAGCCCCTCGACCCACCACAGTTGAATTTCCAGGCGATCGCGTTGGGCCGGTTCCAGCGCCTCAGCCCCCGACAACAGCGGCGACCCCATACCACGCAGGCAAGGCAGCCCCACGGCCCGCCACTTGGGAGTCCATTCTTTTAGATGCTCCAAGGCCGAGGGTTTCAGCCCGGCGGTTTCCGTCAGGGTGGCTAACCAGGTTTTCAGTTCCTTCGCTGCGAGCGATCGGGGATGGTCGGGCACTTGCCACTGGGTCGGTGGCTTGCCCGTGGTGGGTTTCCACGATTCTGCCCACAGAAAAAATGCCTCTTCACCCAGTTGCCAGCTACCGTGTAAAACCGCCATCAGCGCCTAATCACCCTCGACTGAAGATCTTAATTGCCTTCTCCGCCGCCCGATCGCACTGGCTATCCATCCGGCAGCACCGATGCAGGTTGACAAGACAAGGTGTTTAATTGTCGGACAAATTCGGGCCCGTGGGTCAGAAATCCCCCAAAACAAAACCCCCGATCGCGAATCCAAGCTGGATCACATCGAGGGTTTTGGGACTATGACCAGGACAAGGGACTTAAGCCCCTTGCTGCTCTGGTCATTGAAGCTCTGGTCATTGAAGCTCAAGCAGCGGATGGCACGAATGAACAGTCTAGAAGTTCATTTCGGCAGCTTGCACCTTTTCCACTTGCTTCTTCTTCAGCACCAACAGGATTTGGGTGATCATCACCGCCACAAACAGCGCCAACAGACCCAGGACGCGGTTGGGATCTTGCAGCACGATTTCCGTATCCATTTGACCAAAGCCACCCACGTTCGGATCGTTGGTGATTGCTTGGCCAGCCGTCACCACATCGCCTTCCTTGACAATCGGTTGAGGGCCAGCGGGAATCGTATCTTCCACGGTCGAGCCATCTTCCTTGGCGATCGTCACGCGGTAGCCACCCTCATCGGTCTTGGCGATCGCGTCGATTGTGCCTGCAGCCGAAGCGTTGTAGATCGTGTTGTTGCTCTTGTCGCCCGTGGGGTAAACCTGACCGCGGCCGCGGTTGCCACCCACATGGACTGCGTACTTACCGAACTTGATCGCCTTGTCCTCAGCGGGGTTGGGCGACAGCACGGGGAACACGATTTCTTGGTATTGATCACCGGGCAGCGGCCCGACGATCACCACGTTGTCTTGACCTTCCCCATAGGACTGATAGAACAGGCCTTCGGTCTTTTCCTTCAGTTCTTCAGGAATGCGGTCTTCGGGAGCAATCTTGAAGCCATCGGGCAACATCAACACAGCACCCACATTCAGGGGGCCGGGTTCACCCGTGCCGGTGACTTGTTGCACGCTGGTGTCGTAGGGGATCTTCACCACGGCTTCAAACACGGTGTCAGGCATCACCGATTGGGGCACTTCCACGATCGTTTGTTTCTTGGCCAAGTGGCAGTTGGCACAAACGATCCGGCCAGTGGCTTCCCGGGGGGTTGCCGGAGCCACTTGCTGAGCCCAGAACGGATAGGCCATGGCGGCTTGGGGAGCCACGAGGTCGCCGCCGATCAGCAGGGCGATCGCGGCGATCGCGGCGATCGCACCGCGAGTCAAAACCTTGAAAGCAGTCTTCATGAGTTGTCTAAAAAGTACGGTCAGCCGCGATATTGATGAGCAATTGTAGAAATTACGACCACCAGGGTTCTTCGCCGGTGCGGAAGTCGGTTTCCGGCCAGGGGCTGAGGCTCACGTTGTCGTCATCAACCGAAATGTGGGCCAGGGCCAGGGACAGGGGCGCGGGGCCGCGAACCACTTTGCCTTCGTTGTTATATTGCGAGCCGTGGCAGGGGCAAATAAATCTGTTGGCACTAGCGTTCCAGGGCACAACACAACCGAGGTGGGTGCAGACAGCGTTCAAACCATAGTTGGCGATCGCTTCTTTGCTATCTACGATCAGGTAGGTGGGGTCGCCCTTGAGGCCTTGAACCAAGACCCGATCGCCCACATTGTGTTCGGCCAGGAACGAGCTGAGTTTGACGCTGTTGCCCAGAGCATCCTTAGCCGCTACGCCGCCACCAGCACCACCGGTTGAAGGGGGAATGAAGTAGCGCACAACGGGGTAGAGCGCGCCCAGGGCGATACCCGTTGCCGAGCCAAAGGTCAGAAAATTCATGAACTGGCGGCGACCCATGCTGGGTACGTCCGCAGGGCTGGAAGCTTGAGCCATAATGCCTACTCGCGTGCCTTCTCTTGGGGGTTCTATAACGAATCTTAAAGATTGTATGACTGCAAGGGTGGGGTTTGAACAGGTCAAACAAAGCCACCGCAATTGCTAGGGTATTATTGCATCTCTCGGGCCAGGCGATCGCGTTGCTGAGGGGCGATCGCGCGGTCGTAACAGATCCGTATAAAACTTCATATTGCGTTACAAATAATGACTACTCATCTCCCTCAACAAGGGACTGAAAGCCTGTCACTGAATCGTCTAAAACCCTGATTCCACCGTTACGATCTCGTGGGGGACAAGGGGCTGAGAGCCTGTCATTGAATCGTCTAAAACCCTGATTCCATCGTTACGATCTCGTGGGGGACAAGGGGCTTAAGCCCCTTGTTGCGAGGATTGGGGCACGAAAAATTAACCGTTTCAGCCTCACATCGAGAAATGACGACAGTTCCTAAAGTCCCTTGTTGTCCTGGGGCCGGTTTCAAACCGACCCAAACCCCGCCACACCCTTTATCACCATCACTCGATCGCCCTATGACTGGTCAAGACTTACACCAATGGATTGTGGACAAGTGGGGGTTTTCCTACGATGTGCAAGTCCGCAAAATCAAGGACAAGATTTTTGTGCAGGTGATGTGGCGCTACCTAGAGCAGGTGTCGTTTCCCCTGACGGAGGCGGAATATTTTGAGCATTTATCTACGGTGGCTACCTATATCCAAGGCTGGGGCGCAGTGGAACAGGTGCGATCGTTTATTGACACCACCAAAAACCGACCACGCCAAGGCAAGGCCGTGAGCATCCCGATCGAACTGGGCGATCGCGCCTCGGAATGGTTGCTGGATTTGCCCTAGGGTTTGGTGGCCACCAACACGCCCATCAGACCACCGACCAGGGGATAGTGCCGCACCGATTGGAAACCGATCGCCTGGGCCCGTTGCACCTGCTCGCGCCCCACGGGGAACCGCTGCAAGCTGGGCAGGATGTATTCATATTCAGCCGTTGCGCCAAATTGCTGGGCGACGGGAACCACCAGCCGATCGAGATAAAGTTGCTGAAATTGCTGGGCGATCGCGCTGGCGGGCCGATGGAAATCCAAGGCCGCCAGGGTCGCACCGGGTTGCAAGACGCGATACAGCTCCCGCAGCGCTTGATCAAAGTCGGTCACATTTCGCAGGCCATAGCCCACCGTGGCGCAGTCAAATTCCGCATCGGCAAAGGGCAAATTCAGCGCGTCCGCTTCCACCCAGGCGATCGGGGCCAAAGACCGAAATCCTTGGGGCCGATCGCGCGCCTGATCGAGCATTTGTGCCGAAAAGTCTGCCCCCACCACCTGACCGCTGGGGCCGACGGCCGCCGCCAACCGCAGGGCCAAATCCCCGCTGCCGCAACAGAGATCTAAGGCGCGATCGCCCGGTTTTGCGCCGCTCCATTTCACGGTCATCTGTTTCCAAACCCGATGTAGCCCCAAGCTCAACCAATCGTTGAGATCGTCATAAACGGGCGCAATCCGGTTAAAGATGCCTTGGACGCGATCGGCGGAAGCAGTCATAGGAATCCGAAAAATCTTGGGATAAAGACTGGAGAGGAATTATTGGGGATGTCGTCGCGTCAGTCGCCGTAACAAGGGGCTTAAGCCCCTTGCTGCCTAACGATCCGTTGCCGGTGGCATCAGAGTTTTGGGCGACATGACAATCCCCCCAGAAGGAAAGTGGATCTTTGAAATGAGTCTTGAAATCTAATTGGCGTTAATCAACGAAAGCCGATCGCGCCTGTTGGGTTTGTTCATAGCAGGTTTGGAGCGCGGCCCAATCCTGTTGATCGATCGCCCCCATGATTTGATCCAGTTGGTCACGATAGCACTGGAGCGATCGCAGCAATTCCGGCCGGTTGAATTGGGCCATCATCACCCCCAACTCCGGATTGCCACTGCCAACCCGGCTGGTGTCCCGAAATCCCGAGCTGGCCAGGGATTGAGCCAATGCCAGGGTTTCGGAATCCGGTTCCGCCCCGCAGGCTGCAATCAGGCTGGCGCTAATGGCCACGGGCAAATGGGAAATCCAAGCCACGGCCCGATCGTGTTGTTCCGGGGTGCAACGGTAGAGGGTCGATCGCAAATCCTGCGCGATCTCGGTGACCCGGGCGATCGCTTCAGCCGGGGTGCGATCGGTCGGCGTAATCGCAAAGGGGCGACCCACAAACAAATCCGGCAGGGCCGCTTCGATGCCGCTGTCGGCCGTGCCCGCCATTGGATGGGCCCCGACAAAGTTCGGCCACAGGGGTTCAATCGCCTGGACAATCGCCTGTTTCACCGAACCCACATCGGTCAACACCGCACTGGGGTTGAGGTGGGGAATCAGTTGGCGCACCGTCGGTTCGATCGCCCCGATCGGCGTACACAAGATCACCAGATCAGCTTCAGCCAGCAGCGCCAGATCACAACCCGCTCGATCGGCAATGCCCAGCTCGATCGCCCGATCGGCCGTTGCTGATCGCCGCGCCACCCCAAAAATTTCGTGACCACAGGGCCGCAGGGCCAGCCCCAACGATCCACCAATTAAACCCAAGCCGACCACACCAACCTTCATGACACCCCACTCCCAGAACAATGGGGCACGGCAAGGCCGCACCCCAAAGCCACAGCAGTTTTGCAGTTTTAATGAACCAGTGGTTAGCCCCTAGGACACCACAAAGGCGATCACCATCACCCCGAGTACCAAGCCCAGACCCAGAGCGCCCAAAACCACATAGTTCTGCTTTTGCGTTGAAGAGGGATCATCAGCGGTATACATCTTCGGCTCTTTGGCAAAATTATTCAGGCGACCGCCATCTTCCGTGGTGTAAGGCATTTGTTACAGTCCTTTGCAATTTTTAGCAACACAGCATTAATCGCCACTGTAACAAACATCGACCGGCCCCGGTCAAGAGCCGTTCCTAGCTGCTGGTCACCAAACCGGTCAGGGGCGAGCTGGCGCTAGCTAACCCCTTCACTGGAATTCGCCCGGCCAAGTAGCCCAACCGGCCGGCCGCTGTGCCTAGGGCCATCGCGCGGGCCATGGCGGCGGGGTTTTCGGCCTGGGCGATCGCGGTGTTGATCAACAGCGCCGAAGCACCCAGTTCCATTGCTTGGGTGGCCTCGCTGGGCGTGCCAATCCCCGCATCCACCACCACCGGAATCTTGGCGTTTTCCACAATGATTTGAATATTGGCCGCGTTCTTAATCCCTTGTCCTGAGCCGATCGGGGAACCCAAGGGCATAACCGTGGCGCAACCAGCCTCTTCCAAATGCTTGGCCAAAAGCGGGTCAGCATTGACATAGGGCAGCACGGCAAAGCCTTCTTTCACCAACTGCTCGGCGGCCCGCAAGGTTTCGATCGGGTCGGGTAGCAGGTATTTCAAATCAGGAATCACTTCCAGCTTCACGAAGTTGTTGTCCTCCTGGCCCAGCAGCTTGGCCATCTCGCGACCCAGCCGCGCCACCCGAATCGCTTCATCGGCCGTTTGGCAACCGGCCGTGTTGGGCAACATCCAAATTTTTGACCAATCGATCGCCTCGGCCAGTCCTTCATGGCCCGGAGCCTGGGTTTGCACCCGGCGCACGGCCACAGTGACGATTTCACAGCCACTCGCTGCGATACAAGCCTGCATTTCTGCCATGCTGCGATATTTACCTGTGCCGGTCATCAGGCGCGATCGAAAGGTGCGACCGGCAATCACGAGCGGTGGGTCGGCAATCAAATCCGCGATCGGGTCTACGGGATCAGAGTCTGGGGCAGCAGCGGTTATGCCTAGGGCAGTCAGGGACGGATCGCGTTGCCGATCGGTGGTTTGCATGGGGCGAATCCTCTAGGGAAAAACTATCGAGTGCGCAATGCCAGTCCCCTATTTTCGGATGTTGCGGATCGGTTCGGGCGGCAGCGATCGCCAATCGCCATCAATTGCAGTTTCTTGGCAGCCTTGCGCAATCAGTCATCACAGACAAGGGGCTTCGGCCCCTTGCACCCCCATGATCAAATTACATAACTTAAATCACATAAACCAGTCATGCAACCGATCAAAATCAGCCGATCAAAATCAGCTCGTCGTGCACCTAGGCCGGAAAGGCCTTGCGCACCATCAAACAGTTGCGCCCACCATAGCGCCGGTAGCGCACCCGCTGGGACAACTGCTCCATAAACATCAAGCCTCGCCCCGATTCCTTTTCCAGGGGATTGCGATGCTCTTGGCGCAAGGCGGCCAACTTGGCATCCCAGTCAAAGGGATCGCCACAGTCCCAAATCTCAATCACCAAGCAACGACCCGATCGCCCCACTTCCACGACGATCGGGGTTTGGGGCGGCCGGTGGCGATGGGCATGGCGTGCCGCATTGGTAAAGCCTTCCGTGAGAATCAACTGACATTCCCACAGAAACTGCGGCGGCAACCGCTCTGGAATCACCTGTTGCAGCCGCCGGTCAAACCACTGCAACAGATCGGGTAGTTCTTGCAGATCAGTTGTCAGCTTAAGGCGCGATCGGTAGCGCACCGGTCGCCACTGGTTATCGTTTTGGCGATCCAACCAATGACGCAAGCGCAACCAAATGGCCAAGAGCAGGTGTCTCAGGCGAGACCCCATCTTGCCCCGAAGCAACGACGTTAGCGGCGAGCGCGATGCGGGTCGTCGCGCCGCGATCGAACCTTTAGGACGAGCGCCCATGCAATCTGCCTAGTTACATTGCACCGCTATTGCGGGAGAACAACACAGCGACGGTCTTGAAGATTAGCTTCAGATCGTGTTTTAGGCTCCAGTTTTCCTGGTAGTCCAAATCTAGGCGAATCACGTCCTCAAACTTCTTGACCTGCGATCGGCCGTTCACTTGCCACTCGCCGGTCATGCCGGGACGCACATCCAACCGCTGCCACTGGGGCACTTCATAGCGCTCCACCTCATCAGGCGTGGGCGGACGAGTGCCCACCAAGCTCATGTCACCCCGCAACACGTTCCAAAACTGTGGAAACTCATCCAGGCTGGTTTTGCGCAAGAACCGGCCAACCCGCGTGATGCGGGGATCATTGTCGTTCTTGAAGAATGCCCCCTCTGCTTGATTCTTCACTTGGTGACGACGCGCTTCCGCATCAGGCACCATCGATCGAAACTTCCACAGCCGGAAGCGCTTACCCATCCATCCACAGCGCACCTGGCTAAACAGGATCGGCCCCGGGCTATCCAAACGAATGATGATCGCCAGCGGGATAAACATGACTCCCAAAATAGTTAGCCCGATCAGCGCACCGGCAATGTCCAAACTGCGTTTGATCCAAGATCGCACGGATGGATGGGTTGCTGGCGGCAGAACGTCTTCTTTTCTGGAGTTACTGTCGGTTGTGGTCAGGGCGGCCGAAGACTCGATCGAGAGCATCGCATCCAACCCCGTCATCGACAGCACCGCCATCACGGGTGGTTGCACGGCTCGCAACACAAAACTGACCCCCGTGGCATGGGCTAGCTTGTAGCTATTCACCAGCGCCCCAATCCCGCTACTGTCCACAAAGGCCGTTTGGCTAAAATCCAGTGTGATTTGCACGGGCAGCGGATCGGCTTCGCACAGGGTCTTACAGGTTTCCTTAAAGTCAACCGCTTCCAAAACTGACAAGCGCTCAGGGATGTGGACGATGGTTTCAGTGGTTCCGGCCACGGTCGAAACACCAAGATTAGCAGGCTGCGAAGTCATAGAACTTTGCGAATTAATCGACAATTAGCAGTTAACCGGAAGCAAAAGACAGTTGGCCAGCGCGCTCTGGCACCCCGTAAGCAACAACATCTCGGGCGGGCGATCGAAAACCGGTAGCCTCTTGAGGACTGGCCAAGGGCGATCGCAGCGGTCGGGCCAGCAGCTACCGAACAATCGCAGGCGTAAAAATCCAGAATCTTAGCGGGTTCTTCTGTGCGATCGCTGATCAAACGACGAGCGACCAAACGGCAAGCGATCGCAGTAACGATCACAGCACAGAGCGATCGGTTGCTCGCTCTACGATAGTTGCTCCATTCATGTATAACCCATCCACTTTGCTGAATTTTCCAAGAAATATAGACTTATCCCCAGCTAGAAGATGTTTCCCGAGATCGTGCCCAAAATCCTGCCCAAAATCCTGCCCAAGATTGTGATTGTGTTTCAGGAAAGCACCCTAGATCTGCCCTAAAGCTGCCCTAAATCGATCCCAAACTGATCCTAAAGCGATCCTAAATCGAGGCTTTGAAGTCATAGGACTGGTCGCCATTGGTGGAAATCCAGACGAAATGGTTAATTGTGGTTAGTCTCTGATCGGTTGATTCTCTGGCGATGACGATTGGGGTCAAGGAAATCAACCGTTTCGGCTTGGCTGGCGACCCAGGTGGTGACGACGTTGCCACAGGCGATCAGGTGGACGCAAAATCCGTTGCCGCCGGTAGTGTTGGTGATTGGCAAAATCCAAGGCGGCCGGGTGCGCCAGACGATCGCCGATCGGGTAGAGCTGACCGGCAATGAAACCCCCCAAGTCCATCGAAAATCACAACGCCAAGACCGATCGCCCCGCCTCATCGGGCGATTGTCCCGGCTATTCAGTCCCTAGGAAGCCCAATTCTGTAACGATTTTGGCAGCAATTTTGCTGCTCTATTAACCTTCTCTTTACCCAAGCGGTTTATGCTAGCCGCCGTTTACTCATGTCAGCATTTTGCGCGGCAGTATTTGCGCGGCAGCATTTGCGCGGCAGTAACTGATCGCGCCGGTTTTCACCTGAGCCGCCGTTCTTGTCGCGATCGCACCCTCGCCATCCATCGCTTTCAATCGCTGTTATCCGTTTGCCGATCGAGCAACATCCTCGATCCCAACCATCCCCAAAGCTTTATGACTCACTTCCCCCTGCGTCGAATCACTCGCCAAGCGGCTGCCACTTCGATCGCAGCCCTGGCACTTTCCCTGGCTGCATGCGGTGGCGGCACTCCTCAAGCGGGCACCAGCCCCGCCGGTGAGTCGCCCGCCGGTGGTAGCCCCGCTGATAGCCCCGCCGCTGCCGAAGCAACGGTTAAAGTCGATGGCTCCAGCACGGTCTTCCCCATCTCGGAAGCCATGGCCGAAGAATTCATGAAGGCCAACCCAAACATCAAAGTCATTGTCGGTTCGTCAGGTACCGGCGGCGGCTTCAAGAAATTCTGCGCTGGGGAAACCGACATTTCCAACGCCTCGCGTCCGATCAAGAAAGAAGAAATCGAACTGTGCAAGAAGGGCAACGTGGAATACGTTGAGTTGCCCGTTTCCTACGATGGTTTGTCAGTGGTGGTCAACCCCAAAAATGACTTTGTCACTTGCTTGAGCGTTGATCAGCTCAAGAAGATGTGGGAACCGGCTGCCGAGGGCAAAGTGAAGAGTTGGAAAGACATTGATCCCAAATTCCCTGATAAGCCTCTGGCACTCTATGGTGCAGGGACTGATTCAGGGACTTACGATTACTTCACCAAAGTGATTACCGGCGAAGAAGGCAAGAGCCGGGGTGACTACACGCCTAGCGAAGATGACAACGTGATTGTGCAGGGTGTGTCTGGCGATGAAAGCAGCCTCGGCTTCTTCGGCTTTGCTTATTACGAAGCCAATAAGGACAAGCTGAAGCTGGTGGAAATCAAGGGCAAGAGCGGTAAGTGTGTGGCCCCGAGCGCTGAGACGATCGCCGATGCCTCCTACGAGCCGCTGTCGCGTCCTGAGTTCATTTATGTCAAGAAGGATGCCCTGAGCAAGCCGGAAGTGAAGGCCTTTGCCGCGTTCCAAATTGACCCAGCTAACAAGCAAATCATTGCTGACACCGGCTATCTGCCTTTGACCGAAGAGCTAGCTCCCTTGGTGAAAGCCCGCTTGGATGCCGCCACAACCGGCACGATGTTTGCCGACAAGGATGCCAAGAAGAAAAAGCTGGCTGACCTGCTGAAGGCTAAGTAACCCATACAGCCAGATTGGGGGAGTGACTGTAGTCCAAGTCTATTAAGGACAGATCAAAGGCAGCATTTCCCCACCCGACCGGGGGGCGCTACCTCGCTGTCAGCAATCAGACCGTTGTTTACTGACTTTGGTTACCGAATTAAGCAGCTTCCGCCCCTAGGGGTAAGTATGCTGCTCGATTCGGTTTGTCTTTCGCAAAGACCTAAATTGCGGTTCAATTCAAAAATTGCGGAGATCTTGGCGAGTCCTCGTCAATCTGTACCTATGGAGAGCTTCTCTCAAAACCCATCCCTTTGGCAGCCCAATCGTCAAGCCAGCCAACAGACGGATCTGTTGGTTCGCTCGATTTTGGGACTTTTTTCCTTTGTATCCGTTGCCACAACTGCTGGGATTGTCTTGACCCTATTTTTCGAGACGGTCGATTTCTTCAGGGTCATCCCAATTTGGCGATTCTTTAGCGAAACTCGCTGGACTCCTCTCTTTGCTAGCGCACAGTTTGGGATCATCGTTCTAATCAGTGCCACAGTTTTGACCACGAGCATTGCGATCGCCGTAGCCTTACCTTTGGGGCTGCTCTCGGCCATCTGTTTGAGTGAATACGCTAGCCCGAAAGTGCGCCAAATCCTGAAGCCCGCCTTGGAAGTGCTGGCCGGCGTGCCTACGGTGGTCTATGGCTACTTCGCTCTGCTGTTTGTCACCCCCTTGCTACAAAAAATCATTCCCGGTCTCCAGGGCTTCAACGCCTTGAGTGCGGGCATGGTGCTGGGGATTGCGATTACACCGCTGATTGCCTCCCTCAGTGAAGATGCGATCTATGCAGTGCCGCGCAGCCTACGCGATGGTTCCTATGCATTGGGAGCCACCAAACGCGAAACAATCGTGTCGGTGGTGTTGCCTGCGGCCTTGTCGGGGATTGTGGCTTCGGTGATTTTGGCAGTGTCACGGGCGATCGGGGAAACGATGATCGTGGCGATCGCGGCGGGTCAAAATGCCACCTTGGGTCTCAATCCCTTGGTTTCAACCATGACCATGACGGCCTACATTGTGCAGGTGAGTTTGGGCGACACGCCAGCCGGCTCGATCGCCTACCAAACCCTATTTGCCGTCGGTACTACGCTGTTCGTGATGACCCTGGGGCTGAACGTATTTAGCTTCTGGTTTGTGCGCCGCTTCCGGGAGAAATACGACTAATGGCTACTTCACCTCATGGGCCCGATCACTCTGAGCGATCGCGGGCAATGCTGTTTAACCCCCAGCTCGAACGGCGCTACCTTTGGGACAACCTGTTTGCCAGCGCCACCTGGATTGCCACGGGCCTGGCGATTTTAGTGCTGCTTGTACTGCTAGCCGATGTATTGCTGGATGGCTCACCCCGCCTCAGTTGGCAATTCATCACGAGCTTGCCTTCGCGCAAACCTGAGCTAGCCGGGATTGCGGCGGCCTTGGGTGGGTCAATTTGGCTGTTGGTGTTGACGGCGTTGATTGCTTTCCCGATCGGGGTGGGAGCGGGTCTGTATTTGGAGGAGTTTTCGATCGAGTCCTGGTGGTCTCGCCTGATCGAAATCAACATCTCCAACCTGGCCGGCGTACCCTCAATCATCTACGGACTGCTAGGCTTACAAGTATTTGCACGCTGGATGCAGCCGCTAACAGGGGGGCGCAGCGTTTTGACTGGGGCCTTGACCTTGGCATTGCTGGTGCTGCCGGTGATCATCGTGTCCACGCGCGAAGCCTTGCGCACTGTGCCCGATGGCTTACGACAAGCGGGTTTTGCGCTCGGGGCAACTCGCTGGCAAGTGGTTTCGGCCCATGTGCTGCCGTTGGCCCTGCCAGGGATTATGACGGGGACGATTTTGGCCCTATCCCGGGCGATTGGTGAAACGGCGGCCCTGATTACGATCGGGGCATTAACCTTTGTGCCGTTTATCCCCAACAACCCAACCAGTCCCTTCACGGCATTGCCCATTCAGATCTACAACTGGGTGTCGCGTCCGCAGCAGGGATTCCACGTCAATGCAGCGGCTGGCATCATCATCTTGATGGTGGTGTTGATGATGATGAATGCCACGGCAATTTTGCTGCGCAATCGATTCCAAAAGACGCTGACCTAGATTCCCCCAAATCCTGCCATGGTGGCCCGATCGCGGCGGCGGGCCCCAGGCAGCAACCCACGGCATGAGGCGATCGCCGATGATCGAGTCGTTGGGTTGGCAAAAGTCGGGGTGAAACGATTTGGCACGAGGACTTTAGGGTGAGATCTTCCACCGGGACGATCGCTCAACCCTTGAAAGCCCAATGACTACGATGCGCCCCATGCTGGTTTTCCTTTAAGTTCAGGTTTGATTGGTATGCAATCTCCCACGGCGGTTTTATCGGCTCGATCGGTCTCGGTGTACTACGGCTCCAGCTTGGCGGTGCGTCAGGTGTCCTTGGATATTCCCCGGGGCGAAATTGTCGCCTTCATTGGCCCCTCCGGCTGCGGCAAAAGCACCATCCTGCGCTGCTTTAACCGCATGAACGATCTGGTGGCTAGTGCCCGGGTCGAAGGACAAATTACCTATAACGATCGCGATCTATACGGGCCGAAAGTCGATGCGGTGGCCATTCGCAGCCGCATCGGCATGGTGTTTCAGCGCCCCAATCCTTTCCCCAAATCGATTTACGAAAATATTGCCTTTGGCGCAAGGATCAACGGCTATCGCGGCAACATGGATGAGCTGGTGGAAGGCTCCCTGCGCCGCGCCGCCCTGTGGGACGAGGTGAAAGACAAGCTGCGAGATAGTGGTTTGGCCCTGTCGGGTGGACAACAGCAGCGCCTCTGCATTGCCCGGGCCGTGGCGATCCAGCCGGAAGTAATTTTGATGGATGAGCCTTGCTCGGCGCTGGATCCGATTTCGACCCTGCGGATCGAGGAGCTGATCAAGGAACTGAGCGGCGACTACACGATCGTGATCGTGACCCACAACATGCAACAGGCCTCGCGGGTGAGCGATCGCACGGCCTTTTTCAATGCCGAAGCGACAGACGCGGGCAGCAAGGTGGGTTACCTGGTGGAATACGATCGCACCGAGCGGATTTTCCACGAACCGGCCCAAGAAGCCACGCGCGATTACGTGACGGGTCGGTTTGGCTAAATTTGGCTAAATAATCGATTCCAGCCTGTTTATTCCAGCCTTCTCAGGGATTGCAGCTTCTCTCCGGTGACGGGGGGAAGCTTGCTGGTTTTGGGGGTCGGGCACGGGCGGCCTAGGGACGTTGCAAAATTTCTGACCAGCGATCGAGTAGGGATTCGATCGCCCGCAAACAACGCCGACTCGTCCAGCCCGCCGCACAACTAGCCGCGATCGCCGCCCCACCCGCGCCCACACCCTCTTTCACAAAGCCCGCTTCATAGGCCCGCAGTTGCGCCCAAGCCGAAGCCCCAAAATCTAACTGGCTCGTCAGCAAAATCGGTTCCTGTTCATCCGAGCCGATCGCCCGGGCCAAGCCCACGGTGTCGGCCGTCAGATCATGGACGACCCAAGGCGTAGTACCTACTGCGATCGCCGCTGGATTCCAGGGCAGGTTGCGGGCCCGGGCGATCGCGGCCGCTAGCCCATAGACCGCCAACATTTGCGTCCCCCCTGCCAACAGCGCACCGCCCCGTTGGCTAGCAACCAGGGCCATGCCCGCCGCCACTGGTTGCATTGGGTCGCCCACCGCCGCCACGATCGCCAACGGATCGCAATCGGGGTGGGGTTGCCAGCGGCGCGTGGCCCCATCCCACTGGCCCAATCCTGCTTGGGCCAAGCCTTGCAACGCTAAATCCAGCTTTTGGTGATGGTTGCAGCGCACATGGCTGCTGTTGACGCGATCGGCCGCATCAATGCCCAGACCCAACAACACCGCCAAGGCCGTGCTGGTGCCGCCCACCACACATTCAGCAATCAGCAAATAATCTGGCGGGACGGGGGCCGTTTGAAACAACCGCTCGCCCCAAAGCAGACCCGCCGCAAATAACTGTTCGACGACGGCGCGATCGAGGGCTTGTCCCGTGCTTAGGCAACGGGCCGTCACCCCCCCCAGCCGCGTTGTGGGTACCGATGGCAGATCGGGCAACCCCGCATTAAACAAGCGCACCCGCCAGCGCAGGGCCTCAACCACCGCTCGGGAAATCAACACCGGCGAAGCGCCAGCCACGAGGGGGGGCAAGGGATAGCGGGGATTGCAGCGGGGGCCATTGACCAAGAATTCTGCATCGGCCAGGGCTGTGTAGCGGCGATCGGCTGGGGTTGCTCCAGCGGCCGAAATCTGGGGAATCAGCCCCGTTTCCGTAAAGCCCAAAATGCAGGCAAAGAGTGGCTGCTGGCCCCGGCGCGATCGCAGCCACTGTTTTGCCCGATCGCCGCCTGTGCAGAGTTGCACCGAGGGCGGTAAATCGGGGTCTTGCCCATCCGTCGATGACCGATTCGATGTCAAGTTGGAGATCGTCCCTAAGAGGTGGGTGACTGGGAATTAGATGACCGGGAATTAAATGACCGGGAATTAAATGACCGGGAATTAAATGACCGGGAATTAGGCTACTGGGAACTAGGCTGCTGGAAAGGGAGATTGGGTCGCTGGGATCATGACCAACAATTTGCCCGATCGCGCTGCTAGAGGGAGCGCTTTAGTCTGTCTCAAGCAGGGTTTGCACCCAACGCGGTGGCGGCGGCAACCGTAACCCCAGGCGATCGAACACAGCCCAAGCCACCAAATGCACCGCAAAGACGTAGACCGCTCCATTGATCGTAATCATCAGGGCGGCAAATCCTTGTACCACCCCCAAATCTGGTCGCCACAACAGACCCAACTGCACCGCTCCCCATTCCAGCAGTCCCGTGACCTGCACGGTGATGTAAGTCCACAGGTCTTCTCCCAGCAGCACCGACACGAGACCAATACGGAAAAACAACCCCGTGGCACTCAGCAAGGTGCCAAGGGCGATCGAGCGGCCCCAATCCATTTTTCGAGTCCACAGGCAACCGAGCAAGACCCCCAACAGACCGTAGGGCATCACGTACTGAATGCTGCGCGGTGGCCCCATCAACACCGACAGCAACAGGCCGGAGACGATCGCCGCCATCCAAGCCGATCGCGCTCCCCAGCGCAGATAGACCAGGGCGATCGGAATGGGAAAAAACACCCGCAAGGCCGGCCCCAGGGGAAAGTAAAAATTGACCAACCAAATCAGGCTGGCGGCACTGGCCAAAAAGGCCGTTTCCACCAAGGCTAGGGGCGCGACGGTGTCGGTGCGCGGTGGCAGCAGGGCGGGGCGATCGCGCGGGGCATCCGCAGGCGGCGGGTCAACCGGCAACTGAGGGGGCAAAGAACTCATGGCCTTTCAAAATTTCAAGAGGGCGCGATCGATCAGGGGGGCATCCAGACAGGGAACATCCAGAATCACCATGTGAGGAGTCACCATGTGGGGAGTCACCCTGCTCCCAACCAATACACAAAAATCAGGCACAACTGTTGATTAACCCCTTCAAGTGCGATCGAAGGTCGGCTCCAGGTCGCGGGCGAACGATCGCCCCCAGACCCGCCCTAAGTATCGCCGCCAGTGAGTTCCGGCTGTTGCTTCGAGAGCATACCATCCTGTTGTAAGCCGCAGGAATGGTGCACCAGCGGCCAAGGCCTGGTAGACCGGATCGGTGGCGGATCCAGGCGCGAAGGTCGGATCGGGTAACAGACCCGCAGGAATCGTCCCTTCCAATAATTGCTGAATCGATCGGCGACAGGCCCGAGCATGGATACCATCCTGTTCGAGGCGATCGAGCAGTTGTTCAAGCGATTGGGGTTCCGGCCCCAAATGGCGCAGCAATGCTGCAAATAGGAAGTAGTGATCGTAGGGTTGGGCGCTATCCCAAGGGGGCTGCTCGGGTATATGGGTTGCCCCGATCGCTACTCGGCCCAGGGCGATCGGGGCGGGGGGTGGCGGCTCCCAGGTCATGATGGCGTTGGGACATTTTTGCCGCAAGTACTGGGCTAACCCGCTGATGGGGTCGGGCGCGGCGGGGGCATGATCCTGAGCCAGATCGGAACTAGCGGCGATCGCCCCGCGCACCAACAAGCGTTCAATTTTTTGGGGCGCAATCCCCGACTGGCTGCAAAGGTGATTGAAGGCCCCGTTCAGGGCATCAAGGGGATCGATTGCATCCAACGGGCTGACCGGGTTATGGGCCGCCAAACCGTGCAGCGCTGCCACTTGTCGGCCAAAGTCGCGATCGATCAGGGTCAGTTGTAGGATTTCCCCTTGTTGATCCAAGAGGCCGCAACAGCCCCAATTACGGGGGCCATCCCAGGCGATCGCTGCGGCCAACCCCTCAGCAACACTGCTGACCTGGCTGGCCCGAGCCACCAACCCAGCCGCCAAGACCGCTTCCCGCAGGTTCGATCGCCAAGCTTCACAACTGGGCACGGGATAGGCCACCACCACTTCACTGAGCGATCGCAACACCACGGGCGGCACAGGTTTCCCCGTCGCCGTCACCCAGGGCAGGTGCGGATCTCGCAGCCGCGCCAGGGAGCGCCCTAGGGTTTCGATCAAGACGGGTAACGGAGCCGATCGCCGCCCACCATCCCACTGCACCACAGGCTGGGCTGTTGTTGTGCCCGGTGGTCGATAGGCTAGCCCTGCCCCAAACAAGGCTTTGGGTAGGGGAGTGCTCGGTGATTCCCAATCCCACGGCAGGGCCAATTGTGGACCCTCGGGCGATCGCAAGCCCAGCAGCCCTACCCGATCAAACTGGCGATCGCGCAGGGCCACTGACCAAGTTCCCGCCCCCAAACTCAGACCCAAACACCAGCGATCGGCAGCCGGAACCAAGCTCGATCGGTTCATTCCTTCTTGGTTTCGTCCAAATCGCTATCGGTCAACAGCGACTCCGACAACAGGGCATCGAGATCGCCATCAAGCTCACCTAAGGGCGACAAATCAGCCGATTCACCAAACTCCGTGAGGGTCGCTTCCAAGTTGGTCGGATCAAAGCTGGCCGAATCCAGATCCAAAAAGCCCAGTCCATCGTCATCATCCCCGATCGCCCCACTGGCATCAAGCGGATCGCCAAAGGCCACCATCCCGGCATCCAAGGCAAAGTCCAGGGATTGGATCTCCAGCGGGTTAGCGGTCAAATCTGCCAGACTCAGATCCGCATCGTCCCCCAGTCCCGGCAAACCATCATCCACATTATCCAGATTGAGGCTTATCAAACCAAAATCCAGATTGTCGATCCCGTCTGCATCGTCCGTTAAGTTATCGGACAACGCATCACTCAACAGAGCATCACTCGGTAAGTCAACATTCGACAAGTCAACATTCGGTAAATCAGCCGTGGCATCCCAACCCGTTTCCAAGGATTGGTCGATCGCTTCCCCCAAATCCGCCAAATCACCCAGGCTGCTGAGGGCATCCAGGGTCCCAGTCTGATCAGCCCCTAAGTCACTCACCACCGGGGGATCAGCGCTCAAATCCTCTAGACCAACCTCTCCCCAGTCGCCGCCGACGGGGTCGAGATCATCCACCTCATCCATCGCCTCGGGAGCCGCATCCACCGCAGCCCCCCACTCATCAGGCAAATCCATCTCCAGAGCAGCAGCTTCCGTCTCCGGGAGGGTTTCGGGCCAGTTACCCACCATGGCAGCCTCGGAGCCAGGAGCCTCGATCGATTCCTCCAATGCTAAATCGCCCAGATCGAGACCAGCCAAGTTCTCCAAGGACGCGGATGAGGCCGACTCCGCGATCGGTAATCCCAGATCATCGGTCAAAGACGCTGACAGGGAATCCTCATTCTCGATCGGGGTAGAACCCAGATCGGCTCCCAAGTCTGTTAGTCCTAGCGCTTCAGAGTCTGACGCTGCACCAAACAGATCCTCATCGAGGGCGAGACCGGCATCAGTGCTGGATTCCTCAGCGGGCCAATCGAGGTTGGGCAACTCGATCGCAGCCCCAGCCTCCAAGTCAAGATCCGGGTCAAGATCCGGGAGATCACCCAAGGAATCACCCGAGGAATCACCCAAGGGATCGTCTAGTGAGTCCTCGAAGGTCAGCTCGGAGACCGGTTCACCGCCGCCACCGGCCCAACCCAAGTCAAGATCGGGTTGATCCGCCCCTTCTGGCTCATGACCCACTACTGACGCGAAATCATCATCCAGCCCTGCGTCCAGATCGTGACCTGCGTCCAGATCGTGATCAATGCCATCGATATCATCACCCAGGTCAGCCTCTGGCTCCTCGATCGGCTCAAGGCTAGGCAGCGATCCAGTTTGAGCAAGTTGATCAAGGTTTTGATCAAGATCAAGATCTAAACCCAAACCAGCTTCTAGGGGGTCTTCGTCGGCAGCCTCCCAACCCAAGTCGGGCCCAAGGTCGGCAGCGGGCAACTCCAGCTCGTCCGCTAGCCCATCGATCGGGGCCTCGGGGGCAAACGCTGCGCCCATCAAGCCCTCAGCCAAATCGGGCAGGCTCTCCGCGCTTTCTTCGGGAGCTGCCAGGGCTGCCTCCCAGTCCACTTCCATGGGTGGTGCTTCGTCTATGCCACCGGCCTGACTGATCTCGCCAAAAGTGGGATCATCCCGCAACCCGGCGATCGACTCTAGACCCGCTTCCCGATCGTCTCCCGCCTCGACCGTGGCTTCCCACAGGCTGGCAGATCCTAAGTCCAGACCCGACGTGACATCAGCAACCTCGGTGAAATTAGCGACATCGGTGACATCCTCCAAAGTCCCATCATCCGGCAGGTCTAGACCCGGCAACAGATCATCGCCAAAGTCGGTACTGCTGTCGGGTCCGTCCGCCGCCCCATCCAGGGACAAGCCATCGGATAAATCATCGGATAGGTCATCAGTTCCATCCAGGGACAAGCCATCGGATAAATCACCGGACAGGTCGTCAGTTCCATCCAGGGACAAGCCATCATCATCCACCGCTGCTTCCCAATCGGGCAGCTCGATCGGGGGCAGGGGATCTTCTGTGGCATCTTCAACCACTGATTCAGCCCCAAAGTCTAGCTCGCTCGCATTCGCCAGGGACTCGGTGGCTCCATCTAGCTCGATCGCCCCTAAATCCGTGCTGGCCGGATCATCCAGGCTGATTCCTGCCTCCAAGTCGGGCAGCAAGCCCAGTAACTGATCGTCCGCAGGTTGGGACTCCGCTGGCTCGGTGGCATCTGACCAGGATCCCTCAAACATTGAGTTGGGTTCAGCCACTGCCGCCGGATCGAGGGGCGGATCGAATGGGTCAAATGCTGACATCACATCCGGTTCCAGTTCGATCGGCAGCGCTTCATCCAACTCAGTCAGCGCATCGCCAGCCCAATCAGCGATCGGGTCAGGAACTGGCTCATCTCCCACGCCCGGTTGTTGCCAGGCCGACAACTCCGCCCGCAAATCACCTCCCAAGTCTTCAGACTCGGAGGCTAACTCGGCGGCCATCGGCGGGGGAGCATTGTCAAAGTCGATCGCCCCTGGGTCTGAAGTTGCTGGCAATGTTGGCGGTTCGATCGCGATCTGCTCCCACGCCTCGGCTAAGTCACTGGCAGGGTCACTGGCAGGGTCACTAGCGGGGACACTGGCGAAATCTACCCCTGCTGAATCCGCATCGGCATCCACAGACCAGTCATCAAAGTTCAGGAGCGACGGCGCTGCTCCTGCCATCTCTGGATCTAGGGTCGGAGCCGCCAATGCACTTTGGCTGGTTTCTAGGACTTCAAAATCAATATCAGCGACACCCATATCAACATCAGCAACACCCATGTCAATGCTGGGTTCCGGGCGATCGCCACCGTCCGTCACCCGGGACGCATCCACCGCCGAGCCGCTGGGGAAGTCCGTCAGGGCCGGCATACCGCCGCCACCCCAATCGGTCAACAGATCATCGCTGGAGTCTAAGGAAATTGTTGGCTCGCTGCTGACTGCATCCAAATCGGTCAGGTCAAGGCTCGGATCGATCGCCTGGAACTCGGAAACCGGAGTCGCCAAATCCATCCCTTCGGCTAGCAACGGCGATTCCCAGGGCAAATCCAGGTTCGTGTCATCAGTTCCGTCTGTCATGTCATCGGTGGACTGACCGGCTGGCAGGGGCGGTGCCTCCTCCCAATCAGGCTCCGCATCGTAGTCCAGATCGGGCATAGCCAGAATGACATCCATCGCCAGGGGTAGTGCTTCGGCAGCCAGCGGTTCCGGCTCCTCACCCTCTGCAAAGGACGCGGCGATCGCCCCCGTTGCGATCATGCCAGTAGCCGCCACAGCCAAGGGATCCCAGTCACTCGCCACCGGCAGCTCATCGCCAGGGCCATCATCGGTGGCAGCGGATGTCTCGGGTTGCGGCTCAGGCAATTGGAAAATGGCATCCACATCGCCGAAGATCTCGTCCTCTAGCCCCCCAATCAGCGTGGGACCGCTGGTATCGATCTCCGTCACTGCTTCCGACGCATCCTCCAGCGCGATCGCACCGACCACCAGGAACTCTGGCAGGGATGACGGGGCACTCGCTGCCGTGGTCGGCGAGGCTAGCGCCCCACCATTCAACTCCTCGGCGCTACTGGACAACTCAGGCGAGGTCTGATCTATTCCCCACAGATCTGGGGGCATCACTTCCCGATCCAGGTCATCATTTAGGTCATCTAGGTCATCATTTAGACCATCCAGGGTGGCAAAGTCCACCTCGGTGGCCGCAGCAGTCTCGGCACTGGTCAAGGCTGCATCCTCGGGCCCAGCCAGGGCTGCCATTGCCAAAGCATCGGGGCTGGTCAGCGCGTCGTTCGGTTGCTCACTGGCATCCTCACTGGCATCCTCGGGAATCGGTGGCGGCAAGGGTGGCATGGCCAAGCTCGTGGCCGTTAGGGACGGACGCACCAGGCCGCTGCTCCCCACTCTGCTGCTTTCGTCGGCTAGGGTTGCCGTCGGTTCACCCGGCAGGTCGCGCCCCAGGGTGGAGGCCAGCCGGCTCAACCAATGGTCTAGAACCGCTTCACTCTCTTCACCCAGCACATGCATCCGTTCTAGGGCTGCATTCAGGGCTTCTTCGTAGTGCTGAGAGTTGGTTTGCAAGGCCGTGATGATCGCCCCGAGGGTGGTATGCAGACGATCGAGCACCCCACTGGCGGATGTTTCCAAACTGGCCAAGTCAGCGGTTCCCGGGGCCGAGGTCAACTCTGGCGATCGGGCGACCAGTTGCGAAACCTGTTCGCTAATGCTGGTTTGTAGGCGATCGCGCAGTTGCTGCAAAAAGTCGCCGATTAGTTGCTCTTGGTTTGCCTGCTGCTGGGCCAGGGACTGGTAGTACTGGCGCTGATTTTCGAGTTGGGCAATTTCTTCGCTGAGGGACTGGCGCTGGTGGCGAAGGGCTTCCAAATCCAGTTGCATCGGTGCAATGGTTTCTTGGCGCAGGCGATCGATATCCTGTTGAATCGACTGCAACGCCGCTTGGGTTAGATCGCGCACGGCGGCACTGCTGGCCGAGTCCGAAGCGCTGGTCTGGAGGTCGGGCGACAGGGCATCCCAGGATTGCTCAACCCAGTTGGGTTCGTTGCTGCCCGCCGTGCTGCCCGCTGTGCTGCCCGGTGCGCTGGCCGGCTGCTCGGCCAGGTCGGCTAAGTAAGTCCGTACCTGCTCAACCAGGCTGCGGGGCGATCGCACCTCCTCAGCACCATCACTACTCGCAGCAAGGGCCGCGTCTAGGTCGGCTAAAAGACGTTTAATTTGCAAGTCTCGATCAAGCGTCACGACAACAAACCCTTACCCAAACGTTTTGGTTACAGTGCTGATGAGGCAGTTGAGGACAACGGCACCCAACGAGCGGTTGAACTGAGCAGACCGTTGGTGGGGGAGCGGTTGCGGCGACTCACCCACGGCCAGATCAGCCCGAAAAGTCGGATGAAAAGCCTAACTCGCGTCAGACCCTCCAACCCATCCTCAACAGCCACGCCAGCGTTGAGACCGAAGTGCGATCGCCCCGGATGAATCGTCTTAGGCAGTATTGCCCCAGACATTGCCCCAGACAATCACGACTGCGAACCCTAGCCCGCTGAGTTTGACTGACCCCACCTCTTAGGCGGATCATCGCTTGCGATCGCACGACTAAAGTCATGGCAGTCGGTTTGGCGATTTTGCTCGATCGTAGCAACCTCTTCATCGAGCGTAAAGGCAATCGCTACCCCATGCCTAACCGCCTGAGACGCATATCCCTAGCAGCGGCTTGGCTTTGATTAACGGGGCTTGCGCTCAATTCACTCCCAATTCCTAGGCGATCGACCTATTCTTTAACTATCCTTAACAACTACCGGAATGGCGAGCGCCCTAGGGCAAATGCGCACGAACTCTGAGGGTTTGCAGCGATCGTCCCCTCGGCTCACGAGCTAGATAGGGTCTATGCAAAGGTTGCATCAAACGCTCAATCGCAGTTGCCACTAAACCCGACCCGATCGAGTATTCTGTGAATGACTCTTGCGATCGCCCCATGGAAGACCGTCCCACCTCCCGCGACACCCATGCGGATATTGAGCGACTGATCGAATCAGCACCTTTCTTTCGGTCTCTGCCGCGCGATGCCGTCGAGATTGCTACTGGTCATGTCGTTACCCGTACCCACCCGTCCAACCAAGTTATTTTGCTGGAAAATGACTGGGGCGGCTCGGTCTACTTCATCTTGGAAGGCTGGGTCAAAATCCGCACTTACAACCTCGAAGGCAAAGAAGTCACCCTGAACATTTTGGGGCGCGGTGAAATTTTTGGGGAAATGGCAGCCCTCGACGAAGTACCCCGCTCCACCGATGCCATCACCCTTGCGCCGACCACGATCGGCAGCATTCCCGCCCAGGATTTCATTACGCTGGTGGAAACTGAACCCCAAGCCGGCATTAAACTCGCCCAATTGATGGGGCGGCGACTGCGACAGGTAAACCGGCGGCTGCGGCTGCGGGAGTCCGACAGCGTATCCCGCGTGGCGGATATTTTGATGTTTTTGGCTGAAGGGCAGGGTCGCAGCAGCGATCGCGGTGTCGAAATCCCTAACCTGCCCCATCGGGAACTGAGCAGCCTCAGCGGTTTAGCCCGCGAAACCGTTACCCGTGTGCTGACCAAGTTGGAAAAGAAGGGCTTGATCGAGCGGGATAGCGATGTGCTGCGAATTCCCAGCCTGAATGCGTTGGAGCGCACGATTTGCTAGGGCCTGTGTCTGAACCAGCAATGTCTCAACCAGCAATGTCTCAACCGGCAATGTCTCAACCGGCAATGTCTCAACCGGCAGCGATCGCCCCAGACTTGGCCCAGCGCCTGGCCGAGCACTTGGCCGCTGAAGGTGGTCAAATCTCCTTTGCGGACTACATGAGCCTGGTGCTCTACGACCCGCAAGGGGGCTACTACGCCAGCCGCGATCGCCAAATTGGCCCCCAAGGCGACTTCATCACCTCGCCCCACCTTGGCCCAGACTTTGCCGAGTTGCTAGCGGAGCAAGTGGCGGAATGTTGGGATCGCTTGGGCTGTCCCGATCCATTCCAGATTGTGGAAATGGGCGCGGGCCAGGGGCAAATGGCGGCTGATTTGTTGCGCCACCTCAAAGGAGCCTACCCCGATTGCTGGCGAGTCACCCAATATCAAATCGTGGAGATCTCGCCGGCCTTGGCAGCGCTGCAACAAGCGCGACTGGCGGCAGCGGCAGCAGCAACCGATCGCGTGGTTTGGACTCATTGGGACTCGATCTCCCCCGGCTCGATCGTCGGCTGCTGCTTATCCAATGAACTAGTGGATGCCTTGCCGGTTCATCGGGTGATTTGGCAGGCGGGTCAACTGCAAGAAATCTACGTGACCTCCGAAGCGGGGCAACTGGTCGATCGGGTTGGCCCCCTATCGAGCGATCGCCTGGCCAGCTACTTTGACGAAATCGGTATTGATTGGGCGGCGGGCCACTATCCCGAGGGCTACAGCACCGAAGTGAACCTCGCGGCCCTAGATTGGCTGGCTACGGTGGCCGATCGCCTAGGACGGGGCTATCTGATCACGATTGATTATGGCTACGAAGCCGATCGGTTCTATCACCCCAGTCGATCGGGTGGCACCTTACAGTGCTACACCAACCACGCCCACCACAACGATCCCTATTGGCAACCTGGCCAGCAGGACTTGACCGCCCATGTGGACTTCACGGCGCTGGAACGTTGGGGCGATCGGCTGGGGCTAACGACCTTGGGCTTTACGCGCCAAAGTTTATTTTTGATGGCGTTGGGATTGGGCGATCGGTTGATGGCCCTCAGCGGCGGCGCTGGCCTGGCGCGCCCCGACGATGTGCACCATATTTTTCAACGACGTGATACGCTCCATCGGTTGATCGATCCATCTGGATTAGGCAACTTTGGTGTGTTGATCCAAGCCAAAGGCCTGACGGATGCCGAGCGCGAGACCCCGTTAACCGGCTTGAGCACCCCAGCGGGCTGGTAGCGATCGCCCGCTCTGGGCGATTGGCTGGCGATTGGCTTTAGGATTGAAAAGCGTGCCAACTTGGACTCATTCCCAGTTCCAATTGCTCGTTTCCAGTTCTGATACCAACGCCTTCCACCCTACTTCTGAGCAACCATTCCCTAAGTCATCATGGTTACGCCCGATCGAATCACCACCGCCATTAAGGCCAACCTGCCCGATGCGGAAATCCAGCTTGCAGGCGACGGCGACCACTACGAGGCGATCGTTGTCTCCGCTGCTTTTGCTGGCAAAACCCGCGTTCAGCAACACCAACTGGTCTATGGTGCGGTAAAAGAAGATTTACGGAGCGGCTCGCTCCACGCCCTAGCCCTCAGAACCTTTACCCCCGAAGCCTGGGCTGCTCAACAGGCAACGGCCTAATTCACAGCCTGATTCGTCGATCGCGACAAGCGATCGCCCCCATGATTTTCACCCATGCGGGAATCATGGTTGATTCATTTCTGGTTGATTTGCTTCATCAATCTCGTTGATTTTGGTTTACACAGACCCTATGACTCCTGAAACTCAAGCCCAAATTACCAGCCTGGTTCAAGACAACAAAGTGATGTTGTTTATGAAGGGGACGAAGTTGATGCCCATGTGCGGTTTCTCGAATACCGTCGTGCAAATTTTAAATGCAGCAGGCGTGCCGTTCGAGACCCTGAATGTGCTTGATCATCCCGAGATTCGTGAAGGGATCAAGGAATTTTCTGACTGGCAGACGATTCCGCAACTGTATATCAACGGTGAATTTGTCGGCGGGTCTGACATTGCGATCGAGCTGTACCAAAGCGGTGAATTGCAACAGATGCTGGAAGTGGCCCTCGCCTCCTAGTGATTGACACAGACAAGGGGCTTAAGCCCCTTGTTCCCAAGACTATTGGGACTTGGCAAGTACCAATCAGATACTTTTCAAAAATCCTCTAAAGCGATGCACTGGAACGCGCCGGCCAAATGGCGATCGCCGGCCGCCCAGCGCAACCTAAACAGCAAATTTGTTAGGGTAGGAGCAATCCTGCCCTGCTTCTGTTGCTCCTTTGATCATGATTTTGGCTAGCGAGTTTTGACTATGATCCCTGCGCTGTTTGCCCTGTTTGGCTTGCCGATGGACACGGTGTTTTCCACCCAAGGCATCATGGTGCTGCTGTTGATGGCCTACGGTGGGGCGCTGTGGATGTTTTTGTCGAGTGCGCCCAAGGTCTACACGATCATGGTGTCGGACTTGGAAATTGCGCGGCAGTTCTACGAAGGTGATTTGGAGTTGGCAACCGCCGATGTGCCGTTGCAGTACTACTACAACTACGAGCAAACCTTGGGGGTAACGGCGATCGACCCGTTATACATGACTCCGAGCACCTTCGCCCGAGCAGCCGATCGCCCCGCTGTACCTGATGGGCTGTGGTATCAGCTCAAAAAGAATGTGCAGGTACATGTGATTGCGGGAGCGAGCCTGGGCGATCGCAACAATCAGCGCCATGTTTGTTTCGATCGGGAATGTCTAGAACAGGTTTTGCTGCGGGTACAAATGCGCGGTATTCGCCACAAAATTCGCCAAGAACAGCCCCTCAATTTCTTGGTCAAAGACTGGTCAAATCGCACGCTGGAACTGGCAGAATCAGTTCGCTAAACCACCAGTTCTGTGAAACACCAAGATTGATGAATTTTTAACCATTTTCGTAGGGGCAGGTTTCAAACCTGCTTCCCACTACCCTGATTGATTGTTTAAACCATAATTCTGGGCAGGCGATCGCATGGCCAAGCAACGTAAGAAATCTGATTTCCCTACCAAAACCTGTGCCGTTTGTGGTTTGTCTTTCACTTGGCGCAAAAAATGGGCTGACTGCTGGGATGAGGTGAAATATTGTTCTGATCGTTGTCGTAAACGCAAAAATCAAGCTGATCGATCAGAACTCTAATAGGCGATTGGTCTGCCAGTGTCTCTAATGCAGTTTCTAATACAATCATGGGCAGATCGGGGAGCGATCATCAGTCTAGAAGTGATCGGGAAATTGCCTGGAATTCTGATGCTGCCGTTGGCGGATCGTGGGGCGCTGCCGTTAGCGGATCGTGGGGCAGCAAGGGGCTGAAGCCCCTTGTCTACGACATGTTGGGTGATGAGTGAATCGCATGGACTCATTTCGCGATCGCCTAGAGACAATTGATGCTTTCCAAGATGAATTTTGGGTACGTTGTCCTCGTTGTCAGGCGCGGGCGATCGTTCGTTGTCTAACTGATGAACCCGTAAGTTTGTTTGCACCGCGTCGCATTGCTTGTGGGCAATGTGGCTTCTCCAACAATTGGAACAGCACGGCTATTGCTCGGGACTGGCACGGTGCGCCCACCGATTGGTATTTCCGCTATCCTCTGTGGTTGCAAACACCCTGCTGTGGCGAAATTTTGTGGGCTTATAATCCGCGCCATTTGGATTGGCTCGCCGATTTTGTGGAGGCCAAATTGCGATCGCCGCATCCCGATCCGCAACGTGGCTGGTCAAATCGCAGCTTGGCCGCTCGCCTACCCAAATGGATGCAGTCGCGCAAAAATCGAGCCGCCATTTTGCAAGCGATCGCCCAATTGCGCCAATCCTACTGAACCCGCATCCCGAGAAAGCAATCACGCCAAATCAACGCCGATCGATCCGCCAAACATCTGCAAAGGGCGCGATCGGGCTGAGTTGATAACCAGGGTCGGTTTGCAGGCGATCAAGCCACTCGGATTTGGGGCGATAGGCGATCGCTCGCTGCACCGTGGGCGGTAGGGGCAAACTCGGCTCTTCGATGTGGATCAGGCGGGCGCGATCGGGCAGTTGTCGCGCCAACGTCAGCAACCGCAAGCCATTGCCACTGACCACGATCGGCGGGTCGAGTTGCCGCACCACTTGGGCGATCGCCGGGTCATCGTAGCTGCTGTACTTGTTCCACCAGGTGATGGCCACCACCGATCGACTGCTCGACCACAGGCCCACCACCCACAGCAGCCCGATCGCCCCCAGCACCCAAGCGCGCCGTCCTGGTCGGGTCAGGGCGCGGGCCAACCCCGCCGCCAAAATCAGTCCTAATCCGAGATAAGCGGGCAAAAAATAGCGGGCAATGGTCGATCGCTGGCCGCCGTCGATCGCGTCCAGCAAGGCAAAGGGCAGCGGCGTGGCAGCCCAGGCGATCGGGAATAGCCAAACGGCCGGCGGTGTGTTGCGCCACAGATCGACCGTACAAGCGGCGATCGCCCAGCCCAGCAAGCCGATCGGGAGCCATGGCCAAGTCAGGCTAACCGGATCGGTGGCACTCGAAATATCAAACAGGGGCCGATCAAACAAAGCTTGCCAATCCAGGGCGATCGCGCTGAAATTTAGACCCCAGCGCTGGATCAGCGTCCCCCACTCCAGGGTGCGATCGATCCAGCCCATCGGCTTGCGGTAGGTCAGCCAATAGACAATCCAAGGGCTGAACGCCAACAGCGCCGCCAGCAGTGACCAACCCCAGGCGATCGCCCGTTGCCGCAAACCGTGCCAGCCGATCGCCGCCCGCTCCAGCCAACTGCGCAGCCCCAGGTAGGCCCCTTGGGCAGCCACCCCCAGGGCCAGGGGCAAATGGCCATAGAAATTGAGGGCGACGATCGCGCTGTAGACCATCCAAGCTCGCCGCGATCGGGGGCGATCGGCCGTCGTCTCACCGGTCAAGCGCACCGCCCGCAGCAGCGCCCAGCCCGCCAGCAACGCCAGCACCATCGCCAAGCTATAGCCCCGCGCTTCCCGGCCGTAGACCACTTGGATCGGGGAAACCGCCGCCAGCCCGATCGCCAGCCCTGTGGCCGGCAGTCGCTCGGGGCGATCGGCCAGCCATTCCCAACAAAGCAGCCCCAAAGCCGGCAACACCAGCACACTCACCAGGGCCGAAAAACTGCGAATCGCGCCCACCGAGTCGCTGGCCACCATCGTCCAAGCCCGCAGCAGCAAGTAATAGAGCGGCACTTGGTCGGGGGTTTCGGTGGCCAAGCTGGCGATCGTGCTGCTCCAGGATCGATCGCCCGATCGTTGCAGGGGAGCCAGTTCCGACGGCGCAACCAGCCGGCCTTGGGGCACAAAAAAATCCTCGACTTGCTCCTTGGTGTAGCCCGCAATCCGCACTGAGGTGATCGTTTCGTCGTACCAATAAACGGAGCGATCGAGCCAGGAAAATCGCAGCACCAGCGCCACCACCAGGGCGATCGCCACGAGCCAGCGGCCGTGATGACCTAGACGCTGCCATGACCGCGATCGTTTTATTTGTTGACCAATCACAAAGTTTTTACCAACGACCACAATTCTCTCAAAGCCAGGTTCTAACTCAAGCTGCATCAACACCAAAGCCTATGCATACAGCCTTCACCTCTCTTAATAAGTACAGCAGCCTGTAGGGTGAGCAATACCCACCGCCTAACAGCTTCATCGCATCTGCGATCTGATCTACCAACTGTCTGATCTACCAACTGTTTGAGGGAAAGGCTGTATAAACGTATTCATATGCATTCATGAACTGAATCATCGAAAGTGCCACCGATTCGGCTAAAACCCTAACTCAATTGGTCTCAGTAGCAATGTCATTCAGTGATGACGACTTTATACAAACTTTGGGTCACAAAGCAATCATGATTGAAAATAATCACTGCACCAATAATATTCTAGGTCTTAAAATTTCTTGAACAATCGCAAGGTTCAAAATAGTTTAACATCACCAATTCCCGCGATCCCTTTACGAAAAGACTGAATTAAGTTTTTGTCCATCAACAAAAATCTACATCTTGTAAGCAAACCTCTGAAAAGTGGCTTACGACACAAACCAAGCATCAATAGTCGTAGCCGTAAGGGGCTTACGGCATATCATCAAGTAGCCTGCAACCCTGATTTCGCCGTGATCAAGATCGCGGGGAGCAAGGGGCTAGAGCATCTTGTGACAACGATTGAGATGTAGAAAATTGACGATTTCAGACTCATTCCGAGAAATGATGACACCCTCTCAGTCCCTTGTTTCCGTCGATCAATGTTGATTAATAGGGCATATGCCATATCAACTTTGGACTTTCAGACATCCTCTCAGAAGCGACACCACTGTCTAAGCAATCTTTCAACAAAACCATCCCATTACAGGGACTACTGCCACTTGAATGGGTGGAATATTATGAATGATTTACTTTTATACAATTCATGACAAACGCATTAAGTGTTATTTCTATAATTAGTGAGGAATATCGATGGTCTGGTAATAATGAAATGGGCTGAATAAGGTTATGGTTTTTACCCTGCAAGGGCTGACTGATCAACTAAAACGCTTGAACATCTAATTCTTGTCTAATCCCCAGTACGTTAGATCGTGATCACTACAGATCAGCTTGAGCATGCTGCATATCAACTGATCATTGGCTGCGATCTCCAATCACCACACGAGGAATTGTCAATGCACAAGATGTATAAGGTTCAGGAAGAAAACTTGATCGGGGCAAGATTTGCAGCTCGAAGACGATACAAGTCAGTATTATCTAAAGTCTACTCCAATGTATCTGATTCACGTCACCTCAGTATGGATGATCAATGGATTCTCGCTCAAGCTTTACTCAGCAACTGTTTGACATTGGAAGAGATGATGATCATTGATCACATTTTGCAAGATGTGCGTTGTGGGCGAATGACCTATTCACGACGCTAGGGTTTGTGATCAATTAGGCGCGCTGAATTAGGTGCGCTGATCGTCATGATCAAGCAGTCCAACCTGTGTGTTGTCGATTGCCCTCTTGCCCAACCCTCTCCCAATCGTTTACATCACCGATCGCCCAGACCCTTGAACGGCATCGGAAGATATAGCCTCTACCTCGCATCTACCTCATATCAGGTCGCAGATGCCATGAAGCTGTTAGTCGGCGGGCATTGCCCACCCTACAGGCTTGACCGGCATCGGAAGATCAGTCTCAGGCCTCTTCCAAGGGTGGTTCGGTTGGTTGCCAATCGGCCGGGAGCCAGTGAGCTGCCAGGTAGGGTACGTCCCAGGAATCTTGGCGCGATCGCCCCAGGCCAAAGTTGCGTCCCGTGTCGGCTCCTGGGTAGGGAAACTGACCCACGGGAGCTGATCGATCAAAAATTAGCCCATCGTAGGGAATCGTTTCGACTACGCGATCGGGCCCGTCACCGCGCAACCGATCCCACCACAGGCCTAACCGCTGCCAATCGGTCGTCGCGGCCGCATCAGGGTCAAAGGTTGTGACCTGCCAGCCGACAAATTCCGCCAATGCATCATAAATTGCCGGGTCGGGTTCGGCGGGCTGACCCCCTAGCTCAATCCAAATTGCCGCCTGCACGCTCCAGCCAAATTGCCCATCGCTGTAGGTTGTCCAGAGGTCATCGATTTGCTGTAACTCGGCGGTGGGCACCTCCAAAAAGCCACAGTCGGCGGCAAAGTAGCGCACCAGTCGATCGGTCCAGCGATCGGCCGATCGCCAATCATCCGCCTGCAACGCTGCAAATAGATCTTGGTAGAGATCCGCTCGGGCAAATCCGGGGCGGGCTTCCGCACAAACCCGGTGTGCTTCTCCCCACCGTGCCAGATCTCGATAAAGCTCGATGCCGTTTTGCCAAACCCGGTGAACGCGATCGTCACAGCCGGTGAGGTCGGGGGCAAAGGCATGGCCACAAAATTTGCAGGTGATTTGATCCAGCGGTGCGCCACAGTTGGGGCAATCGACTAGGGCGGCATCTAGGGCCAATGCGCCACAACTGCCACAGGGACGCGGCGACAACTGCACCTGGGTCAGGCAGTCTTGGTGAAAAAACCGCTGCAATTCGGGCAGGTAGACGACGCTGGATGGGGCGATCGGCTCGGTGCAAACGGCGCAGGGTAGGCCGCGATAGTCGATCGCCCCGCAATGGGGGCAGGTGGCTGTGTCTTGGGGCACGAGGCCGCCGCAGTCGAGGCAGGTGAGGAACTCGGCCATAGCGCAATGGGGAGTCGGGAGGGGGGGGATCAGCGCTGGGGCTGGGGCTGGCCAGGGCTGATGATGGTGGCACTGTAGCGAATTTTGGGGGGCGAATTTTGGGGGGCGCGATCGCCTCTCAGGTGCGCCAACCTAGGGGGCTGGCGAGGGGGGTGAGTTGGGCGATCGCCCTTCGGGTAAGTCCAGTTCGGTGTTGATGCCGCGATCGAGTAGCTCAATATCCCACTGACCGCGCGCGCCGCTTTCAAAGACCACAAACCGGCCGTCGGGGCTGATGTGGGGCGACCTGACCCAGCCGCGATAGCCTTGGCTCAGAAGCTGCACTTGGCCCGTGGCCCGATCGTATAGCTCGATTTCGGGGCGGGCATAGTCGCTGGCTAGGTAGACCAAATAGCGGCCGGTGTAGCTGAGGCTGGGTTGCTCGGCGATCGCATCCCGGCGGTTGAGGTGGGGCAGGTCAATAAACCGGCGCTGTTGCAAGTCGAAGAGCAAAATCTGGCGATCGCCATTGCGGTTGGAAACAAAGGCCAACATCCGTCCATCGCCGCTGAGGCTGGGTTGCTCGTCGGCATAGCGGGAATTGAGCGTCAGGGGCGCACTCACCGATCCTGAGTTGCCACAAGCACTTAAGAGCGCGGCTGTTAGGGCAACAACCGCGCTCTGGGTCAGGCTTTGCAAGGTCGATTGGGCGAAAGTCGTGATGCTCATCGAATCCGGCATACCGCGTAAGAATCGCCGATCGGCCCTAGCGATCAAACTTCACTGGCCGATCGAGATCATCCTCAAGGCGATCGCTACTCTCCCGCGAATCGGTGCTGTCGTCCTTGGGGCCCAGATCCAGGGGCGGCCGCTCACCGGGGCGATCGGTATAGCGATCCCAATCGTCCTCGGTGGGTTCCGGGTCGATCGGCTGGTAGGCCACATAGCTGTCGTTGGGGCCGTCGAGATTGCGACTGTCGGCGTGACCATCGGTGTAACCATCGGTGTAGCCACTCGATCGCACCGGTCGCTCGTCGGCATAGCTGCTGCGGGTGGCCGGCGGCTCATCGGCCAGGGTGGCTTCCACGGGCCGGCGACGACGGGGCCGATCGCCCGTGGGGGCTGGTGGTTCGGGGCGGCGACGTTCGGGCGGGCGGCCGCTGCGGGGGCGATCGCTCGGGGCTTCGTCATCCCAGGAATCAGGCGATCGGCCTGGCGGTTCGGCGGTGGGGCGACGGCTCGATCGGCTCGGCCCTGGCTCCACCCAAGCATCACCCCCATCGGGGCGGGCTTCCGGGCGGTTGCTCGGCGGCCGCTGGGGAGGCCGCCGACGGGGCAGGCCATCGGAGCCATCGCCACCGCTGGGTCCTTCAAATCCATCACGCGGATCGCGGCTGGGCCGTTGGGCGGGCGGGCGGCGGCGGGGCGGGCCGTCATAGTCATCGCGCGATCGGCTGCCGTAGTCATCGCGCGGATCGCGGCTGTCTTCGCTGCCCCGAATCCGGCGGTTGTAGGGTTGCCGTTCGATCGGTTCCAGCTCATCTAACTCTGCCCGATAGACCCGGCTCACCGGGCGATCGTCATCCACCAAGGGAGCGCTGCGTTTCGCCTGCTCTGTGGTGACGTTACGCAGCCGAATGCTTTCGTAGGCAAAAAAGATGGCCGATCCGGCCAGCAAAAACTGACTGAACTGCAAGATTGGGTCGAGTCGCCAGCTATTGAAAAACAAAATGCCGCCACACAGCAGCCCCACCGCCGCAAAGAAAATGTCGTAGTCGCGGGCCAGCCCAGGCTTATACGATCGAATAAAGTACAGCGCCGCGCCGGCCACGGCCAGAATAATGCCGATGAGGCTGCCCCAGCTAAAGCCAACGTTAACCATCGTCCCTCAAGAACGTCACGGGTTTATTCTAACGGCGAACGGCGGCTCCGGTAGATCAACCAGAACCGCCGTTCTTCTCGGTTCGCGCCACCCTGCCAGACTGGATCGAGCCTGCTGCATTGAGCGCGATCGGGACAGTCTAAAAGTTGCGCTTGACCTTATCGTTCTGGCTGACGAACAGCAGGCCCGCCACGATCGGCAGCACCACGATAACGGTTCCCCAGAGCAGGCTCCACAGGAAGTTCGACAAAGAAGCAGTCATAGTTATCCTCGAATTGAAAACGCAAACTTCGCTCTAAAGTCGTATTCTATCGCCCGATCGCCCAACCGTCGCCCGTGATCGCCGAAGAATATGGCCCCAGAAATCGCCCAACCCGCTGACCCTGGGCGATCGCACCGCTCCCCGCAGCGCCTCAATCACCCTTGCCGATCTACACTCAAGATCAGTGCAAGCCGCCTCGCGATCGCAGAGGGTAACCGCACCTGAATCTTTCACCCTTGATGAAGCAATTGGCATGAGTACCGCTGTCGTGAGCGCCTGGGCCCTGAGCCTGCTGTTGGGTTTGTTCATCCTGCTCTTTATCGTGCGGATTGTTTTGACTTGGTATCCCCAAGTAGATGCCCAAAAACTGCCGTTTAAGCTAGCGGTGCTGCCTACAGAACCGTTGCTGAAGATAACGAGGGCGATCGTCCCTCCGATTGGGGGCGTAGACATCAGCCCGATCGTCTGGGTGGGTTTAATTAGTCTGCTGCGGGAAGTGTTGTTGGGTCAGCAAGGGCTGATCACCATGAGCTTGTACTAGTTAATTGCAGACCCCAACGGTTGAATTGCTCTGTCCCAATCGTCGTAGCTAGTAGGTTGGGTAGAGCTTGCGAAACCCAACTCGATCAATGACAACGTTGCTGGTGTTGGGTTTCGTTCCTCAACCCAACCTACTGATATAACTGCCGAATTTTGTTCACATTTCCTCGATCCCCGGTCTGCTATGTCCTTCGTTGGTCTGCACATCCACAGCGATTACAGCCTGCTTGATGGAGCCAGTCAGCTCCCCGACTTGATTAATCGAGCAGTGGACTTAGGAATGCCCGCGATCGCCTTGACCGATCACGGGGTAATGTATGGGGCGATCGAACTGCTGAAAGTCTGTCGGGGCAAACCCATCCGGCCGATTATTGGCAACGAAATGTATGTGATTAACGGCGCGTTAGATGATCAGCGCAAATTGCCGAAATATCACCAAGTCGTGCTGGCCAAAAATAAGCAAGGCTATAAAAATCTTGTTAAATTAACCACCGTTTCCAACCTGGAAGGGGTGCGCGGCAAAGGGATCTTTGCTCGACCTTGTATTAACAAAGACCTGCTGCAAACCTACCGTGAAGGTTTAATCGTCACCAGTGCTTGTTTGGGAGGCGAACTGCCCCAGGCAATCATGGCCGGGCGATTGGACGTGGCCGAGCGAGTGGCCCAGTGGTACAAAGAGGTTTTTGGCGACGATTTCTATATTGAATTGCAGGATCACGGTTCCCAAGAAGACCGGGTGGTGAATGTGGCCTTGGTGCGGCTGGCGCGACAGTTTAACATTCCTTTAATTGCCACCAATGATTCGCACTTTATTTCTTGTTTTGATGTAGAAGCCCATGATGCATTGCTGTGTATTCAAACGGGCAAATTAATTACGGAAGATAAGCGTCTTCGCTACAGTGGCACAGAATATTTGAAGTCCGCTGAAGAGATGGCCCAACTGTTTCGAGATCACCTCACCGATGATGTGATTTCGGAGGCGATCGCCACCACCCTATCGGTTGCCGAAAAAATCGAAGACTACGACATTTTGGGTCAACCGCGAATCCCTGAATTCCCGGTTCCCCAAGGTCACACCGCCGATACCTACGTCGAAGAAGTGGCCTGGCAAGGGCTTTGTCAGCGAGTGGGTTGTGGATCGCGCCAAGAGCTGATCGATCGCCATCCTGAATATGTAGAACGCCAAACCTACGAGCTACAAATGCTCCAACGGATGGGATTTTCGGCCTATTTCTTAGTGGTGTGGGACTACATCAAATTTGCCCGCGACAACAATATCCCTGTGGGGCCGGGGCGGGGCAGTGCTGCCGGTTCTTTAGTCGCCTATAGCCTAGGTATTACGAACATTGACCCGGTGCATCATGGCTTGCTGTTCGAGCGGTTTTTGAACCCCGAACGGAAGTCAATGCCGGACGTGGATACGGATTTTTGCATTGAAAAACGGGATCAGGTGATCGATTACGTCACCCAAAAGTACGGCACCGATCGCGTGGCCCAGATCATTACTTTTAACCGCATGACTTCCAAAGCGGTGCTGAAGGACGTGGCGCGGGTGCTGGATATTCCCTATGGGGAAGCCGATCGCATGGCGAAATTAATCCCTGTGTCCCGTGGCAAGCCTGCCAAGCTAAAAGTGATGGTGTCTGACCAAACTCCAGCGCCCGAATTTAAAGAAAAATACGATAAAGATGAATCAATTCCTGGTGCTCTGCCAGGAATTACCTACCGCCGTTGGTTGGATATGGCGATGCGGATTGAAGGGACTAACAAAACCTTTGGAGTCCATGCGGCGGGAGTCGTGATTTCTTCTGATCCGCTCGATGAAATTGTGCCACTCCAGCGCAACAATGACGGCTCTGTGATCACCCAATATTACATGGAGGATATTGAAGCTGTTGGATTGCTGAAGATGGACTTTTTGGGTCTGAAAAACCTAACGATGATCCAAAAAACGATCGATCTGATCCAAGAAACCCATGGGGTAACAATCGACATCGATCAGGTCTCAGAAGAAGATCCAGGGGCTTATCGATTGTTAGCTAGCGGTGATTTAGAGGGGATCTTCCAGTTGGAATCTTCGGGGATGCGACAGGTGGTGCGCGACCTCAAGCCGTCAAACTTGGCGGATATTTCTTCGATTTTGGCCCTCTACCGTCCTGGCCCGCTGGATGCGGGGCTAATTCCCCAGTTTATTAACCGCAAACATGGGCGCGAGGCGATCGCCTACGATCACGAATTATTGGAACCAATCCTGAATGAAACCTACGGGGTTTTGGTGTTCCAAGAGCAGATCATGAAAGTGGCTCAGGAAATGGGCGGCTACACCCTGGGTGAGGCAGATTTGCTGCGCCGGGCGATGGGGAAAAAAAAGAAGGAGGAAATGGAAAAGCACCAAAGTATTTTTGTGGATGGGGCTGCGCGAAATGGGGTGAAAAGCAAAGTGGCTGAGGCTTTGTTTGAGCAAATGGTGAAGTTTGCTGAATATTGCTTCAACAAATCCCACTCGGCAGCTTATGGCTATGTCACCTACCAAACGGCCTATTTAAAAGCGAATTATCCAGTTGAATATATGGCGGCGTTGCTGACAGCCAACAGCGACGATCGCGACAAAGTGCAGATGTATATTGCCGGCTGCTTGCGGATGGGAATTGATGTGGAGCCGCCGGATATTAATCGATCGGGTGTGGACTTTACTCCCCTCAAGGGTCAGGGCGGTAAAGGCGGCACGATTTTGTTTGGATTGGGGGCGATTCGTAATTTGGGTTTGGGGGCGATCGATTGTATTTTGAATGCTCGCAATCAGGATGGCCCCTTTAAATCCTTGGCGGATTTTTGCGATCGCCTTGACTTGCGATCAGTTAACCGGCGGGCGATCGAAGCTTTGGTGCAGTGCGGGGCGCTGGATCAGCTAGAACCCAACCGCCGCCAAGCCGCTGAGGATTTGGCTCTGATTGTGGATTGGGCCAACAGTCGCGCCAAGGATCGGGCCAGCGGCCAGGGGAGTTTGTTTGATGTGGGGATGGGGGCTGCGGCAGCCAGTAATACTCAAAGCGCGCTGGATCTGGCTCCTAAAGCACCAGCAGTTGCAGACTATCCCAAACAAGAACGGCTAAATTTAGAGAAAGAATTGCTGGGATTTTATATTTCCGATCATCCACTGAAGGATATCCAAAAGCCTTCTAAGTTGCTCGCACCGATTAATCTATCGGAACTGGGCGATCGGGTGGATGACAAAGCCATGATCAGTGCGATTGTGATGCTGAACTCGGTGAAACCCGTGGTGACAAAAAAGGGCGATCGAATGGCGATCGTCCAAATTGAAGACCTGACAGCCCAGGCAGAGGCGATCGTCTTTCCGCGCGCCTACGAACGGATTCACGAACACATTCAACCCGATCGCCAATTAATGATTTGGGGCAAGGTTGATCGGCGGGATGATTCGCCCCAATTCATCATTGAGGATGCAGAACCGATCGAGCGGATTCAACTCTTGACGATCGAGATTTCGGCAGAGCTGGCCGGCAGCATTGAGCAGCAGCACCAATTGCGAAACCTGCTGCTGGATTGGGCAGGCGAGGAAGCCAAAACGCCCGTGGTGGCGATCGTCACAGGGGAGGATGGTCGTCGAGAGTTAGTGCGGTTTGGGCCGCAATTTCGGGTACGCGATGCCTATGCCGCCACTCGTGCCCTATCCGGTGCGGGTTTCACAGCTCGGGCTACACCCTTGGTTGCTTCTCGCTGATGTTAATAAATTGCCAGAATTGCCAGAATTGCCAGCGTCACTGGATTTGCCATTTCGTTCGATCGGTTTTTTGACACCATGCGCGCCCTCTTTGTGATTCCCCACTTTTTCCGACCCGATGGCCGAGGGCGCTATGGCTCCGTGCGCTCTGATCCTCAACCTCGGATTGACGCTTTAAATCACAGTTTGCGATCGCTCTATGGTCTGCTCGGTCGCCAACAAATTGCTTTTCAAGATTGTGATGGCTTAGGCATTCAACCGACCAATCAATGGACGGCGATCGACTTAGATATCATCCTTTGTACCACTGATGGTGCGCACCTAATTGATGCGTTGCCGATTCCCCAACACTATTTTCAGCATCGTCCCCTCGGTTGCCATGCCAAGGAATTAGGCTTCTATTGTCAACGAGTTTTAGCAGAAAATTTAACCGAAACCTACGATTATTATTGCTATTTAGAAGATGATTTGGTCTTGCGCGATCCACTGTTTTTTATGAAACAGGCTTGGTTTAATCAAGCTGTAGGCGATCGCTCAATCTTGCAGCCCAACCGATTTGAAATTGCTCAGGGAGATAACCTACAGAAGGTCTATGTTGATCTGGAGTTTGAGAGCCGCACAGGTCGCAATATTGGTTATGCCCATAATTTTGACGATCGCACAGTTCTAAATGCCAGCTTCCTCGGACAATCCTTGCAGTTTCAGCGCGCTGGCAATCCCCATGCGGGTTGCTTTTTTTTGACGCGATCGCAGATGGAATATTGGGCAGCACAACCGGAATTTGCAATCCCGGAAGGGCGCTTTATTGGACTCCTAGAAAGTGCCGCATCGCTGCACCTGATGAAGCATTTTCGGGTCTATAAACCCGCCCTCGACTGCGCCAATTTTTTGGAAATCGAGCATTGGGGCGATCGCAACAGCCAAGACCTGCTGGCCAACTATCAAATGGTTCGTTTTCAGGGCAAATCCACAGAAAGTCATTCGCCGTCGCTGGCATAACCGCCACCAACCCAACACCTTGGCAGGATTACCCGAGACTGAATCACGTCCGGTACACTGCTTAGGTTGGTTTTGGGGCGATCGCCCGGTTTGTTGGCCATGTCTGAAGCTGCTGCGTTTCCCGATCCCGTTCCCTCTACGCATCCAGAGGAGCATCCAGAGGAGTATCTAGAGGCGCTAGAAGAACTCAACGATTTGCCGGAGCCAGCCGAGCTGCCCGATCGCGCCGCCGATTGGTCAGCCGATCAGGATTTGGTGGCGGCCCTGGCGATCGCCAACCCGACCCAGCCGCCCCACTCAGCCGCCGCCCCGACCGCACCCCCGCCGCCGCCCCGGCCGGTGTTGCCCCCCGTGCCGCCGCCCCTGTCCCCGGAAGCGGCCAAGCTGGCGATCGAACTCCTAGTCCATGACGATCGGCTCGTCGATCCTGCGGTGTTGGATCGGGGCGCACAAGTCACTCTCACCCTCACGCCCTCGGCAACCACAACACCTGTGGAGGGCAGCGATTCTGGCAATAATTCAGCCGCGATCGCCCCGGCAACAGTGCTGTTGAGCCTGCCACCCGATCGGTCTCCCGATGGCGAGGCGGTGGGTCTGGCCTGGACGGACTTGTGGCAACAGCTCATGCACCGGCTCTATGGGGGCGATCGCGGTTGGCAGCCCGACGCGCCCGTGACCTTGCAGGTGTGGGGGCGATCGCTCGATGGCCGCCAACTCTCCGCCATTGCCGAAGCCTTACAGGAAGTGCAACTGCGGCTCGATCGGCTCGAAACCGACCATCCGGCCACCGCTGCGGTGGCAATTCAAGGGGGTTATGGTCTGGCCTTTGTGCCCAACCCGGAGGCCCCTGCTGAACCCAGCGAGGCCGAAGCCGCCGAACCCAGCACCGCCGATTGCCTTTATTTGGATAAAACCCTGCGATCGGGCGCAGAGATTCGCTACCCCGGCACGGTGGTGATTCGCGGCGATGCCAACCCCGGCAGCTCGATCGTGGCTGGCGGTGACATTTTGGTGTGGGGGCGACTCTGTGGCGTGGCCCATGCGGGAGTGCCAGACAACACCAGCGCGATCGTCATGGCCCTGAACCTAGACACCAACCAAATCCGGATCGCCAACCGCACCGCGCGCGTCCCCGCCTCCAACCTCGATAGCCCCTGCCCGGAAGTGGCCTACATTTCCGGCAAGAGCATTCGGATTTCGCCCGCGGCCGACTTTGCCAAAAACGAATTGCGATCGCGCCTAGGCGATCCCCAGCCCTAGCCACCGCTGACCCGCCAACCGCCCCGCGATCGCCATGCTAAATTGAATTGTCCAAACGGGTTGAGCACTGCCGCCTCCTCTGGATCATTCCTCCAGACCTCTCGATCGTCGTGAATTATCAGGCACTCGCATGAGCCGCATTATCGTAATTACCTCCGGCAAAGGCGGCGTAGGCAAAACCACCTGCACCGCCAACTTGGGCATGGCCCTGGCACAACTGGGGCGAAAAGTGGCGCTAGTGGATGCCGACTTTGGCCTGCGGAACTTAGATCTGCTGCTGGGTCTCGAAAACCGCGTGGTCTACACCGCCGTGGAATACCTGGCCGGCGAGTGCCGCTTAGAGCAGGCCCTCGTCCGCGACAAGCGCCAGCCCCGGTTGGTGTTGATGCCTGCGGCCCAAAACCGCACCAAAGAATCGGTCACGCCCGACCAGATGAAAGCCTTGGTGCTGACCCTGGCCAAGAGTTTTGACTATGTGCTGGTGGACTGCCCCGCCGGAATTGAAATGGGCTTCCGCAATGCGATCGCCGCCGCCCGCGAAGCGATTATTGTCACCACACCGGAAATTGCGGCGGTGCGCGATGCCGATCGCGTGGTGGGCCTGCTGGAAGCCGAGGGCATCAAAAACGTGCGTTTGGTGGTCAACCGCCTGCGGCCGAACATGGTGCAAGCCAACGACATGATGTCCGTGGACGATGTGCGCGAAATTTTAGCCATTCCGCTGTTGGGAATTTTGCCCGACGACGAGCGCGTGATCACCTCCACCAACCGGGGCGAGCCGCTGGTGTTGTCGGAGCAAATGTCCGTGCCCAAACTGGCCCTCAGCAACATTGCCCGCCGCTTGGAGGGGCAAACGGTGGAGTTTTTGGACTTAACTGCCAATCACGATTCTCTGCTGAAGCGCTTTAAACGCTGGCTGAAAGGCGGGTCGCGCGGTTAGCCTGAAAGGGCCTTAAGACTCCCTTAAGGCCAGTCTGGCCGATCCGGCAGTCCCCGCGCTGCGATCGCCCCTGGGGTGGGTCTATCGCTCGATTGCGAGGGTCGATCGCCCCTGCTCGAAGGGTCGCCCGTGACCACCCGATCGCTATCCGCCGCCCGACTGCCCGACTCTGTGTAATCCTTCGCCCGTTTACCCCCGCTTGATTCCCCCCGCTTGATTGCATCTGCACCGCCCGTTCCCTGACTGTCCGATCGCCCTTCGATTCCGATCGCCCTTCGATCCAGTGCGCCCCGTTAATCTGCGTCATGCTAAGCGAACTTCTCGATAAATTATTTGCCCGCGATCCAGACAGCCGCAGCGTGGTGAAGCAGCGGTTGCAACTGTTGTTGGCCCACGATCGCGCAGATCTGTCGCCCCAAGCGCTTGATCGGATGCGCCAAGAAATTCTCGATGTGATTTCCCGCTATGTGGAAATCGACAGCGAGGGGCTGCAATTCATGCTGGAAAATGATTTGCGGACCACGGCCTTAATCGCCAATGTACCCATTCGGCGGGTCAAACCAGAATCGGACGACCCAGAATCGGACGACGATGGCGATGACGAAACCCCTAATGCTGGCGACTCGGCTAATGCTGGCGACTCGGCCGCGGGCCGCAGGGCAAGGGACGGGGCGATCGCTAACAGTACAGACGAGAGCGACGAAATCATTGACCTTGACTCATTGCCCCTTGATGGCGGGCCGACGGTCTCCTAGGGTGATGGTGCTTGCTTTGGAGACAGTGCTTGCTTTGGAGACGGTACTTGCTTTGGAGACGGTACTTGCTTCGGAAACGGTACTTGCTTCGGATCTAACTGGTTCGGCTGGGATGCAGACCAGCGCTGATTCGAGGGCGATCGCACGCAGCCCATCCCCCCCCCAAGCAACGCCTGCAACGCTACGACATGCCCAATTGGTGGCAAGGAATTTCAATCACAAATTCCGCGCCTTCGCCGGGAGTCGATCGGCAGCGCAACCGTCCGTTATGACGTTCGGTGACAATTTGATAGCTAATTGACATACCCAAACCCGTGCCCTTACCGACGGGTTTAGTGGTGAAAAAGGGATCGAAGAGCCGCTGACGGACGGCCTCGGAAAAGCCCGGGCCATTATCTTTGATGCAGACTCGAACGCGATCGCCCTCCACGGCACTCGTACTGATGGTGATCGTACTGGGCTGCTCGTGAATCTCCTGAGCGCTGCGGGCGAGATCGCGCTCATCCATCGCATCGATCGCATTCACCAAAATATTCATAAATACCTGGTTCAGTTGCCCCGCATAGCATTCCACCCGGGGCAGTTTGCTATAGCGCTTAACCACCTGAATACCTACGTAATCTGACTTTGGCTTCAGGCGATTTTGCAAAATCAAGAGGGTACTATCAATCCCTTCATGCAGATCAACCGCCTTAAATTCTGCTTCATCCAGCCGCGAGAAATTTCGCAACGAAGTGACAATTTCTCGAATGCGATCGGCACCCACTCGCATCGATTCCAGCAAGTTGGGAAAATCTTCAATCAAAAATTCCAGATCAATTTCTTCAATTAAAGTAGCCAACTCAGGATCAAGAGTTGGGAGCCGTTCTTGATAAGCTGCGATCGCCCGCAGCAAATGTTGGGAATATTCGCGGGCATGGCACAAATTACCAAAAATGAAATTGACCGGATTATTAATTTCATGGGCCACGCCGGCCACAAGCTGACCCAGACTCGACATTTTTTCGCTTTGGATCAGTTGATTTTGAGTGCGCTGGAGCCGATGCAGCGTGGTTTCTAAATCATGGGCTTTGCGTTCGAGGGCCTGTTCAGCTTTGCGGCGCTGGGTAATATCCACCGCAGTGCCAATAATGCGGTAGATGTTGCCATCGGGGTCATAGAGCGGATTCAGAGTGGTGAGGGTAAAAATGACCTCGCCATGCTCAAGCTCCACCATTTGTTCACAGGAAATAATTTGCTGTAAATCTAAACAGCGTTCGTAGTTTTCTACTAAACTTGCGCCGACCTCTGGGCCAAAAACCTCGATCGGAGTGCGATTCAAGACCTGTTCAAAGCTGATGTTGGTGAGCTGGGCACAGCGTCGGTTCCAGCCAATGTAAGTAATGCGGCGATCGGTAGCCACATTAAGCATAAAAATCGAATGCTCAACCCCATCGTAAATACTGCGGAGGAAGGCTTCCTGCTCGGCCAGCTCGAGTTCGGCCAGTTTGCGATCGGTGATGTCCGTATGCACGCCCACCCACTCATACAGCGCGTTGGCATCATCCAAAATCGGCACGACGCGCGCGCTCATGTAGCGATATTCGCCATCCCAGCGCTGCAACCGATGCTCCAGATCAAAGGGCTGTTTGGAGGCGATCGCCCCTAGCCAAGCCCGCTCCGTGGCCGATCGATCCTCTGGATGCACCATCCGCAACCACCCCCAACCGCGCATATCTCGGCGACTTTGGCCGGTGAAATGCTGCCACTTGGGTTGGTCAGCAACAAACTCCCCACAGGAATCAGTGACCCACACAATTTGCGCCGTTGCTTCCACCAACGTGCGAAACCGCGTTTCGGTGCGGTGGCGGATCGCTTCAGCCTGTTTGAGGTCGCTAATATCCATCAAAATGCCATACAGGCGCACCACTCGACCCGTCGCGTTTTGCTCAGGAACGCCCTTGGTGCGAAAGTAGCGCGGCAGGCCATTGGCACAATTCAGCCCCCGCAATTCCAAATCGTAGGACTGGCCGGTGTTGATGGCGAGGTCGATCGCCCCTTGCAAACGCTGGCAGGATTCGGGGCTGTACAGGGAAAGGGCGGTATCAAGATCCGGCGCTCCCAGTTCGATCGGGCGCTCAAAAATCCGAAACAGTTCATCAGACCATCGGATTTGACCGCTCATTAGGTCATATTCCCAAGATCCCAAGTGGGCCACGCGCTGCGCCTCTTGCAAGTTCTGCATGAGCTGCTGAAGCTGCATTTCCACTTGTCGCCGTTCTGTAATGTCGTACATCACCGATACTGCGCCGATGTGCTGCTGATGGGCATCCAGCAGGGGTTGAGCATGGGCCACCACTAAGCGCGGAGGCTGCCCATGGGCCACAATTGCCATCTCCTGATCTCGCACGCATTCCCCACCCGTTGCCCGCACGAGGGGAATGCGATCGACTGCGAGGGGCGTGGTTCCATCGGTTTCGAATAGGTTGTAGTGCTCTGACCATTGATCCACCGGGATCTCCCGGAGATCTTTGCCGTGCCATTCTCGGGCTGCACGGTTCAGGATCGTTAGCTGGCCACTGCTGTTGCAGGCCACAATCCCATCGGACACCGTTTCCAAAATCAAATGGCTAATGTTTTGTTGTTCTTGGAGGGCGGCTTCGGTGGTTTTGCGGGCCGTGACATCCAACAACAAACCATCCCAAATCGCAACGCCATCGGTGAACGATCGGGCGCGGGCCGCCGCTTGCACCCATTTCAGCTCGCCTGTAGCATTGATGATGCGGAACTCATCTTGCCAAGTGCTGATTTCGTGGTGGTAGCTGCAAGCCACCGCCTCCGTCACGGACTGCTGCACCTGGTGTAAGTCATCGGGATGGACTGATCCCCAAATCTGACCGGCATCCGCTTGGGCCGCGGCGGGCGAAATTCCAAACAAATCTTGGCAGGTGGGGCCCAAATAGAGAAATTCACCCAGCTCGCTGTCAGGCGACGATCGATATTGATAAATCACGCCAGGAATGCTGTCAGTGAGGCGTTGGAGGCGATCGATCACTTCCTGGAGGGCCTCTGTGACCTGCTGGCGCTCCGTCACATCCAGCAAGAAGCCATCCGAGAGCAGCGTGCCACTGTCAGTAACTTCCATGTGGGACTTGCCTTGGATCCAGCGAATTTCGCCCGAGGGCAAACAAACCCGGTAAAGGTGTTGCCAGTCCGTTTGTTGGGCGATCGCCTGGTTGATCGAGTCCTGAAACGCCGTCACATCATCGGGGTGAATGGTTTGCCACATGACGGCGGCATCGGCTAGCACCTGATCGGGCTGGACACCGAGTAGTTTCTGAGATCCAGAGCTGACATAGCGAAACTCACCCAGCCGATCGCCTGCCCGTCGCCGGTAGCGGTAAACCACGCCGGGGAGGTTATCGGATAGTTGGCGAAATCGTTCGTTGAGCTGCTCCAGTTCCGTCACGTCCTCATGGATCACAACCAAATATTGGGGGCGATCGCCATCCCAAATCGTCACTCGCCGCGTGCGCAACAGCCGCTCTTCGCCATGGATCTGAGCCGTTTCGGGCAAGTCCACCACCTGCCGACAGTGAAGCACCGCTTCATCGGTGGCTCGGAACTGGGCCGCTTGCTCCGGTGAAAACAAGTCATAGTCTTGGCAGCCCAACAAGTCCGCCGCCGATTGTCCCAACAGGGCTTCTGCCGCCGGGTTCAGGGTGCTGATCCGCAAGCCGGTTGCCTCTTTGACAATGACCGGAATCGGCAAGGCATCGAGCACCGAGGCGAGGAATGCTTTGGTGTTGTGTAGTTCTTCTTCGGCGGCGTGGCGATCGCTCACATCGATCGCCAATCCATCCCAAACCGTGCTCCCATCCAGTTGGCGCTCGGGCCGGGCAATCAGTTGCACCCACTTGGTGCGGCCCGAGGGCAAATTAAACCGCCCTTCCCACCGAAAGTCGCACAGGGTTTGGCTCGATTGCTCGGTGGCTGCCTGCATCGCTTGCCAATCCTGGGGATGCACCATCTCCAAGGAACGCAGCATGTCGGCTGGCTCCACCTCCAGCAACTCACGACAGGCGATCGAGGCATAGGGAAAACTCATTTGCCCAGCCGAGTCGATGGCAAATTGGTAGACAACGCCGGGCAGGTTTTCGGTGAGGCGATCAAACTGAGTCTGTTGTTGCTGAATCTGCTGCCGTAGGGCGTGAAGTTCCCGCTGGAGTGCCTGGAACTCAGGTTGGCGCGCTTCCGAATCGGGGAGGATGGGAGCAGTCATAAACCGAGAGTGAGTGGAAGCAAAATAGATAACAACTGTCAGTGCCAATCCCCGTCTTCTATTTAGTCTACAATTTCTCGATTTCCCGATTTCCCAATCTTGATTTCTCGATTTTCCAATCCCGATTTTCCAATCCCGATTTTCCAATCCCGCTTACGGTCTGACCAAGGCTCAACAGGATGGCGGCTGGCAAGGTACATGATCACATCACCCGTATTGTCGCGGGTTGTTCCTTTGTGGCGGTGGGTTTGGCCACGCGAAATCTTAACGTTGCGACTTGGATCATGCTGGGCTGTTGGCTCGGGGGCTATTTTCTCAGTCCCGATTTAGATATTCGATCGCGCCCCTTTCAGCGTTGGGGGCCGCTGCGATCGCTCTGGTTGCCCTACCAAAAATCGATCGCCCACCGGTCAGCCTGGTCCCACGCGCCCATCATTGGCACAACCCTCCGCCTGTTGTATTTGGGCGTGATGGTGGGGGGGCTGGTTTTGGTGGGCATGGGTTGTGGGGCGATCGGTTTTTGGCTAGTGGGAGCGGGCGATCGCTATGCCAGCCTGGAAACCCTGTTGATCACGCAGCTCCAGGCCTTGTTCCGGTTTGTCTGGACGGATGGGGGCAGCCACTTTTGGGCCGGCGTGATCGGGGTGGAATTGGGATCGATCGCCCATATCCTGACGGATCATTGGGACTCCTGGCGCAAGCGACAAGCCAAGCAGCGGCAAAAACGCCGCCCACCCAAGGGCACTTCGTCCCACCAATCGACTCAAACTCCTTCCCCCCAAGGCTCCAAACGCCAACGCTCTACCCCAACTCGGCGATCGACCCAGACCCGGCCAGCCCGCAAGTCCTAGACCATGCACCGTTGATTAACCCTAGGCGATCGGCTGGGGGAGCGATCGCCCCGATCACGATCCCGATCCCGATCACGACAACCAGCGCCGACGCAGCAGATCCAAGGCATTGCAAGCACTGACATAACGAATCCAGTCCCGATCGCGCTGGGAGCCAAGCCGCATTTCATGGGTGGTCACACCATCGGGACCCGCAATTCCCGCATAAACCAGCCCCACGGGTTTGTCGGCCGTGCCACCATCGGGCCCCGCAATCCCCGTGAGACTAATGGCCCAAGTGCTGCCCAGGCGATCGCGCGCCCCGATCGCCATTTCCTTAGCCGTTTCGTGACTGACCGCCCCAAATTGTTCTAGGGTTTGACCTGCCACCCCCAACAGGGCCTGCTTAATCCGGTTGTCATAGGCAATTACGCCGCCCAAGAAATAGGCCGAACTGCCCGCCACCGCCGTCAGCAAGTGCCCCAAGCCGCCCCCGGTGCAAGACTCCGCCGTCCCCAAAGTTTCGCCGCGATCGCCCAGCAACCGCCCCACCACGATCGGCAACGTGTCCTGATCAAAGCCATAGCAATCGGCCCCCAGGCGATCGCGCAACTGTTGCACCATCGGCTCCACCTTGGCCAGCGCTGCCTCCGTTGTGGCCGCCGCCGCCGACACCCGCAGCTTCACCGACCCACGGTTGGCATAGGGAGCCACCATTGGATCACTGCTGGCCAGGCAATCCGCCACCCGTTCCGCCAGGGTCGATTCGGGAATGCCCCAGAACTTGAGCGTGCGCGACACGATCGTCCGCTGTGACCAGCCCTGCGATCGCAAATAGGGCGCGGCCACCTCTGCCCACATGGTCTGCATTTCGCTGGGCACACCGGGAAAAGTCAGCACCAACAGCCCCGGCACGGGCTGCCAAATCATGCCCGGCGCAGTGCCCACCCGATTGGTCAACAGATCAGCCCCGGCCGGTTGCAGGGCTTGCTTGCGATTGCTAGGCGACATCACCCGACCGCGCTGGGCAAATTTTTGCTCAATGTCGGCAATCACGGCCGGATGCTCCACCAGGGGCGCATCGAAGAACTGGGCGATCGCCTCCGTGGTCAGATCATCGGGCGTGGGGCCCAAGCCGCCCGTAAAAATCAACAGGCGCGATCGCCCACAGGCCGTAGCGATCGCCCGTTGTAGCCGCTGAGGGTTATCGCCCACCACCGTTTGGTAATAGTGCGGAATGCCCAGCGCCGCCAGTTGTTGCGCCAAAAACTGAGCATTACCGTTGAGAATATCGCCAAGCAATAGCTCAGTACCGACGCAAATAACTTCAGCGCTGGGGGTCATCGTGCAACGCTCCGCACAGGATCGAAAGCAAGCTTAAAAATTCAGTTCGACCCATTTCCCATCAGACCAGCTTGCCCAGCCCAATTGATCGCTGATGATCAATCGCTGATGATCAATCACTGATGATCAATCGCTCACGGACACCCGCTCACGGACACCCGCTCACGGACACTCCGTAATCAGTCGATTCATCAATAAATCGATCGACCGTGGCGATTTTGGCAAACTGGGGCTATCTTTTGGTGAATCGACATTTGAATCGGCTCTATTGTAGCGCCGAGATCTGACTGATTCAACTGTTTCAAATGCTTGTTTGCAGGGGCGATTGCGATTTGGAAAGAGGCTCGATTCAGCCCATTTTTTGAGAGTCAGATCTGAGCGATCGATGCTTGCGATCAGTCAAAGCAACTGACCCAAGCGATCGATCACAGGATCGCTCTCCAAAATTAATCGCCATCGCTATCCTGCCCTTGCCCCATCAGATTGCTAGGAAAAACGAAGGAAAACCATGGCAACCTCCAAAGAATTTACCAACTTTGAAGAGATGCTCCAGCAGGCCGATAAGCCAGTGCTCGTAGACTTTTATGCAACGTGGTGCGGCCCATGCCAAATGCTCGCACCCATTTTGGAAGAGGTGAATTTGCGACTGCACGATCGCCTGCAAGTGGTGAAAATCGATGCTGATCGCTATCCCGACTTGGCCACCACCTACCACATCTCAGCTCTACCCACCTTAATTTTGTTCAAAGCCGGCCAGCCGATCGATCGCATGGAAGGGTTCATGAAAGCCGATCGCCTAATTCCCTACCTAGAGAGCAAACTGGACGCAGCAGCCTAGGGCCTATCGTCATTTTCTGGACGCAAGCTGCAACGCCTGATTTCTCATCACCCAATCGTGAGGGACAAGGGGCTTAAGCCCCTTGTTATACCAATTTTGTAAATTGATGCTACTCAAGACTCTTGTCCGACAAGGGTTTCAGCGCAGGATTTGTAGCATGGGTAATCGAAATTGGTATTACGACCATTGAGACATCGAAAATCGATGATTTCAGACTGATTCTGGGAAATGATGACACTTCCTCAGCCCCTTGTCTCTCCGCGACTATTAGTGCTTGGCCCAGGCAAGAGATACGCTTCAGACATTCTCTTAAGTCGTAGCCATCAATTTTGAGCAATTTTGGGCAACTTTAAGCAGTACTTTCGATCGCTTGTCAGAACCGACAATCGCGCAAGAAGACGGGACACTTGGCACTAATTGCGGCTACTTCCCCAAGGTCATTGGCGAGTCCATGAGTCTAACGGAGATCGACACCTGCGATGGCAATACACAAGCGGCAATGCTGTCTAGGTCTACCTGCCCCTTCAGCTTGTCAGAGCAGCCCCATGTGCCTAGATACATCCATACTCAGACCGGCCAATCAGACCGACCAATCAGTCAGAAAATCAGTTAGGAAAAACCAGGGTAACCGGCGGTCAAGGAATGGTGCTTAGTCAATCCCTTGGCATATTGCCTGACACCCTGACACCCTGACGAATTGCTCGCTCGTTCAAAAATATTGATGACAAGTACAAGCCTTAAATCGCGATCGGGTGAAATATGGTGCTACCAAGAAGTCAAACGATCACGACACAAGTTGATATTAGCTTTGGATAGTTGATCGACTGTAACAACGGTCATTTAAAATACTTGGTGATCGCAAGTGTGATCTCGGCAGCTAGCCAATTGATCCCATCCTAAATGACGCGCGTCAGTCCCAATTGAGTCGTTTAGTTGCGTGAGAAGGTTTGCTTCGGCTTCGTTAAAGAGACGTTTATTCACCAATCTTCATCATTAATCCTGGTTTAGATCACATTCCAGGTTGATGACTAGTGAATGCGGCGTGCTAGTAGTTGCTCTTCTAGATCAGCAATTCGATTGTAAGCAGCCGTCAGTTGAGCCATCAGCCGTTGAACTTGGATTTCTGGTGTCAGTTCTTTATCGCCAGCCCGATCGCTAGGCTCACGATAGCTATCATCAATCAGGATGTCTTTGTATTCTGCATTCAGATCGTTCAGCGTATGTAGTCCATGGTGGGCAGAATCCATAAAGGTGGAGTTTTTCTGAATTGATTTCACGATCGGATCGCTAAATGACAACGGTTCGCTAGGAGACATACTGCTGGCCAGTCGCCCTAGCAAGGTTTCGATCGCTTGGTGTAACGCATCAAGCTTGTCGTGAAGCAATGTGACTTGTTCTTGCAATGGTTCCATAGGTGTCGAGGGCGATCGCTGATAGTGAGGGAGGCAATTTACGGCTCTGCATTTTCATCCTAGATAGTCGATCCCAAAAACCAAAGTAATCGCTGAATCATTTAACGATTATCGGGATGTGGAGCCTTGCAGCTTGAGATATTGAATACGGATTGATGCGGAATTGAGCCGCTGTATTTGACTTTGGACTCAATTTGCAAATCTAAAATTTTGTTTACAAGCCTAAAGAAAAGTTGAATATTAAAAATCAGTTATTACTAATCCAATCACCCTGGACAGTGGCTAATTGCCTCGTGATCACGCAATGTGTAGCTTTTGTCGCGTTTGGGCCTAGGGTCGCTCGTTGGCTACCCGGTTGTTGGCATGGGCCAGGGAGACGGCGGCTGACGGGGAGGCGGGTGGCTGTTCTCCGGCGATCGCGATCGTCAGTAACATTCACCCGGCGAGGACTAGGGGCTGTTCCCGGCTTGGGAAAGGGGCTAATCTGGCTCCCCTTCGTCTTTTTTGGAAGGAGGGGCTGGGGGATGAGGGCAACCCGAATCGAACTGCAATCCGAGGGTTTTAGGGATTTGATAACAGCCCCTACGCCCCTTGTTGCCCAACGATTTACCAACGGCGGAATCAGGGGTTTGGGCGAAACGACGACACCTTCTAGCCCCCTTTCAGGATCTCCGGGGAACTTTAGAATCTTGTGGAGGGAGTCGCTGGGTGCTCTGTGTTTCCACGGCCAGCCATCACGCCCGGCCATCACGCCCGTCATCAATGACTTTGAACGACTGGGAATGACTTTAAACGAATTCTTTGAGCGAATTTGCGATTATGACTGCTTGCTCTTCCTCCGCTACCGATCGCCCCACTCCGCCGATGGATGCAGACACCACGGGTTCGCCCCATGGGCTGTCTTCGCACTGGGGGCGGCGGGATTGGCTAGTGGGGGCGGGGGCTTTGGCGGCTGGCACGTTGCTGGCGGGTTGCGGGCGGGGAGTCCGGGAGGGGCTGGGGGTGGTGGCGATCGAAGATACGATTCCGTCCCAGTTGTTGCGGGCCTTTGAGCAGGCGGCCGTTGCCCAAGGTGCGGCAGGAGTCCAGTTACGGCTGCTGGGGGGCATGGAGCCGCTTCTAGATCATTTGCAAGATTGGCAATCGGGGCGATCGCAGCCGCCGGATTGGCGCGCTTGGATTCCGTTTTTGCGGCCGAAGCAAACGGGGCCCGTGGGTTCGGTGACCCTGTTGAGCCATGCTTGGTTGTCCCCAGCGGTGCGATCGGGCTGGTTGCAACCCTGGCCCGCTTGGCCCAAAGCGATCGCCCCGACTGCCCAGGCCCGCTGGCAACCGGTGGCCCAGGCCAATGCCCAAGGCCAGCCCGATCGCGCCGGTCAGTTGTGGGGCATTCCCTACCGGTGGGGCACAACGGCCCTAGTCTACCGGCCCGACAAGTTTGCAGCGTTGGGTTGGGAACCGCGCGACTGGTCAGATTTGTGGCGGCCGGAGCTGCGGGGCAAGGTAGTGCTGCTCGATCGAATGCGGGAAACGATCGGCCTGGCCCTGAAACGGTTGGGTCACTCCTACAACGAACTCCAACCCCAGGCGATCGCCGAACTGCCCCAGACCCTGGCAGCATTGCATCGTCAAGCCTTGGTCTATGCCGACCGCGACTACATCCAGCCGGTGTTGATGGGTGATGCCTGGGTGGCCGTGGGTTGGTCGAATGATTTGGTGGCCGCCCTCAGTCGCCAAAAGACCCTCAGGGCGATCGTCCCCCAATCGGGGACGGCCCTGTGGGCGGATCTGTGGGTGCGGCCATCCCGCGCGCCGGAATCAGTCGAGCTGGCGACCCTGTGGGCTGGGCTGCCTTGGCAACCCAATCTAGTCCAGGACTTGGCCGGTTGGTTTGATGCAGCTCCGGCGGCCTGGCTGGCGGGCGATCGCACCTGGACTAGCCAGCCGATTCGCCAGACGGTGTTGCTGCCCGATGGGGCCAGCCTCGATCGCAGTGACTTTATCCAGCCGCTGCCACCGGGGTCGATCGCCCAATACCAACAGCTTTGGCAAACCATGCGCCAAGCCACTACCACCTGACCCGTTGATTAACCTCCACGATCGCCCCGGCCGGAAATCCCACCCCTGCGGCTCCGGGTTGATCGCCATGGCCGTTCCTATACTGGAAGTTGCCAGACTGCTATTTGCGATCTCTTCCTATGGCTGTTGCACCCGCGATCGAACCCGGCTTGATGGAAGCCGTTGAGCAACTTGACTACCGCGTCACCGTTGCTGATGTTGCCGCCCAATCTGGTCTGAAGCTTGACCTGGCCGAACGGGGCTTAATGACCCTGGCGGCAGCGGCGGGCGGTAACTTACAAGTGGCAGAATCCGGCGATATTGTCTATGTTTTTGGACAAAATTTTCGAGATACTCTCCGCGATAAATATTGGCAACTCCAAGCCAAGGAAAATTGGGAAAAAATTTGGCGAATCCTGTTTTATTTAATTCGTCTGTCCTTTGGGATTGTGTTGATTTTGTTGATTGTGGCGGTGATTGTAGCAATCACCGTTGCTGTTTTGGCCCTCAACAGTTCTCGGGATGACGACAACAACAGCTCCGATCGCGGATCGTCGAGCGGTTCTGGGGGTGGTGGTTTTGGCTACATCCCGATCGGCGGCTACTACGGCTGGGATTGGACTTGGATCTTTTTGCCGGACTATAGCGATCGCGCCTACCAACGCCAGCGCGAAAAACCAGAACTGAATTTCCTTGAAGCGATTTATTCATTCCTATTTGGAGACGGCAATCCTAACCAAAACCTCGAAAAAGAACGCTGGCAACTAATCGCCCAAGCGATTCGCCAAAACGGGGGTTCGGTTGTGGTTGAGCAAATCGCACCCTATTTGGAACTGTCGCCCACCAGCGCCAAAACCGCCGAACCGGATGAGGACTTAATGTTGCCGTTGTTGGTGCGGTTTAACGGCCAACCAGAGGTGACCGATCGCGGTGAAATTGTCTATCGCTTCCCCGAGCTGCAAACCACCGTTGCAGATGGACGACTGGGCGATCGGCTGCCCAAGTTCCAAGCCGAGCGCCGCTATCGGTTCAGTGCCGCCACGGGTGGCCAGCGGGGTTGGGCGATCGCCTTGGGTGTCGCGTTGTTTGTGCTGTCCTTGGTGCTGGGTGGCCTAATTGCGTCTGGTTCAGCAGCCACCTTTGGGGCAGCGCTGCCCTTCTTGAAACTGACCTTCACCCTGGGCCTGGGTTACAGCGTGGCATTTTTGAGCGTGCCGGCTGTTCGCTGGTGGGTGATCTCACGCCGAAATGAGGCGATCGAGGCCCGCAACCAACTGCGCCAACGCCGGGCCGAGCTGCTGGCCAACCCCACCCCGGAACTGGCCCCCAAACTGCAAGCGGCCCGCCGCCTGCAACAGGAAATGACCACGATTCGCGATCGCGACTTGACCTACACCACCGAAATGGACGTGACCGAACAGGAATCGCTCAACTCCGATGCGGTCGATCGCGCTTGGCAACAGCGCCTGAATGCGTCCAATCCCGACTAAGCCCGATGCATCTCGACTTGTCTGGAGGCTCGCCGATCGGGCCTAGCCCAGCCGAATCGTTAGGCGCAAATAAACCGAAATCGCTTGGCCCGCCGTGGTCACGGCCGGGCTAAAGCGCAACTGAGCGATCTGGGATTGCAACCCCTGCTCGGCGGCCGCACTCAGCCCCGGCGTAAGGATGCCCGCAAAACCCACCGAACCATCGGCCATCACCGCCAGCTTCAGATCCACCGTGCGCCCAGCCCAGGATGCCAGCTCGGGGTAGCGATCGAGGTTCAAGCTCGGTGGAGCCGATTGCAATTCGGGCGATCGGCTCAAATCTCCCCCTTGGATCGCGTCCCCCCCATCCCCCGGCGGAATCAGCACCAACCCCACCACCGCAACCGCCAGCCCGCCACCACCAGGTCGTTGAGTCGAATTGCCGGAGCCAGAGCTAGGATCATTGGCAGGTGGCCGCCCCCCCGAATCGGGCCCCGGCCCACCGAGTGGTGGTGGCGGCGCAGTCAACCCCGGCGTGCCGTAGTCGGGCGGCATATTCGGATCGATCGGGTCGGGATTGATAGGCTGATCCGGAAACGGGGCTGCATCGGTGGCTCCCCCGTCGAAGGGAACCGCCGGAGCCGGCCCACCGCCGGCCAATTGGCTCGGATCAAGTTGTCGAAGCTGCGGCAAGGGGCGCAAGGGCCCTTGCGGAACAGCAGCAGGGGGAGTCGGGGGAGTTGGGGGAGTCGGTGGGCGATCGGGCAAGATCCCGGTCGGTTGTCCCACAGGCTGCCCCGTCTGGCCCGTCTCTGCGGGCAACACCACCCGCGTGATCGGCACGGGCACAGTCGCCCCGCCACTGCTGGCCCCAGCACCACCCAAGCCCACCAAAGCCACCACATGCAGCCCCAGCGCCGCCAACCCGCAAGACCACCAAAACCGCCGTGATCGCCCGGCCGCTTGGTAGTGCAAGGGCAAGCCCGCCGGGTAGGGCCGATGGACGGATGAACTGGGCAACATTGGCAAACGATCGGTCATGGCTAGGGCCCCACTTTCCCAAAGGCGATCGAGGAGTCTTATGATCCAAGCTATCTCGATCCAAGCTATCTAAAAATCCAGTCAGGCGATCGCGATCTGGTTAGACCGAGATAGAACGGTTCGCCGTTACCCAAAGTGATCGCCCACCATTTAACCGGCCAGAGACCCGTCATTACAAACTGATTCACCCAACTGCCATTACAACAGCCCCATTCCCCTATGAGCGCCACCAGCACCGCCCCCCAACTGCAAACCGCCCTCGACTACTTCAAACAAAGCGCCGGCCAGTGGCAATCCCAGCGCGTCACCCATCACCTGGCCTTTCGACGGGCCGAAATTGGTGAATCGGCAATTCAAGTGGAAATGCTGGACGTGAGCGATCCGCGCGTGGCCGAAATTTGCCAGATGTATGACATCGACCCCGCGACGGCCGCTGGCGGGGCTTTGGTGACCTGGAAGAGCTTGATGGCCTGGGATGCTTCAGAAGAAGAGAACCACGAAGGCAAAACCGTGATGGTGATTGTGCCCGATGGCGATGACGATCGCCGGGGTAAGCTGCTACGCGAACGGGGCTATGCAGAAACGGCTCCCGTGGCGGGCGAGTATCACCTCGATGACGAAGGCGGCATGGTGCTGACCACCGAATACGAAACCATGAGTTCCGTGGAGCGGTTTTGGTTCCCCAATCCCCATTTGCGGATGCGAACCAGCGTGCTGAAGCGGTTTGGCGGCTTCAACACGGCCACCTTCTGCACGGAAGTGCGCGCTGGCCACGACCAGGAAGCCGTGGCCACCACCGGGGCGATCGAACCGGTGATGTCCGTTCTGGGCTGGTAGGTTTCTGGGCTAGTAGGCTTCTGGGCTAGTAGGTTTCTGGGCTGGCAGGTTTCTGGGCTAGTAGGTTTCTGGGCTGGCAGGTTTCTGGGCTGGTAGGTTGGCTGAAATGTAGGTTGGCTAAAAGTATTGGTTGGCTGGCGATCGACAATCTTGACCATGCAACTTTGACAACCTTCGCAATATCGGCTAGTTGCCCGCCGATCGCCCCGTCATCCTGACCGCAATTAGAGTCGGTTCGTGAAGATGCACCAGCGACGTGAAACGCTTTGGTACAATTTGCGATAGCTCGCAATGCTTTGAGACAGTGGAGTACCCTGTTGCTTCCACTGGACTGGCGATCGCCGCCCATGGCGTGCAGCGCCGACCAACCAGAGCCGAAACGTGCATTCTGAAGGATGCATGTCAAGCTTTATTAAGCGCCTTTCAGGAAACGCGATCGCCCTCGCACCAATCTCGTAACCTGAAAAATGGCAAATTCGGCAACGTGGGTTCTCCAACCCACCGCCACCCAATGTGCCTTTAACAAGCGCACGTTAACAAAGCCCGTGACTTTTTGAGACTACCGAGACTACGGAGATTCTGACGTGGCTATTCCTGTATTGAACTTTGCCCCTTCTTCGCAAAACCAACGTGTGGCTGGTTACGAAGTGGGCAGCGAAGAGCAACCGAAAATTTACGCAATCGAAAACGTCTTCTCTGGCGGTGATATTGACGAGCTGATCTGGGCGGCTTACCGTCAGGTCTTCAGCGAGCACCAAAACATCGCCAACAATCGCCAAACCTTCCTGGAATCGCAACTGCGCTACGGCCAAATCACCGTCAAGGATTTCATCCGAGGCTTGGCTACGTCCGATAGCTTCCGTCGCTTGAACCTGGAAACCAACAGCAACTATCGCTTCGTGGAAATCTGCGTGCAGCGGATTTTGGGTCGCGACGTGTACAGCGATCGCGAAAAGATTGCTTGGTCGATTCTGCTGCCCACCAAGGGTCTGCAAGGCTTCATCGACGCACTGGTGGACAGCGATGAGTATGCCAACAGCTTTGGTGACAACACGGTTCCCTACCAAAAGCGCCGGATCCTGCCCCAGCGCACCCAAGGTGAGACTCCTTTCAACCTGAAGACTCCTCGCTACGAGTCCTACCACCGCAGCCAACTGGGCTTCCCCCAAACCATTTGGCAGAACTCCGTGCGCCGCTTTACCCCTCAAGAGCAAAAAGCTGGTGCTGGCAACCCCGCTGGTTTCCTGGGCATGGCGCGCTCGGTCACGCCTTCGTTGCCCGTTACGCCTCGCACGCCGCTGGCCAACATCAACATCGCGACCGCTGTGCCTTACCGCAAGCGCTAAATCGGTTGTTGATCGGGGCGACCGCCGCCTGAATGTCCTGAATGGTCACTCGGTTGCGATCCATCATCAATAAATGAATGGAGGACTGGAATTATTTCCAATCCTCCATTTTTGTTTGGTTTGAGCTGACCTGGGTTTCAGGTCATTGGTCATTGTGGGGGCAGTTTGCCCATCCGTAGTAGCACGGCTGCCTTAATTCATTGGGTCAAAGCTACGAAGCCAGTCGCCGTAACAAGGGGCTTAAGCCCCTTGCTGCCTGACGATCAGGTAACGGCAACAGTCATTTGAATTGACCTGGCAAAATAAGCTCGCCGCACTAGTAGGGCGGTGATCGCGACCGATCGGACTCGTTGGGTTCCCGGCCGGTCAGATGCTTGCGCTATGGATGTGATGAGCGATCGCTCCGGCAACTAGGCGACGGGTTACATCCCGAAGCCACCCATGCCCATGCCGCCCATGCCCATGCCGCCCATACCCATGCCGCCCATACCACCCATGCCGCCCATGGGGTCGCCACCGCCAGCGGGTGCGGCGGCCTTGGGTTCGGGCTTATCCACCACGAGGGCTTCGGTGGTCAAGACCAACCCGGCGATCGAGGCCGCATTTTGCAGGGCAATTCGCAGCACCTTCGCCGGGTCGATGATTCCCGAAGCTGCCGTGTCTTCATAGTTGCCGGTAATGGCGTTGAAGCCGATGTTGCCACCGCGATCGAGCACCTTTTGCACCACCACGGAGCCTTCATAGCCAGCGTTGTCGGCAATTTGCCGCAGGGGAGCCGTGAGCGCGCGGGCAATGATTTCTGCGCCGATCGCCTCTTCGCCCACCAGGGAGGTCTTAAATTCGCTGGCTAGACGCGAGAGTTGCATCAAGGTCGAACCACCACCGGGAACCACCCCTTCGGCGATCGCTGCTTTGGTCGCATTCACCGCATCTTCGATCCGTAACTTGCGTTCCTTCAGTTCGGTTTCGGTGGCTGCACCCACCTTGATCGAAGCCACACCACCAATCAAGCGCGCAATTCGCTCTTGCAGCTTCTCGGTGTCGTAGTCGCTGTCGGTGGTGGCCAACTCTGCGCGCAGTTTCTCAACGCGGGCCGCGATACCAGCCTTGTCGGCATGATCACCCGCCACGATCGTGGTCGCATCCTTGGTAATCTTCACCTTCCGCGCCAGACCCAGCACGGTTTCATCGCAGGATTCCAGCTTGGTGCCGGTTTCTTCGCTGACGACCTGTGCGCCCACCACCAAGCCAATGTCTTCCAACATAAACTTGCGGCGCTCACCAAAGCCGGGAGCCTTGACCGCAACGACATTGAGCACGCCGCGCAGCTTGTTGATCACCAAGGTCGAGAGGGCATCGCCTTCGATGTCTTGGGCCACGATCAGCAGCGATCGCCCAGCGCGCACGGCCCCTTCCAGGATGCCCACGATGTCGGCGATGTTGTTGATTTTGCCGTCGGTCAGCAGCACGGCGGCATTATCCAACTCCGCAATCATCCGTTCGCTGTCGGTGACGAAGTAGGGCGAGGTGTAGCCGCGATCGAACTGCATCCCTTCCACCACATCCATTTCGGTGGTCAAGGACTTCGATTCCTCCACGGTGATCACGCCGTTTTGGGTGACGCGCTCAAAGGCCTCGGCGATCGTGTTGCCAATTTCTTGGTCACCCCCGGCAGCTACGGCAGCAATTTGGGCGATCGCCTGGTTATTGCTAATGGGCTGGGCCAGGGTGTCGATTTCCGCCATCAGCCGGGCCACGGTCTTGTCAATGCCGCGCCGCAGGGCAATGGGGTTCACACCCGAGGTGACAATCTTCATCCCCTCGCACACCATGGCCTGGGCCAGCACCGTTGCGGTGGTGGTTCCGTCGCCTGCTATATCTTTGGTTTTGATGGCGACTTCACGCACCAAGCGCGCGCCAGCATTTTCGAGGGGATCTGACAGCTCAATTTCCTTGGCGATCGTGATGCCATCATTCACGATGGTGGGCGTGCCAAATTTCTTTTCCAGCAGGACGTTGCGACCCTTGGGGCCTAGCGTGACGCGCACGGCATCAGCCAGGGCATTCACGCCATTTTCGAGGGCGCGGCGCGATTCGTCGCTAAAGGAGACGATCTTAACCATAGGGGTGTGGGGATTCGTTATGCGCGATCGGACAATGCTTCACCCCAAGACTTTAGGCAAATTTGGCACTCACGGGAAGGGAGTGCTAACCGAACCTGCGATCGTTCCTTTGGGCGGGTCGGGCGGTGTCAAGCGGCGGCCCTTAACCAAACTTAGGAAACGCGGGGAGGGGAAACCCTTGACGAAAAGCACTGATCAACAGTCTGTTTGTTACAAGGGTCTGTTTGTTACAAGGCTTGATCACAAACGGCTATGAAAATTGCTCAATATCACGACGTGCATCACCGGATGCGATCGGGGGACGTGATTGCCTTTGCGGCCCGGGATATCTTGTCGCAGATGGTGCGCTGGGGAACCCAGTCTACGGTGTCCCACGTGGGGGTAGTGGCGATCGACTCGGCGGCCGGCGTGATTGAAATTGTGGAATCCCATCCCTTGTCCTTTGACAAAGACAGCGGCAAATTCAAAATGGGGGTGCAGCGCAATCGGCTCTTGAGTTTGATTGAAGGCTTCCAGGGACAAATTTGGTGGCTGCCCCTGAGCGATCGCCACCACCAAACCCTTGATCAGCAATTGCTAGCAGACTTTCTGCAAGCCAATCAGGAGCGGGAATACGACTTTTCCCAAGCCCTGCTGTCGGGGCTGGATATTTTGGATGATGTGGGTTTAACCCATACCGAGCACGATCGCTCTAGCTTTTTTTGCTCTGAGCTGGTGGCGAGCGCCTTGCAGGAAGTGGGGATTTTAGGGGAAGTCAACCCCTCAGAAATCACCCCGATCGACCTTTGCCGCTTCTCGATCTACCACGATGAGTACTATTTGCTAACTGGAGAGGCTGTCGAAATTCCGGGCTACAACTCCGTTGATTAACCCAACCCTGCACGCCGGAGCGGGACGGGGGCGATCGCTCCTAGGGTGCGCTTTGCCATTCGGGCGACAGGGCACGGAAGTTAAAAAAGTCCACCCGGGGATGGCAGCGAATGCAGGTGTTGAGGCTAACGGGATCGGGCAGCTTGACGCGCGGGTGGAGGGCTTTGAAGATGCGCGATCGCCCCAATCGGTAAGCCGCCTGTTCGCCTGCGTCGAGAGGGCGAGAATATTCCTTCAGATAGCCCCAAATGATTTGCAAGTTGGGGTCTGGGGGCGGGGCGATCGTCGTGCCGTAGTGGGCGGAGTCGCGAATCAACGTGCGCCACACCTGGGACGACAACAGGCCCGGCGGCACACCCAGGTGGCAACTGGCGCAGTTTTCCAAGTAGAGTTCGCGGCCCAAATAAAACTCGGGGGCTACTCGATCGATCTCGCCGTTGGGATCGATCAAGGTGGATCGATCTACTGGGGTAACTTGGGCAATCTGGGTTGCCTGAGCCATAGACCCCGGCGCGATCGCCCTGGCCAAGCCGGCTCCGGTGGCGATCGTGATCAGCAAGATGCACAGCCCGCCCCAGATCCAAGACGATCGACCCGATCGCCGCTGATGTCTCCCGTTGGTTTCAGTCATGCCACCGTTTAGCCTGTTGATTAACCCTGAACCATTTGCCGATGATTGACCTGCTTGTTGCCGCTTGTTGTTGATTACTGTTGCTGATTGAATTCTTGTCGATGAGGTTCTGGTCGATTGGACTTGATTTGAGTTTACGACGCTCCGGCCGGGATCACCGGACAGGGCGATCGCCCTGTCCGGTTTTGATCGGGCAGTCGATCAATCGATCAACCGTCAATCGATCAACCGTCTAGGAGGCCGTGGGTCGGTCGATCGGCACAGTTTGCAGTAGGCGCTCAATCGCCAACCGGGCATTTTTGCCCCCAGCCGGAATCAATCGATGTGACAGCACTGCCGGGGCCAACTGCTTCACGTCATCCGGCAACACATAATCGCGGCTGTCCAAAAAGGCCAGGGCCTGCACCGATCGCAACATGGCCACCGCCCCGCGCGGACTCACCCCCAACGTAATTTCGTCATCATTGCGAGTCGATCGCACCAGTCGCAAAATATAGTCCTGCACCGCCGCCGACACCTGAACCTGGCGGCAGGCCCGTTGGAGCTGGCGCACCGATTCGAGAGAAATACAAGGCTGCAAATCATCAGCGATCGTCCCGGCTTGGTGGCGCTGCAACATGTGCAACTCTTCTTCCTCAGAGGGATAGCCCAGGGAAAACGACAGGGCAAAGCGATCCATTTGGGCTTCCGGTAGCGGAAACGTGCCTTGATATTCGATCGGGTTTTGGGTCGCGATCGCAAAGAACGGCTCCGGCACCGGCCGCGAAATCCCATCCAGGGTCACTTGTCGCTCTTCCATCACCTCCAGCAGGGCCGCTTGAGTGCGGGGCGTGGCCCGGTTAATTTCATCCGCCAGCAGCACGTTGCCAAAAGCCGGCCCCGGCACAAACTCAAAACGCCCCTGTTGAGGGTTCCAAATATTCGTTCCGGTCACATCCCCTGGCAACAAATCCGGCGTGCATTGCAGTCGCTGAAACTTGCCGTCGATCGATCGCGCCAAGGACTTAGCCAGCAAGGTTTTGCCCACACCCGGCACATCCTCAAGCAAGGCATGGCCCCCACCCAGCAGCGCCACCAACACCAGTCGAATTGCGTCGTCCTTGCCAACAATGGCCCGGTGCAAGTTGTCTTGCAAGGCCTGTAATTCTTGCTTATACCGCTCTAGGGTTGGTGCAGATTCGCCCATCGTCTTGCTCTGTTTTGTGGAGATTGGTGGAGATTGGTGGAGATGGTTTTCGGGAAAATGACTTGCGGGAGGATAGTTTTCGGAAAGATGATTTCGGGGAGGCGGGCCACGGCATGGTGGCCAATATTATGGGCCAAAGTCCTGCAAGAGCCAGCAACTCTGTACCGGCAATCTCCACCTTAAGCGGTTGTCCTCGTGACGGCGGGCAACCCATCGCGGGCGATCGCACAGTCTCGCGCAATTTGGGTTTGCAGCTCCGTCAGGGAGCCAAACCGTTGCTCACCCCGCAAAAAGTGGAACAGTTCGATCGTCAGCGCCTGCCCATACAAATCGCCTGACCAATCAAAGAGGTGGACTTCAACGGCAATGCGCCCCGAGCCATCCACCGTGGGGCGCTGACCAATATTGGCAATGCCGGCCACCACCGTGCCGTCTTCGAGTTGCGATCGCACTGCATAGACCCCCCAGCGTGGCAGCAGCTTTTCGGGAGCCACCGCCAAGTTGGCCGTTGGGAAACCCAGGGTACGAGCCAACTGCTGCCCCGATTCCACCCGCCCCGCGATCGCATAGGGCCGCCCCAACAGTTCATTGGCCGTGACCAAATCCCCCGCAGTCAGAGCCGATCGAATGCGGGAACTGCTGATCCGCCCTTCCACATCCAGCACCAAAGGCACGATCGTCACCGGCACGCCAAAGCTAGCCGCCACATCCCGCAATCGTTCGGCCGATCCCGATCGCCCCTTACCAAAGTGAAAATCAGCCCCCACCGCGATCGCCCGGGCCTGCAAACGTTCAATCAAAATTTGCTCAGTAAAGGCATCAGGGGTCAGATCCGCCAAGGCTTGGTCAAACGGCAACACCACAAACTGCTCGACCCCCAACTGGCCCAGCACTTGGGCCTTCTCCTCGATCGGGGTCAGCAGCGGGTGCGATCGTCCCGTAAAAAACGCCTTGGGGTGCGGCCAAAACGACACCACCGTTGAGCGGAAATCCCCGCCCGGCTCATGCAAAATCGGAGCAACCACGCGCTGATGGCCCCGATGGACACCATCAAAATTCCCTAGTGCCACCGTAGTTGGTGACAGAACCGCATCCAATGCAGATGTGACCCAGACCAATAGAACTTTCTAAGCTCCCCGAACGACAACTGAACCGATCGGCTGCGATCGCCAGTGCACCAAATCCTACCCCCTGATCACCCACCCGTGGACTGCGACCTGGATCTTTCCACAATCTGAACTGTGGCGATCCCGCGATCGATCAGTGACCGATGGGCGATCTACTATCAACTCATCAATGAGCCATGGGCAGATCGGTTAGCGATCAATGGTTGAGCCATCCATGGGCGATCGACAATTCAGTGATCAATACAGCGACGATCAATATAGCGACGATCAACCGTAGCGACGATCAACAACAGGCATGAACCTACATGGCCTATTTCTGCTCAGCAACGACCCGCCGGGTTATACATCCTGATCGGACAGATCTACCAAGTCCAGTGTCATCCCTTCCATCGCCATCAATGCCTTCGGGAACACCGCCGCCGCTTGCTGGCCCACCTCGTCCAAAAACGCATCGGTGTGCAGGGGGTCGTGGTGAAAAATGACCAGACGGCCGACCTCTGCCGCAACTGCTACCTTAATCGCCTCTTGCCAAGTGGAATGGCCCCAGCCCACCTTGCTGGTTTTGGGGGAATGATATTCCTCATCGGTATAGGTGGCATCGTAAATCAGCACATCAGCCTTGTGAGCCAAGTTCAACACATTCTCGTCCAGGCGATCGGCAAAGTGCTCCGTATCCGTCACGTAGGCCGCCGCATGACCTTGCCAGCTCACGCGATAGCCCACCGCATCACCGGGGTGATTGAGCGGCGCACTTTCAATCTGCACATCCCCCAGTTGCACCGTTTCGCCCATTTGCAGATCGTAAAACTCAAGATCCGCCCCCATCACCTGTAGCGGCACGGGAAAGTTGGGATGCAACATCTGGTCGTTCAGCCGCTGTTTAATCGTTGCGCCATCGGGGGAAGGTGCGCCGTAGAGATGGAAACGATTGCCCCGAATGAAGGCTGGCACGAAAAACGGGAACCCCTGGATGTGATCCCAGTGGCTGTGCGTAAAGAACATGTGGGCTTCAAAGGGCATTGGCTCGGCCAACATCGACTGCCCCAGCACCCGCAGCCCTGTGCCACCGTCAAAGATCAGCCGCCGATCGCCCACGCGCATCTCAACGCAGGGCGTGTTGCCGCCGTATTTAACCGTCCCTGGGCCAGGACAGGGAATACTGCCACGAACACCCCAAAAACGGATCTGGAACTGTCTGTTCAGACTGGACATGGGTAGCGGATAGGCCAAATTTCAGTGCAAAGTGACGCTCCCCGGTCTCGCACAGCCGCACACGATCGGCTGTATCGCTGGGGACAAACATAGCAACCATCCAGGCATTTTCTCCTGTTGGTTGGCTGCGGACCCAAACCCACCGAAGAAATGCTACTGGATTCCACCTTCGATCACGATCGGTCTATCGGCAAGATCGCACCATTGCACGGGCTGGTTGACAGGCGATCGCTGACAAACTCAGGGGGATAACTCACGGATTTGACCCAAGGGCGCAATCCACAACAAAACTAAACCAATCGAGCCTATGGAATCGCGGCAATGTTGGGGTCGAAATTGAGGTCGGAATTGATCAAACTAAACTCGATCAGACCAGACCGAGACCCGTTATCAGCGGGCTGTTAGTGACTTGATCGTCAATGGCTACCGCTGGCCACAACCACGATTGTCAAGGGCGAATTGACTCGCGCACAACATCAGGCGGCTCATCCTTAAGTTTCCCGAAAGATCATCAAAGCACAAACCCCAAGTCTAGGAATTGACCGGCAAGATAGGCTTGAAAATCGAGGGTAATGGAAGAACCCCCCAAGATTCTAGCCGACATCGACGAAGGCAACCCGCTTTTAAACCCATCCAAATCCCAGGACAATCCAAGCGTGGCAGCTTGCAGACCCCGTGGCTGGTGTGGCTGCGCTGTGGTGATTAGAACAGCGATGGTCGATCTCCGTCCACAGACTAGCACCCCCCATCCTGTGAACAATTAGCGGTTAGTTGGTTGGGGGTTGAAGTTTTTGTGCTGCAGGGTCAAGGTGCAACACGCCGATCAACACCTTAACCAACACCATCCGGTTAACCAACACCATCCAGCCTCGGGGCTAGATGACGATTGAGGGTTTCAGCCATTGCATCGGTTTGTTAGGGATTGATCACTAGGGATTGATCGCTAGGGTGCTCGAAGCAGGAAAATCCGGTTGCGATCGCCCCGCCATCTGAATCCCGATCGCGGACGAAACAGCTTGCAGTGGCAAGCGTTGGGATGCCTAGGGTTGGTTATAACTCGTTTCGCAGGCTGCTGACGATTGTCCGGAAGGGCCAACCGTCTGCTTCGAGCGTTTTTTGCGTGTTCTCACGCCCCTGGTAAAAGACTTCAGAGCCACTGAAGGATTCCGAATCGCCCTTGCGAATTCCTCGCAGGTGCTCCCTAGGATGACTGGCTAGGAGTCTGATGCACTGGCCATCGCAGCACATCCTGCGGCCAGGTGCTCGGCCCAGGGTTGCCAGCGATCGACATCCCCCCAATCGGTCAAGTTGAAATGAAGGGGGGTCAGCGTCACGTAGTTTTGGCGAATGCCCTGAACGTCCGTCAGCAGGGGGGAAGCCTGACCACCGGGCATGGTTTCGGGATCGACTTCTTCCAGCACTTCGCCCGAGAGCCAGTAATAGGTGCGCCCTTTGGGGTCAATCCGCTTTTCAAACAAATCGTGATAGCGACGAAAGCCCAGCTTGGTTAGACGCACGCCCGCCATGTCTGACAAGGCCACCGGGGGAATGTTGACGTTCAGCAGCATGGGGCGTGCCGGTGGGAACTGCATGAGGGTATCCACCATTTGAACGGCCACCTGGGCAGCGGAACTAAAGTCACGGTGGCCGAACTGTGCCAGGCTGAAGGCGATGCTGGGGATGCCTTCGAGCAGGCCTTCCATGGCGGCGGAGACGGTGCCTGAGTAGAGGGTGTCGGTGCCGAGGTTGGGCCCGTGATTGATCCCCGACAAGACGCAATCGGGATGGCGATCGAGCAGCGATCCGAGGGCGAGCTTGACGCAATCGGCGGGTGTGCCGGAGCAGGCCCAGGCGGTGATGCTGCTGTGGAATAGGTTGGGGACAAGATCGGTACGGATGGGGTCTTGGAGGGTGAGTCCGTGTCCCGTGGCCGATCGCTCGCGATCGGGACAGACGATCGTGACTTGGTGACCAGCCTCAGCGCAGGCATTGGCTAGGGCGCGAATGCCCAGGGCAAAAATCCCGTCGTCGTTACTGATCAGAATGTGCATGGTGGGGCGTAGAGCAATTGCGAGGGAGTATTAGCTTGGGCAACAGAATTATTATTGAGCGATGAGTACGGAAATTAGAGAAAGCTATGGCGCAAACCCCCATCGGCAATCACGCGACCACAGGAGCCGAGCCTGGGACGGTGGCGCTACAAACATTGGCGCTCACGGCTCAGGCGATTCAGGCGCAAATTGCGGGCGATCGCTCGCCGTCTAGCTTGGAGGCTGGACCCGATCGTCCAGCTCCCAAAACTGCGATCGCGGCCCTGAAGCAGGTGGAGAAAGCCACTCGCCGCGATCGCCAGGACTGGCCAGAGGCGGGTCTAGTGGGCACTTGGCGCTTGAGTCTTGTGGCTCCCAAAGCGGCGGGAAACGGCGATCGCGGGTTCTATTTTCCCCAATGGGTTCCAGCCAAGATTTCGTTTTTGTCCGATCCGACCGAGGGAGCCGACGGCGCGATCGCCCGCATCACCAACTCAGTGACCTTGGGCCCCGCTGTGCTGGAGTTTGCGGGGCCGGCTCGTTGGGTGGGGCGGCGCAATCTCCTGGCTTTTGATTTTGTGGAGCTGTCGATTCGACTGTTCGATCGCACCCTCTATCGGGGCCCAGTCCGAGGCGATCGCCCAGCCACCAAAGCCTTGAGCCAACAACCTTTTCCAGTGCGAGCCGTTGGGTCTTTACCCTTTTTCGCCTTTTGTTGGGTGACGGAGCAGGGAATTGCGGCCCGCGGCCGCAGCGGTGGCCTTGCCCTCTGGGTACGCGACCAGTCCTAAATCCCAGTTCTAATCAAGAATGTCTAAACAGTGATGTCTAAACAGCCACATACAGCCACCTGTTGACACTCTGCACACCCTAGCGATCAATCGAGATAAGGGGCTGAAGTCCCTCGCCCCCACAACGATGCGGTGCTGATCCCGTGCTAAGAGACACCTTTCAAGCATCCTCAAAAAATACTGGGCGCGGGAGATCGACCCAACTCGCCAGCCCCGGACAGTCGCCAAAGAACCCTCGATTGATACAATGGCGGGACAACCTACCCGAACACGAAGCACCATGAGCGGCGAGATTTTTAGCACGGCTTTTCTGGCATTTGTCCTGATTTTGATTGGTCTGGGTGGCGGCTTTTTGATGCTGCGCGTCCAAGGCAAGTAAGCAGCCCGACTATCAAATCCAACCGTTAAATACCTGCTTGGAAATTGACTTGTTGGATATGGCTTTGACTGCGTTTTGACATTGATTTGACCGTGATCAGGAATGTTGGCAACACCAGCATTCCTGATGTTTTTTAGACATTGATTACTGAGATTACCGAAATTACCGAGACTGACAGTAAGGTTTGAGTCAGTCCAAACCCCCGACCCAATTACTGATCAAGCAATTGACCAAACAATTGACCAAACAACAATTGCGTCTTATGACCAAGCAATGGCTTTCAGATGGGGGCGCAGTTCAGGGCTGCAATTCATCTCATTACAAATCATTCCATCAGAGGATGTCTGAAAAGTATCTTTTGACCCCGACCAAGCCCCAATAGTCTTGGGGGCAAGACGCTCAAGCCCCTTGTCTGCATCGATCGATGGGGTTTGCACAGTATCAATTTTGGCTTTTCCGACAGCCTCTTAGGGGTTGGCCCATAGGCTTGATTGGCGCGTTTGCATCGCACCGAGGGAGATCATCGCCCTTGGTATGATGGTTAAGCGCTTGGCAGCACCTCTTTTACCGCCCTCCCACCATGTCCGACCCCAACCTCGATCGCATTGCTGACCAACTCGATAGCCCCAATTCGCGAGATCGGCTGTTGGGCCTCACGGCCTTGCGCGATGTGGCTCCCGTCGATGCCGTGCCGCTGATTAAAAAGGTGCTGAATGACGATCACATCCAAGTCCGTAGCATGGCTGTGTTTGCTTTGGGTCTCAAGCCCACCGATGAATGCTTCGGGCTGCTGATGGAGTTGCTGGCGGATCCGGACTACAGCGTGCGGGCCAACGCAGCCGGAGCTATGGGTTATTTGCAAGACTTGCGGGCACTCGACCCCCTGATCCAACTGTTCTACGAAGACACCGATTGGCTGGTGCGGTTCAGCGCGGCTGTGTCCCTGGGCAACTTGGGCGACTCGCGGGCAAGATCCACGCTCATCGATGCACTCGATAGCGCGGAGGTGATTGTCCAGCAGGCGGCGATCGCGGCCCTCGGCGAAGTGGGGGCGCTGGAGGCGGTTGAAAAAATGCTCACTTTTGTGCAGTCAGATGACTGGCTGGTGCGGCAGCGCTTGGCCGAGTCCCTGGGTAAGCTGCCCTGTGACAAGAGCCGATCGGCGCTCAAGTACCTCGAAAAGGACGGCCACCCACAAGTGGCGGATGCGGCTCGCTATGCCTTGCAGCAACTCGACAGCGCTGACAACGGTGTCGAAAGCGCTGAAAGGGTTGAGGAAAGCGATCGCCCTACGTCCGCAGAGCCGTAGCGCCAAGATGGGGCGGTTAGGCGATCGCCCCTACCACCGTTCCTCTCGCCAATTCCTGACCCGGCATTCCGGATCGGCCGCCTTCGATCTACCCTAAATTCCACCATCAATTCTTTGTTTAAACTTCTCGATCGCTATGCTCACCATCACAGAATTCTTAGAAAAATGCGCCGGTAAGTGGTTCTCCCAACGCACGGGCCACAACCTGATCGATCGCAAGTCCGTGCTGGGCAGGGGCGAGCTGTGGATGGATTTGTTGGCGGCCGATGCGCCCGAGGCGATCGCCCTTGCCCAACAGTATGGTGTGGATGCTGGGACGATCGCTGCTGGTCTCAAGCTGCGTTGGGAAGGCATCACCGCCTCACCCAACAAGGAACTGGGATCGTCAACGCTCGTAGCTATCCTGCCCGATGCCACCGGCAAGGGGCTGTTGTTGGCCACGCCGACCACTGCCACACAACTCAAGCCCGGAACCTACAGCTTTGGCACTGATGGCACTCTGTGGCTCAATTTACCCTTGTCTGACGGGGCGATCGAGGAGCGGATTTGGTTTGCCAGCGACAATTTGCGCTTCCGCTCCAGCACAACCACGCGATCGAGCGGCATGACCTTTGCCTCGTTCTGCTCGGAAATTCGGATGGGCGTTACACCGCCCAAAGCTGCTTAGTGACCCCCACTCAGGGCTAAGGGGTGTTGCTCCGGTAGCCACGGCTGCCCCAACAACACCCCTCAACTAATAGCGCCTGAATGATTCAGGCTCAATCCACAGGCTCAGTCCACAGGCTCAATCCACAGGCTCAATCCACAGGCCTCAGTCAAGGGAAACAACCGTTTCAACCCCGATCGCACCAGCCGCCGACACCACAGGCGGGTAGAGTTCGGGGGATGAAAAGTGGGGCAAGATATCGCGGCTGAAGGCTTCGGCAGCCTTCGATCGATAGCGGTTGGGATTCAAAATCACCTTGAGGATTCGCTCAACCCGGAAGTTTTCGATCTGGCTGCGGTGTAGATGGCCCAGTTGTAGTTCTTTTTCGATCGAGGCCACCGACACAAACGCCGCGCCCAACCCCGCCTGCACCGCGTTTTTGATTGCTTCGATCGAACTCAACTCCATATCCACCTTCATCCGGCGCGTGTCGATGCCCGACTGAGACAGCACCGTGTCAATCACCTTGCGGATGGTGGATTGGGAATCTAGGGCAATAAAGGACAAGCCATACAGATCTTCCCGTTCGATCGGATCGGTTTGGGCCAACGGGTGTTGCGGCGGCAAAATCAGCGCCAACTCATCCCGGGCATAGGGCAACACTTGCAGAGACTCCTGCAACTCGGGTGGCACCTCACCACCAATAATTGCTAGGTCAATCTGACCATTCGACACGCTCCAAGAGGTACGCCGCGTGGAATGCACGTGGAGTTGCACACCGACCTCGGGATATTTGTCGTGAAACATCCCAATCATCCGGGGCAGCAAATAGGTTCCCGTGGTTTGGCTAGCGCCGACGATCAACGTGCCGCCTTGCAGATTTTGTAAGTCTTTAATGGCACGGCAGGTTTCTTGGCAGAGGGTCAGAATTTTTTCGCCATAGCTGAGGAGCATGTGACCGGCTTCGGTCAACTGGGCCCGGCGACCGCCTCGATCAAAAAGCGGCACATCCAGTTGGCGTTCTAGGTTTTGCACCTGCAAGCTCACGGCTGGCTGCGAGACATAGAGACTGTCAGCGGCCCGCTTAAAGCTTCCCTCGGCGGCGATCGCCTTGAGGATGCGGAGTTGGTCGAGCGTGAATGGCAGATCGGACATAGACACTACTACACAGCCTGTGGGAACCCATCGAGTGGGACTGGAGCGATCGCGCCGGGATTTTGGGGATCTTCGAGTCAGCGATCAAACAACAAAACGACGCAACCGCAATCAACGGGGCCACTCCACATCAGCGATCGAAAGGCGATAACCGAAGAGCAGATCACAGGGCGATCACAATAGCGATCGAATAATGACAAAAGCCCCCCATCTAGGATCGCATCTCAGCGAAGCAGCACGATCGCGCGTTCTTCATTATTCTGAAGCAGACCCCCTCCATTTGATTAAAAACATTTATGAGAAAATCTTGAGACCCCATTCTTTCGCAATTAATTAAGTTGTCGCCGTCATCTCTGCAATGATTTGAAATCATTCCTGAATCTCTGGACATGATTCACCGGGTTGGGTCTAATCTGAGCCTAATTGGGGCTTGCTATGGACAGGTTTGAACGGGCTTGAACGGGTTTGAACGGGTTTGGTGTTTAGCGTGATGTTTTGTGGGTGGCTATGACCTCGATTTGGACGACAACTTGTGCCGACACGCTCCTGGCGGCTCCGGCGGCTCTTTTGCCGAGCTGGCTCACACCCAACTGGTTTCCCAGCAGTCATTGGGTCATGGTGGGATTATTGTTGGGATTTGCGATCATCCACAGCGGATTAGCCGCTCTGCGAATTCGTGGAGAAGCCGCGATCGGAGCGCGGGCCTACCGGGTGCTATTTGCCCTAGCAAGCTTACCGGCAGCCGGTATCTTGCTCATTTACTTCTTCAATCACCGCTATGACGGAGTTCAATTGTGGATGATTCAAGACCAAACTTGGGTACAACCCACAGTTTGGGTATTGTCAGCCATTTCCTTTTTGTTTTTGTACCCCGCAACGTTTAATCTGTTAGAAGTTGCTGCGATCGCCAAGCCCCAAGTCCATCTCTACGAAACAGGCATTGTGCGCGTGACGCGCCACCCTCAGGCGATCGGGCAAATTATTTGGTGTGTGGGTCATGCGCTCTGGCTAGGAACCAGTTTCATGATCGTGACTTGTGTAGGCTTAATTGCTCATCATCTGTTTGCAATCTGGCATGGCGATCGACGCTTACATCAGCGCTATGGTGATGCGTTTTTGAAAGCAAAGGCTCGAACGTCCATCATGCCGTTTCGAGCTGTTTTGGATGGACGACAAACCCTTCAGTTTTCGGAGTTTCTGCGCCCTGCCTATGTGGGAGTAACAGCCTTCGTTATAGGATTCTGGTGGGCACACCCAGCACTCATTCGTTTGACTGCTAGCATAAGCTGGTAGCCAGTAATTGAGGCAACCTAATCAATCGGTTTCAAGCCTTAAAGCCTGTCAGCAATTAGTCTGAAATCCTGATTTCACCGTGCCGAGATCGCGGGCAATAAAGGGCTTAAGCCCCTTGTTACGACAATCGAGGCACGGAAAATCAATGATTTCAGACTCATTCCGGGAAACGACGATACCCCCTAGAATCTAGGTTTCTATGGGTTCTTGATCGATTTTGACCTTCTCAAGGATCAGCCGAGACTGACGACCTGTTAATCACGCCACCTGTTAATCACGCCATCTATTGATCACATGACCTGTTAATCACATGATGGGTCATAGGCTGATGGCTAAACTATCTCGATGTGATGACTTGTGGCAGAAGCATCGGAATTTCTTCGACTGGTCATTTTTTCAAACCTGACTTTCTCATTTTTTCAAACTCACATCTTTCAGAAAGTTTTCTGGAATCATTCGGGTAGCTTTCAAATTTTTCCAAACCATTTCCCCATTAATTCCAAATCAATTCCAGACAATGATGTTACATACCGTCAGTGATTTGAACTTTACCCATGAAGTGCTGAATACACCAGGCTTGGTTTTAGTTAATTTCTGGGCTCCTTGGTGCGGATTGTGTTACTTAATCGATCCCCTACTCAATAAGCTACGATCGGACTGGGGAGATGCCGTCAAAGTGGTGAGCGTGAATGCCGATAGCAACCTCAAATTAGCCACGCACTACCGACTGACCATGCTGCCAACGGTGATTTTGTTTCAGAATGGTCAGCCCATTTTTCGGCTCGATCGCTTTGAAGGCAAAGAAGAGTTTTTGCGCCATTTGAATCGCGAGGTTGATCGCGTTGCCCTGTCGCGATCGATGGCTCCCTAGACTTGCGCGATCGAGGAGCCGTCTGCTTTGCTGTTGGCTGGTAAACGAACAAGCTGCCCATGGATGCATATCGGCTGATTCGACCGCTCCTGTTTTCGTCGATCGCTCCCGAGCCGGAGCGGGCCCACCAGCAAGCGATGGGCCTGTTGCAAGCTGTGGGTCGGCTGCGGCGCACGGCCCCCGGGCGATCGATTCTGAGCAACCTGCGCCAGTGGTTTGCCGCCGATGATCCCCGCTTCAGCCAAACCCTGTGGGGGCTGACGTTCGCCAATCCGATCGGGTTGGCGGCCGGGTTTGATAAGGATGGCGTTGCGGCCAGGGCTTGGGAGGTCTTGGGTTTTGGGTTTGCCGAGCTAGGAACTGTCACCCTGCACCCACAACCGGGCAATCCTCAGCCACGCCTGTTTCGGTTGATTCCCGACGAGGCGGTGCTGAATCGGATGGGCTTTAACAATCGTGGAGCCAAAGCCCTGGCCGATCGCCTCCAAGCGGCCCGCCAGTCCGAGACCGAGCAATTGGGCGTACCGATCGGGGCCAACTTGGGTAAATCCAAAATCACAGAACTGGACGATGCGGCCGAAGATTATTTGGGCAGCTTCCGGTTACTCAAGCCTTGGGCTGACTACTTTGTGGTGAACGTGTCGTCGCCCAACACGCCGGGATTGCGATCGCTCCAGGATGCCGATCGCCTCAGCGAAATTCTCGATCGGCTGCAACAGGAGAACCAAGGCGCAAAGCCCCTGTTGGTGAAAATCGCACCCGACCTGGAATGGAAGGCGATCGACGACGCGATCGAGCTAGCCCAGCGCTACCAACTGGCTGGACTGATCGCCACCAACACCACCATCCGCCGCGACGGGCTGCAAACCCAAACGCTCGCCCAAACCGGCAACCCCGTGGCCAACGAGGCCGGCGGCATCAGCGGCAAACCGGTGCGCGCGCGATCAACCGAAATCATTCGCCACATCTACCGCCAAACCCAAGGAAAGCTGCCGATCGTTGGTGTGGGGGGCATTTTCAGCGCCGACGATGCTTGGGAAAAAATCGCGGCGGGGGCCAGCTTGGTGCAGGTATACACCGGTTTTGTCTATGAAGGCCCTTGGTTACCCCAACGCATCGCCCGTGGTTTGGGCGATCGCCTCACGGCCCGGGGCTTCAGCTCGATTGCGGAAGCCGTCGGTTGCGATCACGCCTCCTCCAGCCCTTAAATCCTGATCAAGCCTTGAAACGCCATCAATTTCTACGATTCATGCTGAGTGGTCTGGGTGGCGCGGGCCTGTGGGGTTGTGGTCAGCACGCTTGGCTGGCGCTTGATGCATCCCGTTCCCAACCCATGTCTGCGAGCCGTTCTCCCAACCAACCCACCCCAACCCAAACCCGTGCATCCCAAAGGGTGGTGGTGATTGGGGCCGGGATTGCCGGGTTGGCCGCCGCCCGCCAACTGCGCCTCCAGGGATGGGAGGTGGTGGTGCTGGAAGGGCGCGATCGCGTGGGTGGACGGCTCTGGTCCCTGCGGCCACCCGACCTGAAAGGCATGGCCCTGGACTTGGGAGCCAGTTGGATTCACGGGGTGCAGGACAACCCGATCGCCGCCTTGGCCCAGCAATGGCAAATCCCCACCGTCACCACCGACTTGGACAACTCGCGGCTCTATGACTGGGATGGCCGATCGGTCAGCGATCCGCAAGTCGATCGCCTAGAAGGGGTCATGGAGCGGTTATTGGCGCAACAAAACCAGTTACGCAAAGGCCGCAAAGCCGATCGCCCCCTGCTCGATGACCTCCAAAGCCTTGTTGAACAGGCCAAACTAGATAGCTCAGATCAGCGGATTGTCTAGAACTTGCTCAAGGGGGCGATCGAGCATGAGTATGGCGGGGCAATGGCGGATTTATCTGGCAACACCTGGGACATGGGTGGCGGTTTTGAGGGCAACGATGTGCTGTTTCCCAGCGGCTACGACTCGATCGCCCGCCGGTTGTCCACAGGGCTGGAACTGCACCTGAATCAAGTGGTGCAGCGGATTGAGTATGGCGATCGCGGCGTGCAGGTCATCACCGATCGCCAGGAATGGGCCGGCATCGCGGCGATCGTCACCCTCCCGATCGGCGTACTTCAATCGGGCCGCGTCACCTTTTCGCCCCCGCTGCCCCAACCCCACCAAACCGCCATCAGCCGCCTTGGAATGGGCATCCTCAACAAAACCTATCTGGAATTTCCCCGCGCCTTCTGGCCCTCCGATCCCGACTGGATCGGCTATGCCGCCCAGCAGCCTGGTCAATGGAGCGAGTGGGTGAATATGCAGCGTGCTATCCAACGGCCGATTTTGTTGGGGTTCAACGCCGGGCGATCGGGTTTGGCGCTAGAAGCAGCTAGCGATGACCAAACGGTGGCCGAGGCGCTGGCGGTGCTCCGGCGGATGTTTGGCAAGACAGTGCCAGACCCCACGGCCGCTTGGGTGACCCGCTGGGGGCGCGATCCCTTTGCGGGCGGCTCCTATTCCTTTCTGCGGGTGGGGGCAACTCCAGCCGATCGCAGCCAACTAGCTAAACCGGTGGGCGATCGGCTCTTTTTTGCGGGCGAAGCCACCTCTCGCCGGTATGCAGCCACCGTCCATGGGGCCTATCAATCGGGCCAGCACGCGGCCGATCGGGTAATCGCAACCCATGACCTATAACCATCTGGCTGTCCAATGGGTCATTCAATAGACTTCTTGCGCGAATTAGCTAACAGCCCTCATCCCCCAACCCCTGCTCCTAAAGAGAGCGAAGGGGAGCCAGAAATAGGGAGTGACGGCGATTTCATTGTTAGTGGTCAAGTCCCTCTCCCAAGTCGGGCGAGGGATTTAGGGTGAGGGTTTTGATTGATGCAAGAGGTCTAATGGGTTGCCCAATGGGTTGTCCAATGAGCAGCAGTTGGCGCGATCGCCCCATTGCGATAGACTAGGACGGCGATACAACCCAGTGTCAGCCGCCTTGGCGAGCCAGCACTGCCGGGCAACCGGAAACGCTTGGGAACAATCAGGCTTAACGTCCAGCGCATGCACCCACGTCAGCGCTGTGGCGATCCCCAGTTGAACCCACCCCCAACAGACTTTCGTTAGCATTTCGGAACTCTGGAGGACACCTTCGCCCCGCGTGCAAGGGCAAGGCCAATTGGAGCGTTGTGAGTCGGTACCAGTGAACCGGCTTTTTTTATGGCCCGATCGCGGGCACGCTCTGAAATTATGGCCGGCGCTAGGTGCGATCGCTCCCCTCTCATCCAAGCCACGAGCTGCCGCACAGCAAGCCGTTAACCATTGGGTGGTCAACCGCCCGGTTGTGGCGCGTTTTGTGGAATGCACCGTTGCCCACCGAGACCGATCGCTGCGTCGGTGCTTGCTCGATCGTTTTACAGTCTGGTTTCATGGCCCATCCCGCAATTCCTCGCATTCTGGAACTCGCCACCCCGATCGCAACCGATTTGGGGTTAGCGCTGGTGGGGGCAACGTTCCACACCAACGAAAGTCCCCCCGTCCTGCGGCTTGAGCTGCGCAATCCCAGTGGTGATACCAGCCTGGATGATTGCGAGCGAGTGAGCCGCGCCCTCGAACCCGTTCTCGACGAAGCAGACGTGCTGCCCGGAGCCTACGTGCTGGAAGTTTCCAGCCCTGGCTTGTCGGAATTTTTGGAAACCGATCGGGAATTTACCTCCTTCAAGGGGTTTGAAGTCAGCGTCACCACCCGAGAGCCACACAAGGGCAAGACCCTCTGGACTGGTAGCCTGATCGGTCGCGACGACACCACCGTGCGCATCAATCAAAAAGGTCGGGCGATCGCCATTCCCCGCGACCTTGTAGCCCAAGTTCGCCTAGCCGACAGCCTGCAAGAATAGCGGCCACACTGCGGCGATCGACGATCACATAGTCCTCATTGCCCAGCCCCAGAACCGTAATCGCCAGGGGATCTGCTCCACTCGCTCGGTTGAGTTGCCTAGTCGATCGCCCACCCGATCATCCAGCCACCCCAGCCCTCGCATCCAGACCCTAGGGACGACCGATCGCCCCGAATCGTCACCCCCCACCCCCTTTACCCTTCACCACTCAGGAGCGCCCTCTCATGTCCATGGTTCGCCTCACCGGTCTGCAAGGCATGATCGACGGCATCAGCCGCGAACGTAACCTCCCCAAAACCGCCGTCGAAGCGGCCCTGCGCGAAGCTTTGCTTAAGGGCTACGAGCGCTATCGCCGCACCCAGAGCCTCGACGGTCGCAATATTTTCGATGAAACCTACTTCGATAACTTTGAAGTCGAGCTTGACACCGACGAAGAAGGCTTCCGCGTTCTCGCCACCAAGAGCATCGTTGAAGAGGTTGACAGCCCCGACCACGAAATTGCCCTGATCGACGTGCAGGAAGTGGCCGCCGAAGCCCAACTAGGCGACACGGTGATTTTGGATGTCACGCCCGATCGCGACGACTTTGGGCGGATGGCCGCCATCCAAACCAAACAGGTCTTGGCCCAAAAGCTCCGAGATCAACAACGCAAGCTGATCCAAGAAGAATTCCAAGAGCTGGAAAGCACCGTGCTCCAAGGGCGGATCCTGCGTTTCGAGCGCCAATCGGTGATCGTGGCCGTCACCAGCGGCTACAGCCAGCCAGAAGTGGAAGCCGAGTTGCCCAAGCGCGAGCAACTCCCCAACGACACCTACCGAGCAAACGGCCCGCTCAAGGTCTACCTGAAGAAGGTGTGTGAAGGCTCCCAGCGCGGGCCGCAACTGCTGGTGTCGCGGGCTGATGCAGGCTTGGTCGTGTACCTGTTTGCCAACGAAGTGCCGGAGATTGAAGACGACATCGTACGGATCGTGGCCGTGGCCCGGGAAGCCAATCCGCCGTCGCGTCACGTGGGCCCACGCACCAAAATTGCCGTAGATACGGTGGAACGTGATGTAGATCCCGTGGGGGCTTGCATTGGGGCGCGGGGATCGCGGATTCAGGTGGTGGTGAACGAACTGCGCGGCGAAAAAATCGATGTGATTCGCTGGTCGCCCGACCCAGCTACCTACATTGCCAATGCTCTGAGTCCGGCGCGGGTTGTGGAAGTGCGGCTGATGAACCCGGAAGAACGCCAAGCCCATGTGCTGGTGGGTGAAGATCAATTGAGCTTGGCGATCGGCAAGGAAGGCCAAAATGTGCGCTTGGCAGCCCGTCTAACCGGCTGGAAGATCGACATTCGCGATGTGGCGAAATACGATCGTGATCGTGAGGATGAGGATATGTCGGCTTACTTAGCCGATCGCGCTGAGTCCTTGGCCCAAGCTGCTGCCCTAGCTGCCGAAGCCAGTGAGTTCGAGGGCGACGACATTGACGACATGAACGATGACATCGACATTGATGCCAATGCCAATGAAGTTGATCAGGTTGATCAGGAGTCGTTTGCAGATGATTACGATCATGCGACGGCCGCAGCCGACGACGAGACGGACACCACCGACGAGGCGATCGCAGCCGATGAGGACGACGACGAGCCTCCCTCAGCCATCAATGAGGAAGATGAAGCCGATGAGTCGCCCCTTGCGGAACCGATCGAAGCCGATTCTGATCTTGACCAGGAGGAGGACTAAGCCCGCTTGCCGCCTAACTATCGTCGCTGTCTGATTTGTCGGCGCACGGCCCATCGTTCAGAGTTTTGGCGGATTGTGCGACTCGCCAACTCTGGACAAGTCCAACTCAATCACGGTATGGGGCGCTCAGCTTACCTTTGCCCCTGCACCGATTGCTTACGGGCCGCTCAACGCAAGGATCGCATCGGTCGATCGCTCAAAATTGCCGTATCTGACTCGGTTTACGCGCAGTTATGGCAACGGATTGCCCCACCCACCGATTCCCAGGGAAATCCCAACACCACCGGATCGAACCGCCCCCATCGCGAGTCATAATGGACAAGACGGCTCGATCGAAATGTTTCAAATGACGGTGGGCTATGATGTCGTGACGCAATAGGATTCGAGGAAACTGGATGAGTACAGGCCGCGTGAGAATTTACGATTTAGCGAGAGAACTACACCTGGAAAATCGCGAGATTTTAACAATCTGCGAGCAACTAAACATTCCCTTCAAAAGCCACAGCAGCACCATCACCGAACCCGAGGCCGCCCAAATTCGCAGCGCGGCCCCTCAGCATTTTGCGAACCGACCTGTGCCCTCCAGCGCCCCTCTCTCCTCAGATTCAGCGGTGAATTCAGCTCCTCCGACTCATCCTGACGCTTCCTCATCCGATTCCCCTTCTGAAGCCCTCGATCGCGCCCCTGCTATGCCGAAAAAGCAGCAAATTCTCGAAATCCGTAAGCCCAAATTGCGCCCCACCAATACCGAAACGACTGCCGCCGAACCCACGCCGCCGTCCAATCGTCCGGCTCCCCCAAAATTGATCTCGCCCAAGCGTTCGGACAATGCAGCTCCCGCTCCAGCCGCAGCCGTTAGTGTTCCTTCCGACAGCCCCAGCGATGGCAGCGGTAGCAGCGGCGATCGCCCCCCGGCACGCAGCAAAGCAGACAGCCCCGGCGATCGGCGCTTAAGCGAACCCGCTGCACCTCGTGAAAAGCGGCTCGAACCCAAAGCTGAACTCAAAGGAGCCCCGCTACGGCCCGCCGCAACCAGCAGCACCCCCGCCAGTGCGGCCAATTCCGCCACACCGCGCCCCATAAAGAAACCTGAGCTGGTGGGCCCACCGTCTCGCCCCGTCAAACCCGACCCGAAGACCGCCGATGGCAGCGGTGGCGGCGGCGGTCGTCCCAGTAATCCGAATCGCCCGAGCCGCCCGACCCGTGGCGACGAGGCCAAAGGCCCCGGCAGTGGCCCCAACCGTGGCGGCCCACCCACCATTGTTGAATTGCGCCGTCCGAAGCCCGTCCGCCCCTCCGAAGCCGGTGCAGACGGCAGCGATGGGGCTACCCCCGGCGCGCCCACGGCCAAACTCCTCGAAAAACCGACCCGGCCCACCGAGAGCACTGGCGACTACGAAAGCAAGCTCAACCGTCCCACCCTGGCCCGGCCCACCAAAAAAGGCAAGGATTGGGAAGCCGAAGAGGAAGAACGCGCTCGGATTGCCAAAGACAAGGCCGGCAAGAACAAGCGCCGCAATCAGGTCGAGTTTGAAGAAGACGACGACTTTGAAGAAGACGATGATCTCCTGGCCGAAGGCGTTGATGGGCAACCGGCACCATCTCAGGTGAGCCTGTCGATCGCCCGACCGCCCAAGCCCAAGGGCATCAGCCAGCCGAAGCCCGCCCCCCAGCCGAAACCCGTCGTCAAGAAAGGCCCCTCGCGCGCACCCCAGCGCGAACGCCGCGAGCAACAGGTCAAGAAAGAACGCCCGGAAATGATCACCCTCACCGACGGGTTGACCGTGGCGGAATTGGCCGAGCTGCTCGTGGTGCCCGAAACGGAAGTCGTGAAGCGGCTGTTTATGAAGGGCATGGCGGTCAGCATTACCCAAACCCTCGACGTGCCTACCGCCAAGCTGGTGGCCGAGGAAATGGGGGTGCTGGTCGAAACGGCCGAGAAGGAATCCGAAGCCCGCAAGGTCACGGAAATGCTGGATGCGGGCGACATGCAAAGCCTCCAGCGCCGGCCGCCCGTTGTCACGATCATGGGCCACGTCGATCACGGGAAAACTACCCTGCTCGACTCGATTCGCAAAACCAAGGTGGCTCAAGGCGAGGCAGGTGGGATCACCCAGCACATTGGCGCTTACCACGTGGAAGTGGAGCAAGAGGGGATGCCCAAGAAGGTCGTGTTCTTGGATACGCCGGGTCACGAAGCCTTTACGGCGATGCGGGCACGGGGGGCTCGGGTTACGGACATCGCCATTCTGGTGGTGGCGGCCGACGACGGGGTACAGCCCCAAACGGTCGAAGCCCTCAGTCACGCCCGGGCTGCTGAAGTGCCGATCGTGGTTGCCATTAACAAGATCGACAAGGAAGGAGCCAACCCTGATCGTGTCAAGCAAGAGCTGTCCGATCGCGGCCTAGTGCCCGAAGAGTGGGGCGGCGACACGATTATGGTGCCGGTCAGCGCCCTCAAGGGTCTCTACCTCGACGATCTGCTCGAAAACCTGTTGCTGGTGGCAGAAGTCGAAGAGTTGCAAGCCAATCCCGATCGCCTCGCCAAGGGCACTGTGATTGAAGCTCACCTCGATCGCGCTCGCGGGCCGGTGGCCACCCTGTTGGTGCAAAACGGTACCCTGCGGGTGGGCGACTTGCTGTTGGCAGGCCCAGCCCTGGGTAAGGTGCGGGCCATGATCGACGATCGCGGCCACCGTGTTGATGCCGCTAGTCCCTCCTTTGCCGTTGAGGTGTTGGGTCTGGGCGAAGTGCCGGCCGCTGGGGAAGAGTTTGAAGTCTTTGCCAGCGAGAAGGATGCTCGCGCCCTGGCTTCCCAGCGCAGCGACCAACAACGCCAAAGCCGCCTGCAACAGGCCATGGCTTCTCGCCGCGTCAGCCTCACGACCCTTTCGGGCCAAGCCCAAGAAGGCGAGCTGAAGGAACTCAACCTCGTGTTGAAGGCCGACGTTCAAGGCTCCCTGGAAGCAATCCTGGGTTCATTGCAACAACTGCCCCAAGACGAAGTGCAAGTGCGGGTGCTGTTGGCCGCGCCGGGTGAAATCTCCGAAACGGATATTGACCTGGCTGCTGCTAGTAGTGCCGTGGTGGTGGGCTTCAACACCACTCTGGCTCCGGGCGCACGCCGGGCCGCCGACGAAGCAGGCATCGATGTACGCGAATACAGCGTGATCTACAAGCTGCTGGACGATATCCAAGCGGCGATGGAAGGGATGCTCGACCCCGAAGAGGTGGAAGAGGCCCTGGGTCAAGCGGAAATCCGGGGCGTGTTCCCGGTGGGTCGTGGCACGGTGGCAGGCTGCTACGTGCAGTCGGGCAAGCTGATCCGCGACTGCTTGCTGCGGGTACGTCGGGGCAAGGAGCTGGTGTTCCAAGGCCGGATGGATTCGCTCAAGCGGTTTAAGGAAGATACGAAGGAAGTCAACAGCGGCTATGAGTGCGGCGTGAATTCCTCGGGCTTCAACGACTGGCAAATGGGCGACATCATCGAGGCTTACCGTCTGGTGGCCAAGCGTCGCACCCTGTCCATGTAGATACCGAATGTTCACCAGGGCTTCTCTTGCGCCAGCCGCGACTAGGAGCAGTGGTGGTCAATCACTAAGGAATGGGGTGGGGGCGATCGGGCGATCGCTCCCACCTTTTTTCTGGACTCACGTTTTCTGGACTCACGTTTTCTGGACTCACTCTGACGGGTCGGCGGGTTGGTTCTGGGTTCAGGGGCGATCAGGCCACCACCCTCGGCTCCTAAGATCCCTCAGCTCTCCCTCTCCCTCTGCAAGACCGAGATCGCCTGATGATTATTCTCCACACCGCTCCTGGACGATGGGGGCTTGCCAGCGTCAGTCCTGCCTGTATGGAGCTGGAAACCTGGCTCCGAATTGCTCAGTTACCCTACAAAACGCAACAGGCTACGGTGGAAACCTTTGCCCAAGCTCCCTATGGCAAAATTCCTTTTATTGACTACCAGGGACAGCGCTGGGGTGATACGGGCCTGATTATTGAGATGTTGCGCGATCGCGAGGGGATTGATCTGGATGCGGGTCTCAGCCCCATAGAGCGGGCGATCTCCTTGGCGTTTAAGCGCTTGGTGAAAGAGCATCTGTATTGGGGCGGCATTGCCATTCGCTACCTGACGGAAGAAAACTGGCAACAGTATCAGGATTTGGTGGTTGGGTTGTTGCCTGCCCATACGCCGAGTGAGGAGGCGACGGTGTTTGCTAATGCCTTTCGGCAAACGATTCGGAGTCAGATGGTGCAGCAGGGGCTGGGGCGGCTGACCGATGAGGCGCGATACCAGATGGTGAGTGCGGATTTGCAGGCGCTCTCGGATTTCTTGGGTGATAAGCCTTTTTTAATGGGCGATCGCCCGACCACTCTGGATGCCACGGTCTATGGCCATGTGGGGAATTTTATTCAACCACCCTACCAACATCCGATCGTGACCTTTGCCCGACAGCAAACTAATCTTTGTGCCCATTACGAACGGATGACTCGTCGTTTTTTTAGCGAGTTGATGACCGATCGCCCCGCGAGTTATGCCTCTTAGTTATGCCTCTTAGTTATGTTTCCTAGCCGCCCTGACTGGCCTTGCAGATCGCTTGAGAGCAGGTGATCCGGTCTGATGGCGCTGGCCTAAGATGGGGGTCGGCTTAAGATGAAGGGGACTCACGGCTTGGGGACAGGGGCAGCGGCGATCGCGCACCACAAGCTGTGTTGTCAGTCTGTGTTGTCGGTGGCTTGTTGGTTGGAAGACAGGAGGTTGATTGTGCAGGGGCCAAAACGCGATCCATATCTTTGGCTGCATCTGGTGGGGCTGGCGGCGCTGCCCCTCTGTGCGGAACTCTGTTTGCTGGGGTTGGCGGCGGGCGATCCGCTGTTGCCGGGGGGCTGGGATTGGCTGTTGGTGGGCCTGTTGGGTACTGGGCCGATCGCAGCGATGCAGTGGTTGCGGCCGTTCTATCCCTTCTCGATCGCCCTGGTTAGTTTGCGGGCCGATAGCTTGGATCAAACCCAACAGCGGATCTTGCAGCGCTGGGCTAGCTGGGAACCCAAGGCGATCGCCCTGATCAGCACGGTGTTGGTGCTGTGGGGCTTGCAATGGCTCGATCGCCTGTCACCGGTTGCAGCGGAAATTGCCCCGTTGGATAATCGATCGCTCGGATTGCTAGTCGCTTGGTTGGGAGCGCTGCTGGGAAGTGGGTTGTTGGCGATCGCGGCGGCGGCCCTGTGGGTGTTGCTCACGCCGACGGCGGCCTTTGAGGCGATCGAGCCTTTTCCGTTGGGGAATGTGCCCGCTGTGTTCTTGCGTCCGAGCCTGCGCCTGACCCGCCTGTTGTCGCCGTTGGCAGAGTCGGACAGTCGTGAGGTGGGGATGAAAACGCAGTCGGAGGCGGATACAGAAGCGGAGGCAGAGGAAGACTTGATCACCTTGGATGAGCCACCGGCCGAACCTGCCACGGCTCATGAACCAGCACCGATCGCCCAAGCTGACCATGAGCTGGACAACAGTACCGAAGGGGCGATCGCTAATCCTGAACCTGTCGCCGAGGAATCCGAGGAATCCGTCACCGACCATGAGTCCCCTGCTAGCGATCGCGCCAACGAGATCGCTGACACCATCGACACCGATCAAATCCCTGACCCAGGAGACGATATTGCAGCCCTAGCAGAGGGCAGCAGCGCGGTAGATGAATCCAGTACTGAAACTGCTGATGATTCCAGTGATTCCAGTGTGAACCGGATTAAGTTTTGATTTAAATTTTGCTTAAAACGCTCGCCACTGCACGGAAAAATAGAGGCCGTTTTCTTGCCAGGTGTTGGTATCGCCGCGATCGACCTCCACCAGCGGAATCGCATAATCCAACCGAGCCGTGAACCGATCGCCCTGCTGCCAACGGAGGCCGACCCCCGCCCCCACCAAGGTGCTTGGATCGGGGTCGGGGCGATCGCCTCGGTTCCAGCCCATCCCAAAATCCACAAACGGCACAATCTGCATCACACCTCTGATTTTGGGGGCGCGAAACAGCGGCAATCGAAACTCCGCCGACCCCAGCAAACCGCTATCGGTCAACAGCGTATCTTGGCGATAGCCCCGCACACTTTCAAAGCCCCCCAAGCCAAATTGCTCCACGGACAACAGGGGGCGATCGGCCCATTGCAAATCCCCCCGCACCAACAGCAAGGTGTCGGGCGCAAACACGCGCACCCACTGGGCTTGACCTCGCCAAGACAAAAACTGACTGTCGGGCGATTCACGGTTAATCGTTGAGCCAAGGGCATCTAACCCTAGACTGAGCTGCGATCGCAGGGCCAACACTGCTCGATCTCTACGGCTTGTCCATTCCTGAAACCAACGCAGGGCCGTAACGCTGGTGCGCCCGTCATCATCGGCCCCCGGCGACAGGGGAAAATCCACCCCCAACAGACTGGTTTGGCTGTCGAGATGCGACAGAGTCAGCCCCATCACCACTTCATCGGTGGGGCTTTGGGCCAGGGGCTGGCGATAGGTCAGCTCGTATTGGTAGGAATCGGCTTGGATGTCGAGGGGGGTGAAGGGATCTTCAATAATGTTGCTGCCCGTCCATTGGAAGCGTGCCCCGATCGTCCCGTTGCGGCTGTTGATCGGCAGGGTGTAGTTGGTTTCGATCGTGTCGCTGCCCTCGGTGTTGGTGTAGCCGAGGCTGAAGCTGTCCCCAAAACCCAGCAGATTAGCCTGGGTGACGATCCCTCGCCGCCGCACTGTCCCAACGCTGGGCGATCGCCCGTTATCCACCGACAAATCCCCGTGCAGGGTGTCGGACTCCGTTAGGGAAACCCGCAAAAGATTTGTCCCTGGCTCAAGGCCCGCCGAGAGTTCCGCCGAAACCGTTTCGATCAGGGGATCGACCTGTAAGAGTTGCAGGGCATCCAACAGCCGATCGACCTGCAATGGGGGCTGGGTAGCCCGCTCCAATCGACTGCGCACATAGCCCTCACGGAGTCGGCGTAGTCCTTGGATCTCGATCGCTTCTAGCCGTCCTTCCAGCACCCGAATTTCCACCACGCCGTGGTTGGGGTCGATCGACTGGGGCGGCAAAAATGCGCCAGAGGTGCTGTAGCCCTGCTCTACATAAAGTTGGGTCACGGCCGATCGAGCCGCCAACAGTTCCGCAAAGGTCAGAGGACGATTGGTGTAGGGAGCCAAGAGCTGGGCAAATTCTTCAGCCGAAAACACCGTGCTGCCCGTGACGCGGAAGGCCTTGACCGAAATTGTGCCGGGGATTTCTGGCAGATTGTCCGGTGGCGTTTCGGGCCGATCGCGATCGGGCGGCGGCAGCAGAGGATCGAGCCGAGGCAGTGCTTCCGGCAAGCTTGGTTCCGTCGGCAACCGATCGGGCCGGGGCACCAATGGCGTTTGGGCGATCGCCACCCCACTCCCAGGCCCAGCCACCATCAGCAGCAAGCCCCCCAATAACCACCCCCGCAGCCGCCGGTTTAGATGTTGATTTAGACGTTGATTTAGACTCAGACGTTGGTTTAAACGTTGACTGACCCGATCAAGCAAGCAACCAGCACACTCGGGAGATCGCTGGGTCAACACCGGGGAACCATTCCAAATCAATAGCGGCATTAATAAAGGACGATCGGCTCGGGCGCAGGGTTCAGACACAAGGTTCAAACAGATTTTTTTAAGCAAATTCTGTCTTATCTAATCGTTTAGAACTGGTTTCGTCAATTTGTCGCAGCCGATGGACTCCGAGCCTCGATTAAATCTCCCAAGCCTCAGTTAAATTTATTGGGATAGATCGGATCTATTGAGATGGATTAAGTTCACAGGGAATCCAGCGGGAATCCAAAGGAAACTTGTTTAGATATGGGGATTTGTATAGATGCTAGGGGATGTCATCATTTCCCAAAATGGGTCTGAAATCATCAATTTTCCATGCCTTAATAGTCGAAGCAAGATGCTCCAGCACCTTGCCCCCACGATCTCAGCAAGGCAGAATCAGGGTTGTAGCCTAATTGATCACAGACCCTAAATTGATAATGCACATCATGTATGTACCCGTGGCACTCAATGGCGGCCCTCTTAGTTTAGACAGCGATTGAGCGCGGGCAACATTCCCACAATGCCACTAACCTGCTCTTCCACCTCGGTGCGCGGAATTGAGCAGTCCGCATCGCCGCAACCAAACTCCAGAGTCTTCCCCGTTGTTAACGGTTTGTCACTTGGAAAATAGCCCTTGTTGTTTTGGGCCTCTGGTGAATCGGGGGCAAATCGATCCCAGCCCACCCGCTGCCGAAACCGATCGGCGCGATCGGGATTAGGGTCTGAGGCAGAAGGAGTCATGCTCAGGCGCTGCCAAACTTGCTCTTGAACCGTAAACCCAAAGCGCCCAGCGCTGGCCTGTGTCCACAGGTGATCGACCTCCAGCAACAGCTCACACTCTGTCTTGAGCAAGTCGTCCGTGCGGGACTCGGGAGCCAGCATAGCCCAAGTGGCTGCGCTGGCGGCCTGCCATTGGCGATCGGCTAGCAACTGTTGGAGACGGGTCAGATTTTCGGTTTGTGGATGAACAGCCACCGCCGCCACCGCCGCACTCGCCCACAGCAAAATCCCCACGCTGGCTAATTGCTTTAAGGAGCGATAAGCACTCGCCAAATTGGGGGACATGACTCCTTGGGTAACGTCCTCTGGGTCAGCATCAGCCCGATTGAGCGATCGCAGGCAGTTGAGATGAGACATGGTTAAGTCGGCGATGGGGAGTAGCAGGCAGTGATGCAACCAATCAGGCACGATCAGTTCGCTTCTTTCTTCAGACCCACTGACGCGATTTCCGCAAGAAGCAGTCAACCTTGCAAAACGGATCAGGCAGATTAGACGGATCAGACAGATCAGACAGATCAGGCTGCGATCGTCGAGATGGAATCCGATCCGAGTTCCAACAGATCCACTCCCAACCCAAGCGCCCCAAAACCTGTCACCAGCTCACTGTCAACTGGCATTCCCAGGGACAACCCAGATCGCTGCCGGACTTTGAGGCTAACTTAGGGACAGCTTGGGCATTTCCCGCTCTCTTGGGTGGAAGAGATGATCCGCCTGTGACCACCGATGACCACTCCAGAAGTCGCTAGTGATCGTGCCCAAAATATTGTTGCCCTTAAAAGGAGATCGCATAGGTGACGGAAATCGCGGTCAGTGACGGATCTTGATCAAGGTGGTTGCTGAATCAAGGTGGTTGCTGACTATCGGTTTCAGAACTGGAGTCCTACAAACAAAGTTCCATAACTCAAACAACGTTCCATAGCTATTGATCAACCCCATCGACCAACTAACTGACCACCTAAGTTTTGACGGAGATCCGTCCCATGCACCCTGAATTACCGATCCCTGCGCATTTTGATCCCCACCGGGTTGGGGATGTTTGGCGGGTTCCCTATGGTGAATTGGCAGCAACGGCCCAAGCTTGGTTGCAGCAACACCAATTACCATCAGTGCGTGATGATCGCACTGTCGATCATCCCACCTTGGCGCTGTTAATCATTGACGCGCAAAATACATTTTGTATCCCGGATTTTGAGTTGTTTGTGGCCGGGCGATCGGGCGATGGAGCGGTGCAAGATAATCGTCGCCTGTGCGAGTTTATTTATCGTAATTTAGGATCAATTAGCACCATTATTCCAACGCTCGATACACATCAAGCATTTCAGATTTTCCATCCCGTTTTTTGGGTAGATGAGCAGGGCAAGCATCCGGCTCCGATGACCATGATTGATTGGGAATCGGTGCGATCGGGTCAGTGGCGCATCAATCCAGCCATGCCAGCCATAGTTGATCGGCTGCCCCAATCTCAACAGCTTGATCTCATGGCCTATGGAAATCACTACACCAAAGTCCTACAGGATCTCAATAAATATCCCTTGACGATTTGGCCTTTCCATTCCATGTTGGGCGGCATCGGTCATGCGCTTGTTTCAGCCGTGGAAGCGGCCTGTTTTTTCCATGCTATGGCCCGGCAAGTGCCCACCCGGTTTGAGATCAAGGGCTATCATCCCCTCACGGAAAATTACTCGGTTTTGCGACCGGAAGTGCTCAATGATCAACATCAACAACCGATCGCGGAGCCTAATCGATCGCTCATTCAGTCTCTACTAGCGTTTGATGCGATCGCGATCGCTGGTCAGGCCAAAAGTCACTGCGTTGCCTGGACGATTAGCGATTTGCTGAGTGAAATTCAGACGGTGAATCCAGCCCTGGCCCAGCGGGTTTACTTGCTGGAGGATTGTATGTCCCCGGTGGTAGTGCCCGGTGTGGTGGACTTTACGGAGGCAGCGGAGGCACAATTTGCAGCCTTTGCGGCGGCGGGAATGCATCGGGTGCGATCGACCGATGCCCTCACGAGTTGGCCGGGCTGGGGACTCAAAACGGTTCATTAACCGGCTGGCAAGGGCGATCGAACCTCACCAGCTCAACGCCTAGCCGTCGCTCAAATGCTGGGAACTTGCGATACCATCAAGCTTTCAGCCCCAATTGCTGGTTCGATCGTTCCTAAAACTGTTCCTAACCTTTTTTGCTATGACCGCGCCATCAACCGCTTTGCCCGAATCCCTGGCCAAAATTGTGCAACGTTTTGCGCGCGCTTCCAATCCCAAACAAGGCTATGAGCAATTGATTTGGTTTTCTAAGCGGCTACCGGCGATCGAGGATGCCGATCGCGCGGCTGAAAATAAGGTTCAAGGCTGCACCTCCCAAGTTTATGTCGCCTCCAGTTTGCAAGAGGGCAAGGTCTTCTATCGCGGTGATTCCGATTCGCAATTGGTCAAAGGGTTGGTGGCATTGCTGGTGGAAGGTCTAAGCGGTTTAGAGCCGGATGCTATTTTAGATTTGTCGCCAGATTTTATTCAACAAACGAAGCTAAATGCCAGTTTGACTCCTTCGCGATCGAACGGGTTTTATAACATTTTCAAGATGATGCAAGCTCAGGCGGCGGCTTGGCGCGACCAAACGGTTTAAACCTTGAAACATCACCCTTGAAATTGGATCGCATGGTCGTGGATGAGCCGAGTCGGATCATTATCTATTGCTCTGTTGATCCCACGATCGCCCCATTTTCTGCTCCGTTTTCTGCCCCGTTTTCTGATCGATCGCATTTGCCACCACTTCCCTATCCACTCTATGAAGATCTAGGCACTCGATCGGCATTGTCACAGGTGCTGGAACTAGCGCGATCGGGCCAAATTGATCAGATTATTGTGTGGCAATTATCAGACTTGGGCGATTCCCTAACCGCGATCGCCCAACACCTGCAAACTTTGGCCGCAGCCAACGTGATGCTGCAAATTTGGGATCAAGCATCGGCGCAGGAACCCCCCGCCCCCGTCGATCCTCGCCACCTGTTGACCACGCTGGATACCTATCAAGATCTGGCTCAACAGCAACACCAAAAACGATTGCAGCAAGGGCACGCCCGCAATCGATTGGCCGCGCTGCCCCCGCCCGGCCGTGCCCCCTTTGGCTATCGACGCGGCAAGGATCGCTACACAATCGATCGCGCTGCGGCCAACATGATCAAGGAGTTTTTCGAGCATTTTTTGCTCTATGGTTCCTTGCGGGGAGCCGTGCGATTTTTAGCCCAAAAACATCACAAACAAATTTCGGTTTCCACGGGTCGCCATTGGCTGACCAATCCCGTTTATCGGGGTGATTTGGCCTACAAAACCGGTGAAGTAATTTTGAACACCCACCCGGCGATTGTCTCGCGGGAAGAAGCAGCCCAAGTCGATCGCCTGTTGCGCCGCAATCGATCTCTCGCCCCCAAAACGGCCAGCGCCGCCCGATCGCTGGCGGGGCTAACGGTCTGTGGGGCTTGCCAATCAAAACTGGCGATTACTTCCGCCCGTGCTCGTCGCTCATCCGCACCGGGCTATCTCTATTTGCGGCCGCTCAACTGTCAGTTAGCTGTGGGCTGTGCTGAGAAATGTCCCCTAGCCAACTACGACCAGATTTTGCAACAGGCGATCGCCCAAATTTGTCGAGAACTACCCGATCGGGTCGATCGCACTCAACTGCCCGATGTCAGCGCCATTAAAGGGCAATTGCAACAAACTATGGATCGCAAAAATGACATCCTCAACCGCATTCCTGACTTGGAAGCAGAGGGTATTTTTGACCCCCAATCGGCCCAGTTGCGGGCCCACCAATTACGGGCCGAAATGGGGGCGATTCAAGAACAGATTTCGCAGTTGCCGCCGGCCAATTTAGATGCGATCGCCCGATCGGTTTCGATCCCTGAATTTTGGCAAGATTTATCGGAAGCCGAACGCCGGTTTTATTTCCGAGAATTTCTCAAAACCATCTGGGTTGCCTATCGCGGTCAGTGCTGGAAGGTAACTGGCCTTGATTTCGTGTTTTAGGGGGGTGTCGTCGTTTCCTGGGATTAAGCTGAACCAGTTGATTTGCCCTGCTCCAATCGTCGTAACAAGGGGCTTAAGCCCCTTGCCCCTCACGATCTCGTCACGGTGGAGTCAGGGTTTTGGGCGATTTGACGACCAGCCTTAGGGGCAAATCACCCAAAAAGACCCAAAAAAAAGAGGGTGGACGATCGCCCACCCTCTTTGGATAAACGCTGAATGAAACCCGGTTAAGGGTTCAGCGTCGGCGCAAGAGACACCGCCCGATCGCCCGTCGCCGGAGCCTTGGCCGTGGCCGCTGGCAGCTTCAAGGAAGCCTGCAACATCGGTGACTGGGCCACCGCATCATTGGCGATCGCAAACAGCGGATTCGACAAAATCCCCGCCAGCGACGTGGCCACCACCGACACCACCAAACCCACCTGCAACGGGCGCATCCCCGGCAGCGACCAACTAATGGCCGGGTAGTTCTTCACGGAGTCCGACATTTCCTGCGGCTCCTTCACTACCATCATCTTGACCACGCGGATGTAGTAGTAAATCGACACCACACTGGTGACCAAGCCCAGCAGCACCAGGGTGTAGAGACCTGCTTGCCAGCCCACCCAGAACAGGTAGATTTTGCCAAAGAAGCCCGCCAGGGGCGGAATCCCACCCAAGGACAACAGCGACAGGCTCAAGCCCAGAGTCAGCAGCGGATCTTTTTGGTAGAGACCCGAGTATTCGCTGATCTCGTCAGTGCCCGTCCGCAACGAGAACAGAATCACACAGGCGAAACCGCCCAGGTTCATGAACAGATAAACCAACAGGTAAAACACCATGCTGGCGTAGCCGTCGGCCGTGTTGGCCAACAGCCCGATCGTCACGAAACCGGCCTGCCCGATCGAGGAGTAAGCCAGCATCCGTTTCATGCTGGTTTGGGCCAAGGCCACCACGTTGCCCAGCACCATACTCAAAATCGCCAGGGCCGTGAACACAAAGTGCCATTGCTCCGACACCAGCGGGAAGGCCGTCACCAACAGGCGAATCGCCAGGGCAAACCCAGCCGCCTTGGAACCCACCGACAGGAAGGCCACCACCGGCGTGGGCGACCCTTCGTACACGTCGGGTGTCCATTGGTGGAAGGGGACGGCGGAGATTTTGAAGGCGATCCCGGCGATCGCAAATACTAGGGCCACCACGATGCCAATTTGGGGCACGGTGGGGTTGCTGGCCAGGCCGGTGGCGATGTCGCCCAAGCGGGTGTGACCGCCCGAGAGACCGTAGAGCAGCGAAGCCCCATACAGGAAAATCGCCGAACTCGATGCGCCAATCAACAAATATTTGAGGGCGGCTTCGTTCGATCGCGGGTCGCGCTTCATGTAGCCCGTCAACAGATAGGACGCGATACTGAGCGTTTCCAGCGCTACGAAGATCATCACCAACTCGTCAGCGCCCGACAGGAACATCCCGCCAACCGTTGCCGTAAGCAAAATGACGATGAATTCGCCCAAGGCCGTGCCGGTGGCTGCCACGTAGGCGATCGACATCAGGATCGTGATCGCCGACGAAAGGGCAACAATTCCCCGAAACGCGCTGCTTAGGGTGTCGTTGCTGAAGCCACCGAAGAAGGAAACCGGGTTTTCCGGGTTCCACTGGAGCCAGAGGGTTGCGACGGCCCCCAGGAGTCCAGCCACGGCCACGTAAGGAGTCCAGCGGGATGCGGCCCGCCCGGACACGAGATCGATTAACAAGACTGCCAGGAGGGTCACAATCACGATGCCTTCTGGCAGGATTGCCCAAGCGTTGAGCTGTGAGGCAACGGTTGAGAAGTCCATAGGGAATTAAATCCGTTGAGCGCTTGAAACAATTGCCATTTCTGCGTTGCAGCGGGATGCTGCCTGCGTTCGGTTACTCATTTTAGGCGTTGGTGCGCGTACAAATTGCGCGATCGCCCCGGCCAGGTGATAACAATCCTGAAATGGGGCAATAACTGACGCTGGGCGATCGGGTCTTGACGGTGCTACCAGGTCTTTTGGCCGTCTGCGCTCCAGACCCAAATTGACCCGATCCGAATTACAGCCTTTACCTCAAATGATTGATCCGTCTGATCGCACAGATCGCAGATGCCATGAAGCTGTTAGGCGGTGGGCATTGCCCACCCTACAGGCTCGATCCGAATTAACCCGATCAACTGGACTAGTTCAATTGCACTGGTTTCCCTGGACTGGTTTCCCTGGACTGGTTTCCCTGCACTGGTGCAAACCAGCCGAACGTTAGCTAAAGCTGAGGCGCAACAGCGAGAGATCATCTTCAAAGTAGCTGCGGCCGCTGTTGAAATCTTGCACCCGGGCCACAACTGAATCAACCTCGGCCCGATCGGGCTGGGCCCAACATTCCCGCAGCACTTCCACAAAGGGATCAAGCCCCCACACCGTCCCATCGGGCATCCCTAGCTCGTAGATGCCGTCGCTGAAGATGTAGAGGTGGCTGTTGGGCGGAATCGGGCAAAAGGCTTCGCTATATTTGGCTTCCGAGAACATACCAACGGGTAGGCCAACCGTCCGCAGTCGCTGGGCCGTGGGCAACGATTCCCCACTGGGCGACAGCAACAAGGCCGGCGGATGGCCGGCGCTGGCATAGCTCAAGGTGCGAGTGCGGCGGTTGTAAACGCCATACCAGGCGGTGAAGTATTTGTCGTTGCGATCGTTCATTTGAAACGTGCCATTGAGGGCCCGCAAGACTTCGCTGGGGCTGCCGTAGTCTTGGATCGGGAGCGATCGCGATCGCAACAGATTCAGCACCGATAGCGAAGGTAAAGCCGCTTTTAGGCCATGGCCAGCAGCATCGACCAGATAGACCACTAGGCGATCGTCATCCAACCAATAGAAGTCGAAACAATCGCCTCCTAACCGGCTCGATGGCTCAAACTTAGCGGAAATTTCGACGGTCCCCTTCATGGGTGGCGGCAGAAGGGTTTTCACATAGTCGGCGGCTTCGGCCATTTCCTCTTCGAGCAGTCGCTTTTGTTCTTTGAGGTCTTGGTTGAGCTGATGGAGCCGCAACCCAGCCCGCACCCGGGCTTTTAGCTCCGTCATTTCGATCGGCTTGGAGAGGAAGTCGTCGGCCCCTGCGTCCAGTCCCCGCACGCGATCGTCCACAGACCCCAAAGAGGTGAGCAAAATGAAAAAGGTGGATGACAGGCTGGCTTCGGCCTTCACCCGCCGACAAACTTCGATGCCATCCATCCTGGGCATCATCCAGTCACAAATAATTAATGCTGGCTGTTGAGCCAATGCCAGCTCCAGACCCGCTGCTCCATCCTCGGCCATGACAACCTCATAGCCCTGTTTTGTGAGGGTGCGCTCTAACAAACGGCGAATGGTCGGATCGTCATCAACAATTAGCAAGCGGAACATAGGTTCAGTGGAGACAGGGAGCCGATCGAAGCAAGGGGTCAGACAAGCTGGGCAAAGACAAGGGTTGAGCCATCGCCCGAAGCAGGCTAGCCTGGGTAGGGTCAATCATCTCCTCTCGGAAGAGCGATCGCGTTCCAATGGAGGCGGTTAGTTTACGGGATGCTAGCGGGGCGATCGGCCGAGAGCTGACCGACTTTATAACACCATGCTCCCAAGCGTTCTGCTCTGATTATCTCTGCTTTGATTTAGCATGCCGCAGAGGTTTGATGCTTTGAATCCCAGCGTAAACCAAACGATTCAACTTCGCATTACTAGCGATCTGGGCGCGCTCGATCGCGTTTTGAACTGGTTTGACACGCTCGATCGGCCCCAAGTCCCACGAGTGGTGTGGATTCAGTGCCTGTCGGTGTTGGCGGAGATTTTTACCAATGCGGTGCGTCATGCCCATGTCGATCGCCCCGTGAGCACCCCGATCGAGCTAGAGGCCGAGCTAACGGCCACGTCCTTGACGCTGCGGCTGTGGGACTATGGCGACCCCTTTGACCTCTGTGCGGCGGTGCAACGGCGCGCCGCTGCCCAACCGGACCCCCTCGAAGGCGCGATCGAACAATTGTCGGGCGGGGGGCGCGGGCTGCAAATTCTCGATCGGGTGGCCGATCGCCTCAGCTACGATCCCCAGCCCGATGGCCGCAATTTACTGGAATTCGTGAAATATTTTGAACCCGTGCCCCTACCCCTGGAACCCGCTAGGCAGCCGGGTGAATCGTAGGGGCTATTCCTGGGTTGGAGTTGGGATCAATCAGTTAATTTTCCCGTGCCAATCGCCGTAGACAAGGGGCTTAGGGGCTGTCGTCATTGCCAGTAGGGATGCTGAAACGGTTGATTTTCTGTACCCCAATGGTCGTAACAAGGGGCTTAAGCCCCTCCTTGCTGCCCCACGATTCGACAGCAGTGGATCAGGGTTGCAGGCGATTTGACAACACCCCCTCGGCCCCTTTCGGCCCCACGGTTTGACTCTACGATTCGACAACGGTTCAACAATGATTCGACAACGGTGGCGTTGGGGTGATGGGCAATTGGCTGATCGCCCCTAGAGGCGCGATCGAAAATCCGCATCGGGTCGATTCCAAGGCGCAAACCCAGGTAACAGGGCTAACCCAGGGATGGCCGCCGCGATCGTCAGCAGAAAAAATCCCGGCCAGCCGGTTTCTTGGGCAATCAACCCAGCCGGCGCAACCAACACATCACGACTGACCGCCATCAGACTCGACAGCAGCGCATATTGGGTTGCCGAAAACCGCACATTGCAAAGGCTCATCAAAAACGCCGTAAAACCCGCTGTGCCTAAGCCGCCGCAGAAATTTTCCACATTGATTGCCAGGATCATCGCTGCTGTGTTTTTGCCAATTAGCGCCAAGGCCAGGTAGGACAAGTTACTGAGCGCTTGCAAGCCGCCAAACACCCAGAGCGATCGGGCGATCCCCAACTGACTGAGCAGTGCCCCGCCGGTTAAGGCCCCCACGATCGTGGCGATCAAACCCATCACGCCCTGCACCGCCCCCACCTCCGCTTTGGAGAACCCCGTTTTCAGCAAAAAGGGCAGGGCCATATTGTTCACCAAGGCATCACCCAGCCGGTAGAGCACAATAAACGCCAAAATCGCCAAGCTGCGACCCAGTTGGTAGCGATCGATAAAATCTCGCAAGGGCAACCACACCGCATCCCGCAGGCTGGCCGGCGGCCGCACTTCCGCCGTCGGTTCCGGCGCAAACCAGGTGAACAACACGCAGGCCGCCATTAGCCCCGCCAGCAAGCCATAGGCCACTGGCCAAGACAGTTGATCTGCCCAAATCAGCACCGCGCCACCCGTAATCAGCACTGCCACCCGGTAGCCCAACACAAACACGGCGGCTCCGGCTCCCATTTCTAGGGGTTCCAACACGTCCGATCGATAGGCATCGGCGGCAATGTCTTGGGTGGCACTCAGGAACGCCACGATTAAGGCGGCGATCGCCAAACCTTGTAAATTTTGTTGAGGATTTTGGGCTGCCAACCCCAACAGGGCCAGGGCGATCGCCCCTTGGGTGACGGCCAACCAGCCCCGCCGCCGACCCCAAAACGGTGGCACAAACCGATCGAGCAGCGGCGACCACAAAAACTTCAGCGAATAGGGCAGCCCCACCAAGCTAAAGGCCCCGATCGCCTCCAAATTCACCCCCTCATCGGTCATCCAAGCTTGCAGGGTGCGGCTGGTGAGCAAGAACGGCAAGCCCGACCCAAACCCCATCAACAGCAATGCCGCCATTTTGGGCTGTCGGAACAATCGGGCGATCGAGGTGAGCCGTTTTTGCCAATCCATAAATTCCGCAAATTCCGCAAATTTTTAGGGCGATCGGTCAAAGGATAACCCGGGCCGCTAACCCAATACAGCCCAAAACCCGGGCGTAACCGTTACGTCTAGGTTGGGTGCTGTGGATAGCTCGTGTTTGGGGCGATCGCGATCGGCTGCTTCGATCTTCCAATTCAACTTCCAATTCGACTTTTAATTCGATGTAGTTGATCGGCAAACTGACCGCAGCAAAACCATTGCTAAAGACCTTGCCACCGTAGCTGTCACGGCAGTTGTCACGGCAGTTGTCACGACCGTCACACCCATTCAGCTTGTTCAGTTTCAGTTTGTTCAGTCGCAACTTGCTCATTGTCCTTCTGGGCAACCAAATCACCACCCAAGGGCCACCACTCCGAAATCGACCGACCCGGATGGGTTTCGTTCGGTTGATGGGAAGCGACAGGATAGAATGAAGCCGACAAGATTCTTAATGCGCGATCGGGCGTGGAATCTGTCCGCTCAAAGCCTGGCCCCGCCACGTCAGACAAGGTGCTCCAGCCCCTTGCTCCAAGCGCTGGTTGATTGGCCAGTGAAACCAGTCAGCCGGTCAGGTAGATTCATTCAACTCGGCTGAACGGCCCTCCCGATCACCCTTAGCCATCTGCCGCATACGAGATAAGCAACCAAGCAATGGGAAAAGTCGTTGGCATCGATCTCGGTACGACCAACTCCGTCGTGGCCGTCATGGAAGGCGGGAAACCCGTCGTCATTGCCAATGCCGAAGGGATGAGAACCACCCCATCCGTCGTTGGGTTCAACAAAGATGGCGAAAAGGTGGTGGGGCAGTTGGCTCGCCGCCAAACGGTGTTGAATCCGCAAAACACCTTTTATGGTTTGAAGCGGTTCATTGGCCGCAAATACGATGAGCTATCGCCATCCTCCAAGCGCGTGCCCTACACGATTCGGCGCAATGACGATGGCAACGTGCGCGTGGTGTGTCCCAAGTTACAGCGCGACTTTCCGGCAGAAGAACTGTCGGCGATGATTTTACGGAAGCTGGCCGATGAAGCCGAGCGCTATTTGGGTCAGCCCGTGACCGGCGCGGTGATTACGGTTCCGGCCTATTTCAACGATTCCCAGCGGCAGGCCACGCGGGATGCGGGGCGGATCGCCGGGCTGGAAGTGAAGCGGATTATTAATGAACCGACGGCGGCGGCCTTGGCCTATGGTCTCGATCGCAACCGTAGCCAAACGGTGTTGGTGTTTGACCTCGGGGGCGGCACGTTTGATGTGTCCCTTCTGGAAGTAGGCGATGGGGTCTTTGAAGTGAAGGCCACCAGCGGTGACACGCAGTTGGGTGGGAATGATTTCGATCGCAAAATTGTCGATTGGCTGGCCGAGCAGTTCCTAGAAACCGAGGGGCTGGACTTGCGGCGCGATCGCCAATCCTTGCAACGGCTGACGGAAGCGGCGGAAAAGGCCAAGATCGAGCTGTCCGGCGTGGGCGCGACCGAAATTAATTTGCCCTTCATCACCGCCACGGAAGACGGGCCCAAGCATTTGGAAACCCGCCTAACCCGATCGCAGTTTGAAAGTCTCTGCACCGATCTGATCGAACGAATTCGCGCCCCCCTGAAGCGGGCCTTTGTGGATGCGGGCTTGCGGCCGTCGCAAATTGATGAAGTGGTGTTGGTGGGCGGCTCCACGCGGATTCCCTTTGTGCAGGACGTGGTGCGATCGCTCGTGGGCAAGGAACCCAGCCAAAACGTCAACCCCGATGAGGTGGTGGCTGTGGGCGCGGCGATCCAAGCGGGCATCCTGGGCGGCGAGGTGAAAGACATTTTGCTGCTGGACGTTACGCCCCTCTCCTTGGGCTTGGAAACCTCCGGCGGCGTGATGAAAAAGCTGATTCCGCGCAACACGACGATTCCCGTGCGGCGATCGGATATGTTTTCCACCAGCGAAAACAACCAAACCCAGGTGGAAATCCATATCCTGCAAGGGGAGCGGGAAATGGCCGCCAACAACAAATCCCTCGGGAAATTTATCCTGAAGGGGTTGCCGCCCGCGCCGCGCGGTGTGCCCCAAGTGCGCGTGGCCTTTGACATCGACGCGAACGGTATTTTGCAAGTGACGGCCCTGGACATGACCACGGGCCGCGAGCAAAGCGTGATTATCCAAGATGCTTCGACCCTGAACGAGGTGGAAGTGCAAAAGGCGATCGAGGAGGCCAAGCAGTTTGCCGACCAGGATCGATCACAGCGCGATCGGGTGGACAAACGCAACCGGGCCGAAGCGCTCACCTTCCAGGCCGAGCGACAACTGCGGGAGGCGACCCTCGACTTTGGGATGCAGTTTGTGGAGGTGCATCGGCGGGCGATCGAAAAAACCGTCAAAGCCCTGCGCGAGGCGATCGCCGCCAGTGACGATATCGAAATCGATCGCACCCAGGCCGACTTGCAAGACGCGATCTACAACCTGAACCGGGACGTGCGCGATCGCTATGCCGAAGAAGATGATGACAACTTCTTTGGCTCGATCCGGCGCACGTTCCAGGATGGGCGCGACGCGGTGTTGGGCGGAGGCGATCGCTTCGATCGGGACTACGGCCGCAATGATTACGGCCGCAATGACTATGGCCGGGGTGATTTTGGTCGAGGTAGTGATCTGGGCCGAGGCGGTCTAGGTCGAGGCGATCGGGGTTGGAACGAACCCAACGGCCAGGGCGATCGCCGCCGGGAACCGAGCCGCCCCGCCCCGCGCGATCCCTACGATTTGGGCTATGGCGGCGGCTATGGCAGCCCCAACGATCGCCCCAGCCGGCCAGCCCCTCGGGATGGGTCAGGGCGATCGAGCGATCGACGAGAAGCCCGCAACAACGGCAGCAGCCAACCGCGCGATCGGCGATCGACCTACAACGACGGCTGGAATGACGGAGACGACGATTGGTTCTAGGGTCTCCGGCGGCTGTCAGCGCCAACCCGCCTAGACAAGGGGCTTAAGCCCCTTGCTGCCTCACGATCACGTACCGGCAGCGTCAGGGTTTAGGGCAATTTGACGACCAACCCTCCATACTGAAATCGCGACCGCCTGATTGCCTAGTCGGTCGGCAACTCATCGCGATCGCACAGCAACAAAAACGCCTCGCGGGCCGCCGCCTGTTCTGCCAACTTGCGCGATCGCCCGCGGCCTTGACCGAGGCAGCGATCGTGAAACCAGACCTGCGCCTCAAACCGCTGCACATCCCCATGGACGGCGCTCAGTTCGCGCACTCGATATTCTGGGAGCGCTTTGTAGTGGCCCTGTGTCCATTCCTGCAAGGCGGCTTTGTAGTTTTGGCGGGCCGGGTCGCTGCGAACTTGGTCAGCGATCGTCCGAAAATGCTCATCCAACCAAGGCCGCACCAGATCGAGCGATCGCACTGACAAGTACAGCGCCCCGATCGTTGCTTCCAGGGCATCGGCCAAGCGCGATTGGCGGCCTTCCGTATCCCGGGCCGCGCTGCCCCCCACAATCAAATAGCGCTCTAGGTTATAGGTGTCGGCAATTTGCGCCAACATTCGATCGCTCACCAAAATCGCCCGCGCCGCCGCCATTTCACCCACCGGCCAGTCGGGATAGGTTTCCCACAGCAACTCCGCCGCCGCCGTCCGCACAATCGCATCGCCCACAAATTCCAACTGCTCGTAGTTATCCTGCGCATCCGCCGTGGGATGGGTCAGGGCCCGATCAAGCAACACCCAATCCACCGGCACACCCTCAGCCAAGCCGATGCGCGATAGGAGGGCTTCTAGTTCCCGTTGCCGACGGGGGTAACTCAACGCCGATGATGCCGACGAACCCATGAATGTCCTTAAAAATTCGCCAAAAACTTGTCCGCAAACCGATCAGATTGCCCCCAGTCCACCAAGGGCGATCGCGATCTGAACCCTGGCCCGGCCAAACCTAAACAGCCAAAACCACAGGTCTAAAGTTTAGACCCAAGATGGAGGAGAGGCAGGACGTAAGCCGGGTTCTGTCCGCAACCGGCCCGTGCTTTGTGGCGAACCACACAGCCCGGAGCGCGATCGCTGGGCGGTTATCTATCTGGGACGATCGTTACCGATCGCCTCAAGCGGCTCTCAAAACAGGACGGGAAAAAGATCAACCCTTGCCCCTTACCTTGCTTCCGGCCGGGGTTTACCGAGCCAGCACCTCTCGATGCTGCTGGTGCGCTCTTACCGCACCTTTGCACCCTTACCGAGGACGAGGCAAGCTCGATCACTCGGCGGTATTTTTCTGTGGCACTGTCCTCACGATCGCTCGCACTGGGCGTTACCCAGCAAGCCCGATCTTTGGGAAGCCCGGACTTTCCTCAAGTGGCCCTGATTGATCTAAAAACACTGCCGAGACAATGCCCAAGCCAATCACACCACCTGCAACCGCCTCGCCTACGCTCTCCACCTATACAGTTTATGCCCGTTCTTGGCCGTTCTTGACCGTTGTTGCTGATTGGGGTCAGTTGGTCATGGGAGGGGCCCCCTTGGCCATTAACCGCCTAGTCGATTGAATCCCCAACCGCAGATCGCGCTGCATGAAGCGGTTCACCCCCAACGCCCTCGATTCGCAGACTCAGTTACAATCGATGCGGACTCCAACGGAGCGTAGCGATCGCCTCCCGCGACCCCCTGCCTATGTTGTTTAACACCACTGAAATCCTCATTGATGCCTTTGTCGATCGCCTCAAAGAAGGCTATGGACGCACCTATGGCGGATGGAAACCCGAGTATGAGGACATCATCGGCTGGGCGGGCAACATGGCCCTGGAAAATATTGCCAACAGCGATGCGCTTTACCACAACGTTGAACACACGATCCTCGTCACCCTTGTGGGTCAGGAGGTGATTCGCGGCAAGCACATTCGCGAAGGTGGTGTGTCGCCCGAAGATTGGCTGCATTTCATCATTTCCCTGCTGTGCCACGACATTGGCTATGTCAAAGGTGTGTGCCGGCTCGATCGCGGCGGCTACTATGCCACCGGCTGTGGGGATGAACTGGTGAAGCTGCCGGCCGGCGCATCCGATGCCAGCTTGACTCCCTACCATGTCGATCGGGCCAAGCAGTTTGTCAAAGAGCGCTTTGGCGGTCACAAGCTGATTGATTCCGAGGCGATCGAGCGCAACATTGAGCTAACCCGCTTCCCCGTGCCCAAGGAAGAAGACCACCAAGACACCCTCAACTATCCGGGCATGGTGCGTGCCTCCGACTTGATCGGGCAGCTCTCCGATCCGCGCTACCTGAACAAAATCAGCGCCCTCTATTACGAATTTGAAGAAACCGGCACTAATCAATATCTGGGCTACAAACACCCTGGCGACCTCCGCAAGAACTATCCCAAGTTCTATTGGCACGGTGTGTTTCCCTACGTGAAAGACGCGCTGGAATATTTGCGGCTGACCCAACAGGGCAAACAGGTGATCGCTAACCTCTACTCCAACGTGTTTGTGGTGGAGCATGAGCCGGAAGACATGATTGTGGCGACGGATTTCGTGACCCCCGATCGGGATGACGATCGCAGCACCGACCTGAAGACCGATCGCACGGCCCGGGACGATCGCCGATCGACCCGCACTGAACTGAAAGAACTTGGAGAACTGGCCACCCAGGGCCAAAAAATCCCGGTCGTTCAGTAAAGCCTGTCGTCATTACCTGGGATCACGCTGAACTGGTTGATTTTCCGTGCCCCAGTGACGGTAGACAAGGGGCTTAAGCCCCTTGCCCCTCACGATCCGCGATGGGTGGAATCAGGGTTTTGAGTGCAACGACGACAGTCCCGCAGCCCCTTGCTGCCTCACGATCTGCTAGCGGTGAACTCGGTTTTTTGGACGATTTGGCGACAAACCCGCAGCCCGTTGCTGCCCCAGGATTCGATAACGCCAGAATTAGGCTTTAGCTTCCGGGGGCGATCGGCTAGAATCGGCCCAGACTGGGGAGCCATGATCCCGTTCTGTGTGACCGGCTTTGCATGAAGGGTTTTGAGCGAAGGAAGGCAGTTGGCTATGTTTATTGGTACGCGCGTGTTCATGGGCATTGTGTCCTATCTGATCGTGTTGCAGTTGATTTCGCCCGCGCTGGAGGAATGTCCCGATGGGGCTTGCTTGTGGCAGCCGCTGGTCTGGTCGAATCAATGCGGCCCGATCGACTGCTATGCCACCTGCGATGCCTATGAATATCGCCACTGCGGCCAGCAAACGGCTCGGGTGCGCCCCGTGCAGCCGGTGATGGTGGGCAAATAACCTGATGATCGGTTCGCTGCGAGGGTTGGTGGCGGCTTTGCAGGTGCAGGGCAATCGGGCGATCGCCCTGCTGAATGTGGGGGACGTGGGCTACGAAGTGCAAGTGCTGCCCCGGGCGATCGGGGATTGGCTGGTGGGCAGTTCCGTGCAGGTCTTTACCCATTTGCAATTGCGGGACGATCGCTTGGTGTTGTTTGGGTTTGGCAGCTTGGCCGAGCGGGATTTGTTTCGGCAACTGATCGCGGTGAACGGGGTGGGGCCCCAGTTGGCGATCGCCCTGCTCGATCGGTTGGATTTGTCGGAACTGGTGCAGGCGATCGTTTCCGGCAACGCGCGGCTGCTGGCCAAAACACCGGGCATTGGCCCCAAAACCGCCGAACGGATCGCCCTAGAACTGAAAACGAAATTGGCAGAATGGCGCGACCAGTCGGGCCTGGCCACCACGCCAGCGGCCGGGCCGATCGGGCTGGTGCGCGAGGATGTGGAAATGACCCTCCTGGCCTTGGGCTACAGCGATCGGGAGGCGACCCAGGCCCTAGAAGCGGTGGGCCAACAAATGGCCCTCAGCAAAGAGGGCGACTCCGAAACCTGGATTCGCGAGGCGATCGCCTGGTTGAGTCGATC
>RDXB01000085.1 GCA_004292515.1 Oscillatoriales cyanobacterium
CAGAAAAGCGGTCGAATTTCTGGGATTGAGTACCACAACGCTACGGAAGTATGCAGATGAAGGCAAAATCAAAAGCATCCGAACCCCTTCAGGGCAAAGACTTTTTGATGTTGAATCATTCCAGCGAAAGCAAAATGATCCAACAGCTTCCACTGCCGTTGTTTGCTACTGCCGCGTCAGTTCAACCAAACAACGCGACGATCTTGCAAGACAAGTCCAGTTCATGCGAGATCGCTATCCCAGTGCCGAAATTATCCAAGACATCGGCTCAGGACTCAACTTCAAGCGGAAAGGACTGCAATCCCTACTGGTCAGACTTATGCGCGGCGATCAGCTCCAAATTGTGGTTTCCCGTCGCGATCGACTCTGCCGATTTGAATTCGAGCTGTTCGAGTTCATGGCTCAACAAAACGGTGGCGAAATCTTGGTTCTTGACCAATCTGTTCACTGCCCTGTTCACTGCCCAGAGTCCGAACTCACAGCCGATCGCGATAGCGTCCCATGAGGGAATCTGCTCGCCATCCTTCGTGTCTTCTCCTGTCGAATGCACGGACTCAGAAGCTACCGGCAGGCGATCCAGGAAGATCCGAATCTTCCTAAACCCTGAACAAAAAGCACTCCTGAAGCAGTGGTTGGGTGTTTCTAGATTTGTCTATAACACCACGATCAAGCACCTTCAGGAGCTGGGAACCAAGGCAAATTAGATGGCAGTGGCTCCAATGATTTTGGGTGCGCTGCCTAAATGGGCTAAGTCAGTTCCCTATCAGATCAAAAAGATTGTGATTAAGGATGCCTGCACTGCCGTTCGTGAAGCCAAGAAAGGTTTCAAAAAGGATGGGCGCACGTCCCAGTCGTCAACCCTTGGGCGCATCTCAATCCATGTAGCCATCGCCCGCCCATGAATTGTTGCCAGAGCTGAAGCGTTGGCAAGTTGTTCCTGTGGACGATCGCGACTGCTCCTTTGTTTATTGGAAGCCACCATGCCGAATCTCAAAGGCGCGATCGACCGCCTTCAGCAAGTTTTTCAAAAAGATTCTGTGCGCGACAGCCTCTGGATGATTGGCTCCAAGGTGATCAGCGTGGCAATTCAAGCGTTCTACTTCATCTTTGTGGCCCGCTTGTTGGGATCGGAGGAGTATGGACGATTCATTGGGGTGTCATCTCTGGTTGGGATCATCTCGCCTTTTGTGGGTCTCGGCCATGGGCATTTGCTGGTACGCACGGTGTCGCGGGCGCGCGATCGCTTCCGGGAAGAGTGGGGCAAGGCGTTGGTGGTGTTGGGTTGGTCGGCGGCGATCGGCTTGGTGCTGGTGCTGACCATTTCTTACGCGATTTGGCAAAAGAATTTTTCAGCCAGCCTGGTGTTGTGGGCGGCGATCGCTGACTTTGCAGGCGTGAGTATGTTGGACTTCACCGAGTCCGCTTTTATTTCCGTGGGCGTGGCCAAGCGTCCCGCCCAACTGAAGGTGCTGTTTAGCCTGGTCAAGCTGTCGGCGGTGGGCGTGTTGTTGCTGCCGGGGTGGCGGAGTGCGGAAATGTGGGCGATCGCCTACTGCATCGCTTCGGTGATTCCGGCGGGGATTGCGTTCCTGTTGGCCAGTCGCCAGGGGGGTTGGCCGCTGATGCCCCGCAAGGACACCCAATGGGAATTGCAGGAGGGCTTTTTGTTTGCGATCGCCACTTCTGCTGAAACGATCAACGCCCATGCGGATAAAACGATGCTGTCGAGCCTGAGCACCGAGCGGGCCACGGGGATCTACGGTGCGGGCTATCGCTTTGTGGATGTGGGCTTCCAGCCGATCATTGCGGTGGGCACTGCCAACTATGGCCGCTTTTTCCAGGCGGGCACGAATGGCCTAGAGGGGACGATCGGCTTTGCGCGGCGGCTGTTGCCGGCGGCCTTGACCTACGGGGTTATTGCGGCGATCGGCATGGTGGTGTTTGCGCCCGTGGCTCCGATGATTTTGGGCAGCGACTACCAAGAATCCATGGACGTGTTGCGGGTGTTGTTTCCGATTCACCTGCTCGGGGCCATGCAATATTTGGCGGCCGACAGCCTGACGGGGGCGGGCTACCAACGCCAACGCAGCGCCATTCAAATTTCAGCGGCGGTGATCAACATTTCCCTGAACGCGCTGTTGATTCCAATCTATTCCTGGCATGGGGCGGCTTGGGCCACACTGACTTCGGAAGGGTTTAAGTTTGTGGGGTTGTGGTCGGTGGCGGCTTGGCTCTGGCGCAAGGAAATGGCTACGAAGCGATCGATTGAGCCACCCATGGAGAATGATCCAGCCGCGACTTGGGTGGAAACCGCCGATGAGCCAGCGGACGGCGAAGAAGAGGCCGTCTCGAACAATGCTGATGACTAGTGCACTTGACTCAGGGCTGTCGTCATTTCCTGGGGTCAAGCTGAAACGGTGGATTTTTCATACCCCAGTTGTCGTAACAAGGGGCTTAAGCCCCTTGTCCCCCACGATCCGCTAACGGTGGAATCAGGGTTTCGGGCGAAACGACGACAAGCCCTAAGCCCCTTGCTGCTCACGATCTCGTCACGGTGGCATCAGGGTTTCAGGCGATTTGATGACACCCCCTAGCCCGATCGCCCCCACCCGGCAAATCACCACTGAGCAACCAATCCACCACCTCGCAGAACCCGTCGCCCTCAGCCCGTTCGGTTAGGTAGGTCGGTTGATGGGCCAGGCGATCGAGGTAGGGATGCAGATTGGCCACGCCGATCGACCAGGGAAACTGGGCGCGATCGAACAGGCTTTCATCGTTGGGGCTGTCGCCGATCGTGACGATCGCCTTGGGGTCGCAGTCGGGCCAAAGCTGGGCGATCGCCCGTTGCAACCCAGCGGCCTTGTGCTGATTGGGTAGTTTGATGTGGCCCTGGACGGCGCTGTAGGTGAAGCCCCAACCGCGATCGGCTAAAAATTGCCCCATCTCGTCCAGCAGGGTAGGCGTGAGCTGCGGCAAACCCGCAAGGTCAAACGTCCAATCGGTCAGGCGAAAGGCGTTGTCGCTGGCGGTGGTCAGTTGCGGTAGGTCGGCTCGAAACTGACCGGTTAAGTGCCCAAAGGCCGCGGCCAGGGCTTGCCGGTGGGCGATCGGGTCGGGCAAGTCCACCAGCCAATCTCCCTCGGGGCGATCGCGCCGGTACAGCAGCCCGCCATTTTCGGCGATCGCCCCGGCGATCGGCAGGTATTCCACCAGGCCGCTGACCCAACCGGCCGATCGCCCCGTGACAATCAGCAGTGGGATGCCTGCCGCCTGCAACCGCTCCAGATCTGCCAGCAGTTCGCGGGAAAAGCGGCCCGATCGGGTGAGGGTACCATCCATATCTGTGGCGATCGCCTGGGGACGAGGCAGTGATCCGGGGGAGATCGCAGCGGTGGGGAGCAGCCGGGGTGGGCGATCGGGTAGGCAATCAGACAACTGATCCAGCGGGTCAAAGGGAGACATGGGCGATCGGGCCGTTTCTAAAAATCGCGATGTACATTGTTGAGAGGCTTCTGCTTTTACTGACTGGGCAACTGTCTGGGCAACTGTTGATTAACCCCCACCTTTTTTGGGAATCAGTTGGGAATCAGTTGGGAATCAGTCCAGTTGCCTCGTTCGATCTCAATTTCGTTGATTGATTCATTGATTGATTTGTTGATTAAACTGCTACGGGTTGCAAGCTATGGCCACCACCGCCCTCGATCGGGACGCGCATCTGTTCCAACTGGCCGCCCAGCGAGCGGGAATCCACCAGCCCATTTTGCCAGCACTTCAAGAGTCCCACGACCAGCCCACTCCCGAAGGCGATCGGGGCTTGGGGCTAACCAGTGCCGAGGGCGATCGCGTCGATAGCCTGCCCGACCAGGTGATGGAAGCGGCGCTGTTGGTACGCAAGCTGACGGATTCGTTGATTCAGTCCGGTTGGCAGTCCGATCGAATTTGGCAAAGCGGCACGGGGCAATATAGTCCTGAAGTGTTGGCGGTGTTGGCTCGGGGCTTTGATGATCCGAGTGATCTGATCGCCCCCAAGTTGGCCGGCTGCCCGCTCGATCGCCTAACAGAGGCCTATCGCCACCATTGCACCCTCGATCGGGCCGCCCAAGCCGCCATTCCCAACGCCACCAGCGCGATCGCCCCGGCCGCCCCGCCCACCAGCGATTTCAACAGCTTTTTTAATCTCGATCGGGCGCTGCTAGACACGATCGAACGCTTGCCCCAGTTCTATCAGGGTTATGTGCATCAACGGGAAGCCCTCCTAGAAGCCACCCGAATTTGGCGCGGCCTGCCCACCCGAGAAGCCACCCTCAGCGCCCTCGGTTTGCCCGCCCTCAACTACACCGACGCGGCCTTGGATGCGGCCTTGCTGGCCTTCATCCGTCGCCTGTCGCCCAACTATTCCGGCTTTCCCCACCAACGGGAAGCCCTGTTGCGGCTGGTGCAAATTTGGCGACAACTGGACTCCCGCCAAGCGGCGATCGCCTCCCTGTCTGACAGCAACCTCGGGTTAGTGCCGCGCAACTATGACCCGGCCCTGTTGGCCTTTGTGTTGCGCGCGCCCCAGTTTTTTGCCAGCAACGGCGCTCAACGCAACGCCGCCACCGAAGCCGTCCGATTGTGGCGCGATTTGGACACCCGCAACGCCGCCTTGATTAGCCTGGGCATTAATCCCAGCGCCTTTGCCAACCCTGCCGCCCCGGAAGCCACCACCGCCGCCGCCCAGCTCGATCGCCAACTGGTGGGCTTTTTGCAACGGTTGCCGGCCGCCTACCGAGGCAGCGCCAACCAACGGGGCGCGCTGACCCGATTCGTGCAGCTTTGGCGGGGTTTGAATACGCAACAGGAGGCGATCGGCTCCCTCGATGCCGACCTGAAGGCCATGCAATGGCAAGTGCTGATCCTGAAGCAAAACACGGTGCTCAAGAGCCGCCCCGTCCCCGCCAACACCTTGCCCAGTGCTGAATTAGCCGCCATGCCCGCCGGGGAATTGTCGTTGATCGATTCCCTAGAAGAGGGCACGCACTACCGGATTTTGACTGTGGAACCAATCCGCGATCGCCGCGAATGGTTTGTTTATCGGGGCCATGCGGACTTTTTGGAACCGGCCACCATGCTGGTCAAAACCAGCACCTTCCTCAAAACCAAGCCCCTCCAGGCCGGCAGCCTGGCCAATGCCGAAAAAGTCCCGCTCTCGCCCGGCGAGTTCCAACTCCGCAGCTACGACGATGTGGGCGACCATTTGCGGGTGCGACTGGTGAAGCCGGTCAACAATCGGCTGGAATGGTTTATCTACGAGGGCCACATCGACTTGCTGAATGTGGACGACTACCCCTCGCCCCGCGATCCAGACCCCACCCCTGCGCCCAGACCGACACCCGTGCCTGCACCCGCGCCTGCACCCGCGCCTGTGCCGGTTCCCCGACCTGCGCCCGCCCCCACCCCGCCCGATCGCGGTGTTCGCATCCAAATTCCCGGTCTCGGCACAGTCTGGACCAAAGATCCGATCATTCCGCGCGGCAACTTCAACTGGGGCGAGGCCACCAAGGGCGGCACACGCATCCCGGAAAATTCCACGATTACCCAAAACATCATTGCGATGGCCCGGCGGATGGAGGAGGTGCGATCGCGCCTGGGCAATCGATCGATCACGATCACCAGTTGGTATCGCCCGCCGGCCATCAACCGAGCCGTGGGGGGCGCACGCAACTCCACCCACATTCGCGGCCATGGGGTGGACTTCAATGCGGCGGGGCTGACGGCCCGGGCGGTGCAGCGCATTCTTGATCCTTGGTGGCCGGGTGGGCTGGGCTATGGCTCGTCGTTTACCCACCTAGACAATCGTGGCTACCGTGCCCGCTGGAACTACACCAATTAACCACGCCGATTAACTTAACCACGCCAATTCACCACACCCAATAACCACCGAGAACAATTCACCATGCCCAATAACCACACCCAATAACCACCGGGAACAATTAACCACGCTAATTAACCACACCTAATAACCGCACCAGTTAACCACCGAGAACAACGGAGTTAGGGGATGGGGTTGCTCGCGAATTCGCGCAAGGGGTCTATGGCTGATCTCTTTCAGGCATCCGCTTGGGCGATCGGCCGCTAGTGGCTTGTCGAACCGGTCAAATGCCCGATACCGTAATGAGGCCGCCTGTTTTTGAGTGTGTTCTATGAGCGCTGCTGTCTTTGCTGAATCTGCCCTATTTCCTCAAGATCGCGCCCAGTTGACTGGTGCGGTGGACTACTCGGGGGCCCAGAACTTAACGCAAGTATGGATGCAAGCAGCAAAACAGTTTGGCAACCTGTCTGCCCTGCGCGATCGCCACGCTACACCGCCACTGGAGCTGACCTTTGGCGAGCTGGCTGACTATCTGCAAACCTTTGCGGCGGGACTGCAAACCCTGCTAGACCCGATCGATCCTAGCGCCACGGAGGAATACGGGGTGCGCGTCCCCCCTCGGGTGGCCTTGTTTGCAGACAACAGTGCCCGTTGGTTTGTGGCGGATCAGGGCACGATGGCGGCGGGTTTGGCTAATGCGGTGCGGAGTTCGGCGGCCGAAACTGAGGAATTGCTCTACATCCTGGGTGACAGCGGTGCGAAGGTCTTGATCATCGAAAATCAAAAGACGCTGAAGCGGTTGGCCGATCGCCTGGGTGAGTTTCCCTTGGGGGCGATTGTGTTGCTATCGGATGAGGAACCCCAACGGGGCCCGATCGCCGAGTCGGTGATGTTGTTGAACTTTTGGCAACTGCTGGAGCAGGGGCGCGATCGCCTGAAAACCCAACCCTGGCAGGCCCCCGACAGCGATCATCAAACCCTGGCCACGTTGATCTACACCTCTGGTACCACAGGCAAACCGAAGGGGGTGATGTTGTCCCACGGCAACTATATCTATCAACTCAGTGCCTTCCGGACGGTGGTGGCTCCCAAACCGGGCGATCGCACCCTCACCCTGTTGCCCACCTGGCATTCCTTTGGGCGCATTGGGGACTATTACTTGCTTTGTCAAGGGAGCGTCTTGGTCTACACCAACCTGCGATCGCTCAAGGCTGATCTGAAAGCACACCGCCCCAACTACATGATGGCTGTGCCGCGCCTATGGGAGTCGATCTATGAAGGGGTGCAGAAGCAGTTCCAATCGCAGCCGGCCAGCAAGCAAAAAATCGCCCGTACCTTTCTGGGGCTGAGTGAGCGCTACGTGCGAGCCAAGCGCTGCTGGCAGGGGCTGGAGTTGCGATCGACCCCAGCGGCGGGCCTGGAAAAACTGACGGCCGGCGGGAAAGCTCTGCTCTATTGGCCCCTGCATCGGTTGGGCGATCGATTGGTCTACGGCAAAATTCGCGAAGCCACGGGCGGCGACCTGCGTTACGCCATCAGCGGCGGCGGCTCCTTGGCGGCCCACTTGGAGCTGTTTTTTGAAATTGTGGGTGTGAATGTGCTGGTGGGCTATGGCTTGACGGAGACCTCGCCCGTGTTGACCGTGCGGCGCAATTGGCGGAATTTGCGAGGCACGTCGGGTTTGCCGCTGCCGGCCACGGAGCTGCGATCGGTCGATTTGGAAACCCGCCGATCGCTCCCGACCGGCCAAAAGGGCTTGATCCTGGCCCGGGGGCCACAAATCATGGCGGGCTACTTTGGCAAGCCGGATGCAACGGCCAAGGCGATCGACCCCGAAGGCTGGTTTGACACGGGGGATTTGGGTTGGCTGTCGCCCCTGAGTGACATCACAATCACCGGGCGCGCCAAGGACACGATCGTGCTGACCAATGGCGAAAACATTGAACCCCAGCCGATCGAAGATGCCTGTATCCGCAGCCCCTACATCAGCCAAATCGTGCTGGTGGGCCAAGACCAAAAGACCCTGGGAGCGCTGATTGTGCCCGATCGTGATGCGATCGCCATCCTGGCCACGGAACAAGGGTGGTGGGAAGAAACCCTCGATTGGCAAGGCGATCGAGTGAAGGCGCTGATTCGCGACGAGCTGGCCCGGGAAGTCAAAAACCGTCCGGGCTACAAGGCCGAAGAGCGGATCGCCACCTTCTGTTTTTTGGAGGAGCCGCTCTCGATCGATAACGGCTTGCTGACCCAAACCATGAAAGTGCGCCGCAACGTAGTGGCCGATCGCTACGCCACCGAAATCGCTCGCCTCTTTCAATAACTGTTGATTAACCCTCTGCTGCGATCGCACCAGGCAAGTCGTAGTAGCGCGTCAAGCCTATTTTAATAGGTCAAATCAAATAGCTGTCACCATCCCCAAATCGTTAATCAACAAGAGGCTTAAGCCCCTTATTGCGATGACTGACTTCGCGACTTTGACCCAGTAAATTAAAGCAGCCGCGATAGTAGGGGTAGAGTTTCAAACCGACCCTCACCCACGCCAGAAATCGTAGGGGCAGGTTTCAAACCTGCCCTCACCGAAGCTGTGGGGATTTTTGAGTCTTTGCTGTCCTTCTTTCCCAATCAAAGACATCGATCAAGAGTGGCGTACGGACAGTGCAAAGCGAGTTGAGCGGATTGGGTAACGGGTGCGGCAGGACTCGAACCTGCGACCGACCGCTTAGAAGGCGGTTGCTCTATCCACTGAGCTACGCACCCCCATGAATTGCCGCTGATCGCCGTTGACAGCCATTGATAGCTGTTGACAGCCGTTGACAACCACTGCCAAGCACGGCCGAATTGCACGGCCCTGGCTGCTATTTTTTCACGATCGCCCCCGCGATCGCCCGATTCAGCGGCAGCTGAGGTTTACAAATTGTATCGACTTCCCCGGAACCCGGCCAAGCAAAATCTCCCAAGCCAGCTCCCAAAAACCATGCCAATTGCCCACTCAGTCGGTTTTTCCAAGCGTCCGGGGTAAACTTGAGGAGCCAGCCAGCCGCCGATTGACTCAGCCACGCGATCGGGCCAATCGTCGAAGCCCCAAAAACCCTAGGCTAAAATGATGCCCAGCGAGAGCTAGGGTATCCCGCTAACCGTCGATAGCAAATTTTTTGACGATCGCCACCTAGCGCTACTCGATTGGATTGGGGCCTCCGGGTTGTCTGAGCCGATCGACCGCATGGGTTCAGGCTAGATCGCGATCGCCGCCTCTAGCACGAACGGCGTGACCCCAAGCACGAGTTCTTTGAACAACGCATGTTTATTCTCAAGCGGCAGGACGTGGAAATCTCCAACGTTCGGCACCCCGAAAAAGATCAGCAAATCCCGATCCTGAGCTATCAGGGTCAGACCTTTACGTTGCTGAATGTGTTTGGTGCAAACCAAGCCGAGGAGGCCAGGGCCCTTTGGCGGGATTTGACGGATAACCGCGGCAAGGCTTGTGTTTTGCTGGAAGAGCCTGATCGGTTCAGTGTCTGGGGGAAAGTTCGGCTCGATCGCCTCGGCGCATCCGACGCTGGCGGCGGCAGCGGCGGGGCTGCTCCCATACCTTGCGTGCTCGCATCCCTGTTATTGCTGCAAGCCGTCTACTTTGACATCGAAGATCTGTTGGGCGAGCGTCAAGGGGCCAAGTTTCGTCAGGAAATTGGCGAAGTGTTTAAGCGGTTGCAGTTCCCTGCCCTCGACTCGCCGCCGGCTGTGAACAATATTTTAGAAGTCAATCCGTTTGAGTCCACCTTGCCGTCCTGGCAAGAGCTGCAAATTGTCGGACTGCTCCAGGAACTTCATGTCCTTGGCAAAAGCTATTTTGGCAACACCAACTTCACAAGTCGCGCCTTCGATGCTCTCCAAGAAATGAACGATGGCGAGCGCTCAGAGTTTTCGGACTGGCTGGGGCGATCGCCTGCGGCCAAGCTATGGCGGTAAACGCGAGCTGCCTTCTCCGTACCCGTCACCGATCCCCAGGGCATCATGCATCGAGTGGGTGGGCCGTGTTGCTCGCTCGATCGCGTCCCGGCCAGCCCCTGTCGGCTGCCCCATCACAAACCCTTAGTGCTTAACCCCTGTTACACCGTCCCTTTTCACCCAACGCTTTATGACTAAAACTGCGAGCGAATCCTCACCAAAGCTCTTTTCGTCACGCAACCTGATTATTGGAGCTGTCGCTTGGGCCTTGATCGCCCTCGCATTTTTTCTGTTTTTCAGCGTCACTCTGCCCGGGGAAGGCTTGCCCCAGTGGTATAGCGTGGGCACTTCTGTCCTAGAAACCACCTCTTATCTTTGGGCGGCAGTGGTCTGTTTTCGGAACTGGCAAAGTAATCAAATCTTGAGTGGCCGCACCGTTTGGTTGCTGATTGGCTCGGGGATGCTCTGCTATGGCATCGGTAACTTGTTCTTTAGCTATTGGGAAATTGGCCTGGGCATTGAGCCAGATGTTAGCCCGGGTGACTTGTTCTACATCGTCAACTACGTGTCCTTGGCGATCGGACTGCTGTTGGCGGTGTTGCCCCGACGCTTGAACCTGGAGCTGTGGCAATGGCTGACGATCGGGGGGATTGGCTTGGCGGGTACGGCTTTTGCCTTTTCGCCCCTGGTGTCCGGTGAGGCGGTTTGCCCAGAACAGGCCGAAACGGTGGTATCGACTGTGCCAGCCTGGGCCACCCAAATAGAGCGTGTCCTCAGCCCCCTGTCAAACTACATTCTGCCGGTCTATACGGTGGGTGACATTGTGTTGCTGGTGTTGGCTTCTGCCCTGTTGCTGGCCTTTTGGGGTGGGCGATCGGCCCAGTCTTGGCGGATGATTGCGGCGGCTTCGATTTCCCTGTACATCGCTGATATGTGGTTTAAATATGCCACTGCCAATATCTGCAACTACGAAAGTGGCAGCCTGCTAGAAGTGTTTTGGATCTTTAGCGGTGTGCTGTTTGGGATTGGGGCCGTGTTGGAGTACGATCTTTCGACGCGATCGCGCCGCAGCAATCGTCGGCGCTCGTCTAGCACCGCCAACTAATTCCTCCGATCGAGGTGACTGGCGGGAATCTCAGCAATCACAGCAACATATTGGCAGATCGGCTGCGATCGCCTGCCACCGACCATCCCAGCACACCCTCCCTCGGTTTGGGCATGACTCCTCCCAAGTTATCGGATTCCCAAAAACAAGAATTGGTGGTGCTATATCGCCAAGGGACCTACACGATGGCCGCCTTGGGCCAGCGCTTTGGGGTGAGCACCTCCACTGTGGGCCGCATTGTGAAGCTAGCGGCGGATGACTTTGATGTGGCAGCGATCGCCACGGCAGCTCCCCCTGTGCTGGATTCACTCCTGATCGCTCCAGTTCCCGTGACTGTGGCGGCTCGGGTTGATCGCCCCACGGATCCGAGTCCCATGGACGACTTTGACCCGCAGCCACCTCAAGTGGAACCTTCGGTCACCGATCGCTCCCGTCGTCAGGGTCGCGTTGCCCTTCCCACCCTTGTGGACTCCTCCCCTGAAACCGATACCAGTAGCGGGCGGCGGGTGCGTCGCCGATCGCGATCGGCGGAGGAGACCTCGTTACCGCTGTTTGCTGCGGACATCGACATCGTACCCGAGGCCACGGCGACCTCGGAACCCGACGTGGGGACGACCCTGCCACCGGCTGCGGTGATCGACTCAGCAGCGGATTCCCCGATCGTCGATTCAGGGGTGACACAACCAACCCATCGCCGTCCGATCAAAAAACGGGCGACCGAGGCGATCGACCCCATCCCCCAAGCGAGCGACGATGAGGGGGCAACGGATCTCGATAGCGATTTGGAACTGGATGAAGACGACGATCTCGACCTCGACGATGAAGAGGATTTGGAATTTGGCGATGACGATGGTGAATCGGGCATCCTAGCGGCCATTGGGCGTGGGGCAAACCCCGATCGCCCCTTGCAAATCGTGCCCCTAGAGCCGTCGCGGATTCCAGACCCCTGCTATTTGGTGATCGATCGCTCGGCGGATTTAGTTGCTCGCCCCCTAGAGGATTTTCGTGAGCTGGGTCAAATTCCTCCCCAGGAAGCTGCCAGCAAAATCCTGCCGGTGTTTGACAATCACCGGGTTGCCCGTCGGTTTTCGGCGCGCAATCAGCGCATTGTCAAAGTGCCCAACGCCAACGCCCTGTTCCAAAAAACGGGCCCTTATTTGCAAGCCAAGGGCATCAAGCACCTGCTGATTGATGGTCAAGTGTATTTGTTATAAGGCTGGTGGGCCAGGCTCCCGGCGGCGTGGCTGAAGGAAAGAATAGGCGGGCGCAGGTGCGTGAAAACAGAACGACAACGGCAACCCAGACCCGTTTGGCCGCGACCCTGGTTGGCCCACGATCGTCGTGGGTTCGTCCGTTGCTTAGGGCAGCAGGCGGCTGCGATCGCGGGGCTGCTGGTGGCCCTTGCCCTGTTGGCCTATGGCTTGTGGTATGGGGCTGTGTTGCCGGTGGCCCATCGGTGGGCCGTGTTTGGGGTGCGCCAGGTGGCTGTGCAAGAGCGGCTGGTGGCCCTGACTTTTGACGATGGCCCCCAGCCTCCCTATACCGAGCAGATTTTGCAGGTGCTCGATCGGTTTCAGGTGCGGGCGACGTTTTTTGAAATTGGTCGGCAGATCGATCGTTACCCGGCGCTGACCCAGGCCGTAATCCAGCGGGGGCATGAACTGGGTAACCATTCTTACTCCCATCGCAACTTGATTTTGCGTTGGCCAGGGGAAATTGCAGCGGAAATTGCTGAGACCGATCGCCGACTCCGCGCGGCGGGTGTGGCGGGGCCGATCGCCGTGCGGCCGCCCCTGGGCAAGCGCTGGTTGATCCTGCCCTATTTGCTGTGGCGATCGCAGCGGACTCTCGCCATGTGGAATGTGGATTCAGGGGACTACGACCCGGCTGCCGATGTGTCGGCGTTGGTGCAACAGGTGCTGACCCAGGTGCAGCCGGGGTCGATCGTTTTGATGCATGACGGCAGCCTTGATCCGCGTCAGTCGCGCGATCGCACCGTGGCGGCCTTGGCGGTGTTGATTCCGGCCCTGCGCGATCGCGGCTATCGACTGGTGACCCTCCAAGAACTGCTGCGATCGGCCCAGGCCCATGGCTGGACTGCCTCAACTCAGGATTGAATCGACTAGGAGCCAATGGCCCGAGGGATTGTAGCGGCCCTGGAGGGCGATCGGGCGCTCAGTGGTCCAGGTTTGCCACTGCCAATCGATCCAGGGGTGCAAGGTGACCAGCGAAATCGGTCGGTCAGTCCGAGCGCCTGCCGGGGCACAGGCTCGATCGCAGGTGAAGGCATAGTGCTGGGGCCCCAAACGCAGGAAGTGCCCGGAAAATGGCTGCAAGGCCTTGGAGTGGTTTGGTTGCGGTGGTTGTAGGTGATCTAGGGGGCGCGGTTGGGTCAAGCAGCGATCGTATTCGGCTGGGTCAGCCAACCATTGCGCCTGTTGTGATCGCCAATCGGGGCGATCGGGCGTGAGATCAAAACAGGGAACGACGGCCGCCGGAGCCATAGGGTCTGTGAGCAAGGCCGCCTGTAACTCGGCTACCGGCAGCGATCGGGGCTGACAACCCCGCTCCAGACAGAGGGCCGCCGCCATGCCCGCAGCCTGGCCTAGGCCCATCACCACGGGCTGCAGCCGCGTTGCCCCGTTGGCCATGTGGGACACGGAGATATTTTTATCGCAGACCAACAGCCCCTCGATCGCCGCCGGGATCAAACAGCCATAGGGCAAGGTAAAGGCCGTGCCCGTCCAGCGCCCACCCCAGCGCAGGGACTTGGGCGCAAGGGGAAACCGCTCACCGGGGTAGTGGTGATCATTGGGATAGTTGCCATAGGCGATCGCGCTGGCGGCTCCGGTGGCGGGATCGCGCGGCAAAGGCGCACCCCACCCCCCAGCAACCGGCAAAATATCGCATTCCGTCACGGTGGCCAGCCCTTGTAGGCGGCGACTTTCGCGGAAGTAGGGGTAGAAGGCAAAACCGTTCGTTTCAGGAAACAGGTCTACTGCCAGGCCGTAACGCCGGCCCAATTGTTGCTGTAACCAACGGGCGAACCCCTGGCTGCGATCGCGCGCGCCCTGCAAACAAGCAACCTGCTCGGCGGGTTGGCCAATCAGTCGGCTTAAATCGTCGCCATAATCATTGCCTGCTTGGGGCCAGTTGAGCATGAACCGATCGCCCGCAATCCGCCCATAATCCAACACCTGTTGCGGACTCTCGTAGCCCTCAAAAGCTTGGGCATAGCGATCGGGATCGTAATCCGGCGGCGGGAGAATTTCCGGCGCGATCGCCCCTTCGCCAAAATCCTGCAAATAGACGACCCAGGTGGGAGCCTGCACTGGAAAGCGATCGGTCAAGGGTGTAGGCTGCGGCGGCGCGGTTGGCTCTCGCCATTGGTCTTGCCATTCCCAGCCCCAGCGGTGTGACACCTGCCCCAACGCCAACAGGTCGCCCAGTTCCGTACCATCGATCGTGATCTGAGCCTGCACCCCCAAGCCCGAGTCAAAGGTCACGCCCGTGATCCGATCGCCCGATCGACTCACCGCCACAGGTCGCACCCCCGCAACCCAGGTCAAGGTAGGCAAGACCGCCGCCCAATCTTGAAAAATTTGCGCCCCGATCGCCGGTTCATAGGTAAAAAAGCTAACCCAGCCCCAGTCCAGCCCCCCTGGCTGGCGATCGCGCAGGGCCTGCAAAAATGCGCCCCAAAGTCCTGTTTGCAACGCCGCCAACTCATTCCCATCCGGCGCACAGACCCCCGCCGCCGTCAGCATTCCCCCCAGCCAAGGCCCTTCCGTGGCCAGCAGCACGCGCACCCCCCGACGGGCCGCTTGAATGGCGGCGGCCGTGGCTCCAGTGCCGCCACCCACCACAAGCAGATCAGTTTCAATCAAGCGGGCATCGGCAGTGGGGGAAACGGCCGTAGCCGCTGGGCGCGTGAAATCGTTCGTCATCACAGGCGTTGGGTTTTGAGCCATCGACCGCCCAACCTTACCATGTTGGATCCGCGCTCAAATCAACCGCTAATCGGGCCACACCAGCCGGCACGCCCGTGATGCAAGCACAGACAGTTTGAGGCTCGGCCAGAGTCGCCGGTTCTGGGGTTGGTGGTGTGTTGCCCAGAACGGCTTCGATCGTTAAGTCCACTTCGCAGGCGTGGCACGATCCCATCAAGCAGCCCGTGGGAATCACCACCCCCGCGCGATCGGCAACGGCCAGCAGAGGCTCGCCCGCTTCTGCCACAACGGTCACGCCCTCTGGCCAAAATGTGATTGTGGTGGTTTCCATGGTGTCCTCAAAATCCCGTAAAGTCCCGCGCGATCGCGGTCATCAAAAAATGCCCAAATCAAATGCCTAAATCACAAATACTTGAATCAAATGCCTGAATCATGCCCGTGCTCAGAGCCTATGCTCAGATCCCGTGCTCAGTGGCCCCCAGGGTGGCCCCCAGCGATGCGAGTGAGCAATGCAGCAGGCTATGAATGCAATTGAATCGCATTGGTGACGGCCGCCGCTAGCCCATCTGGGGTGGGGGTGGGATTGGTAGGCAACAACAAAACAAATTCCGTGCCCGCTTCAGGATGCGAAATGCAAGTCAAGCTTCCCTGATGGCGTTCCACAATTTGCCGACTAATTGATAGGCCTAACCCGGTTCCTTTACCCAGGGGCTTCGTGGTGAAAAATGGATCAAATAGGCGGTCTTTAATCGCCTCGTCAATACCAGGTCCATTATCGTGAATTGAGACCTGAACATGGTCTGGATTGAGCTGGCGCAATCGCAAGGTGATGCAGCCGTCACTCATTGGCATACTCTGACCGCGCTGCCAGTCCTGTTGTTCGCGCAGGGCATCGATCGCATTGGAAATCAGGTTCATTAACACTTGATGAATTTGCCCTGAATAGCACTGTACCGGTGAAATCGCTGCATAATCACGCACAATCCGAATTTCTGGATGGCGGCCCACTGACTTGATGTGATGTTGCAAGATCATGAGAGTGGATTCCAAAGATTCCTGCAAGTCCAAACTGCTCATGGAGGTGCGATCGACCCGTGAAAATCCCTTGAGTGCCGAAATGATTTCACGAATTCGATTTGAACCGATATACATCGAATCAATTAACCGAGGAAAATCATTAGCAATAAATTCAATATTGGTTGATTCAAGATAGGTCTCAATAACCTTCGGTGAAGCCCGGTCAGCATATAACCTGGCCAGCTCAATCAGGGTTGTGGAGTAGTCGGTAATTGGGCCTAAGTTGCTATAAATAAATCCGATCGGGTTGTTGAGTTCATGGGCAATACCCGCCACCAGTTCCCCAAGCAGAGACATTTTTTCGCGTTGGACGAGGTGAATTTGGGTTTGCTCTAGTTCGCGGAGGGTTTGAGCAATTTCGTTGGCTTGCGATCGCGTCGTTTGCAACAGATGAGCATGTTTAAGAGCCACGCCAAGCTGGGCACAAACCTGCCGCAGAAAGTCCACTTCTGCCCCTTGCCACTGTCGTGACTGTGAGCATTGATGAATTCCCATCAGTCCCCAGAGGTGCTTGCCCAGCACAATTGGCAGCACCAAAGAAGCCTTCACCTGCCACGCCGCCAGCATCTCTCGATAGCAATCATCGAGGGCTAATTCTTCAGTCACATCGGCAATGGTATGGATATAGCCCGACTGATACTTGACCACGTGGTGCGTAGCAAAACATGGATCGTCAACAATTAAGTCTCGCAAGGACAACCAGTTTGGCAGCTTATCTTCTGCCACGATCTGACCATGGCCATAGTCGGGAAGCTCGGCTGTGGTGACGGTGCTGAACCCAAACACCACCACGCGATCGGCCTGCAAGAGTTGTCGCACCTCGCGCACGGTGGTTTGGAAAATCATGTCGATGTCCAACGATTCGCGGATGCTGGCAATTAACCGGGCCAAGGCCCGCTGCTGGTCGATCGCCTGTTGCAGTCTTTGGGATGATGCTTGCAGCTCCGCATTTGACAGGCGCAGTTCAGCCGTTCGTTCTTGCACCTGGGTTTCGAGGCTGGTATTCAGGGTGCTGACTTCTAGGTAAAGCCAATGCTGTTTCACCGCCGTTGAAAAGCGCTCTCCCAAGGCCTTCGCCAATTTGATCTCGGCGCTTGTCCAGGCCTGGGCTTGGCCGATCGTGATTTGCCGCCACACCTCAAAGGACTGACGGGCCATCAGTTGCCGCGTGTCCGGATCATGCCAGCCCGTCCATAGTTCATCGGTGGTTACTTCTTCCCGAAACACACTCAAACAGCCCAGCAACTCGCGTCCATAGATCAATGGCACCAACATCAGGCCGCGGATACTGGTGTTTTGAAAGTAGATGGAGACCGATCGCAGCAGCGGTTCTTGGTAAATGTCGCGGATGGCCCAAGTCCGCGAACCCATATCTACATCCGAAGGCAGTGGCGGGTTGAGTTGATAGACCGATCGCATCCAACCCACAGACCAGGGCGCAGTTAACTCGTGGGACGACAAGACGGGCGATCGCGAGGCTGGGGCTGGCAAACCAGATTTCAAAAACTCACGAATCAACAGGTTTTCTTCAAAGGGGCGACCATCGTGGTTCGCCAACGGCATGGGTTGATCACCGACCATGTAGAGTTCGCGTCGGCCGGTATGGTCTGCCGGCCACAGACAAAGCCGACCGCCACACCCTTGAAAGATTCGTACTGTTTCTTCGAGCGCTGCTTGCAGTTGGCTGGTGGGTGCTGTGTGCAGCAGAGTGGTGACGCGATTAATGCCAGCCTCTTGGGCTCCTTGGTCAGCAATTTCTTGCAACAAAATGGACTGGGAAATTGCAATTTCCAGTTGATCCACCACTGCTTGGACAAAGTGCAACTCTTCTTCGCTAACCTTGCGGGGAGTGGCGTGGTGTGAGGCTAGCAGGCCCCATAGGTATTGATTGGCAAATCTCTCGGATGATTGGGCATCCAAACCTGTGTTGTCTAGGACGATCGGGACGATTGTGGAGGACTGCACCCCCATCGCACGTAAGTATTCTAAATGGCAGGGATCGAGCGATCGATAGCGCAGGGAAGACTTATACAGGGTCTGACCACTCTCGGAGCGCTCCAGGGGACTCAGACTGGTTTGGCAGGTGCTCACGTCGGCCACCACTCGCTGCCGAGCCTGGACAAACAGTTCCCGGGCATAGGGCGGAATGTCATCGGCCGGAAAGTGCAGCCCCTTGAGTGAGGGCAACTGTGTAGGATTCAGGGACTCGGCAACAACCGTGCCGTGGCCTTCGGCGGAGAACTGATAAATCTTGACGCGATCGGTTTCTAAAAACGCCCGCACTTCTTCAACCGTTGCGTCCAGAATTTCAGGCAAGTTCAACGACTGCCGAATTCGGCCCGTGATGCTCATTAGCAAGTTGGCTTGCATTGCTCGTTGACTACCTAAACTGGATTCCATAGTGCGCGGATCAAGCAAATTAATGAGGATCGATATCTCAAAATCTCAACAATCAAAATCTCAGCAATCAAAATCTCAGCAATCAAAATCTCAGCAATCAAAATCTCAGTGGACGATCGCAATGCAATAACCAGTACACCCGATGGTCACACCAACCAAGCTGTCAGGATCAAGCCGCAAGGGCCATGCCGAGTGACGATGCCAACGGTTAGCCTTGGGCCCTTATCCATTATTAACTAGTATTAACTAGGCATTTCGCCTTATGTTAGCTATTTCACCCATTGCAGGCTGGCTAGTGGCCGCAGGGAACCCAATTCTTGCTAGCCGTGATCCCTCGCGATCGCACCCTGCAATTCCCCCTGATGAAGCTTGCGCGATCGGCTGCCCCCTCGATCGCTAATGCTCGGATCTTGGTGCTCGCAATAGCACATGACTCCGATGGATCTGAGTTGCGATCGCCGGGGATGTTGGGGCCAATCCCCTCGAAACTAAGGCCCTGATTTGCCTGATTGCTCGACCTCGTCTCTTGCTGCTTTGTCCTGATGTTGCGGTTAATCGTCTCGTGACTCAGGGTGGCTTAACTGGCAGGATAACCCGACGTATTACGTCTAGTAAAACCTGAGTTTGGAGATTCAGAGATCATGTCCAGACGAAATTCGTGCGAAATTCGCGCAAATAGGTCGAAATCTCTGGAACTCTGGCACATGGTCGCCGCGATCGCGCCACCGTCGGATTTTGCCCTGGGCTTTGGGCTTGTCGTCCAACTGCCTGAACCCCTGACTTCGCCGCGACAGAATCGTGGGGGAGCAAAGAGTTTCAGCCCCTTGTTTCCATCGATGTAAGGGGGAATACAGCCTATCAACTTTGGCTTTTTAGATATCTCTTTGACCCGTCATTGGGTCACAGTCCCAAAAAAATAGGGGCGCGATCGCGCCCCCATTGGGTTTGATCGCCCTTGGATGGGCGACCAGAATTGACCGAAGCAGCCTTACAGCGCGTTACCGCGAGGCAGCACTTCTTCGGGGAAGATGAAGTTTTCGTGGGGTTGGTCTTGCGGAGCCATCCAAGCGCGGATGCCTTCGTTCAACAGGATGTTCTTCGTGTAGAACGTTTCA
>RDXB01000086.1 GCA_004292515.1 Oscillatoriales cyanobacterium
AAATAGCTCGATGCCAGGTTAAGTATCACGAAGAAGCCCTTGGACGCACTACTCAACGTAGCTCGCCAAGGGCTTCTTGGTTAATGACATACTTTCTTGATGTGCTGCTCTTACGGGTAAGAACACTGCTTAATTACATCAGGCGATATGACCTAATTTTGATTACATCAGATAGTTTAGCGGTAAGAATCTGCGAGTTATTTGCTAGAATCGTACGTCAGAGCAAGCCTATGCTCTGAGCCAAGTGCGGGCGTAGTTTAGTGGTAAAACTACAGTCTTCCAAACTGTCGTTGCGGGTTCGATTCCCGCCGCCCGCTTTCTGAAACTCGATATGTGTTTGTAGCTAATGATGATGATTGCGGATCGATAAATTCGTAATATCGTAGTTCTGACTGAGAAGTGTAGTATCGGTTTTTGCTCTGAAGCTTTCGCAGATGCCAATTGCGATTGCCAACGCTACAAGTTTGGACTGGAACCCTTGCTAGCTCTGAATTTTACGGAGCATTAGATAACGAAATTAGTATTAGATCTCGAGTAGTGGTGGTAGACGGTGGAATTAATTTCATGAGATTGCTGTGTGTTAGTAATGGTCATGGGGAGGATAGCATTGCTTGGCAACTTGTACGTGCTCTGCAAGAACGCGACGCGAGCTTTGAACTAGCCTCGTTGCCGTTGGTGGGGGAAGGTATTGTTTATCGGCGAGCTGGATTGCCAATTATCTCGGATGTGCAAACAATGCCGTCTGGGGGATTTGTTTACATGGATGCTGGGCAGCTATGGCGTGACTTACGTGGTGGCTTGCTGGGTCTAACTTGGCGGCAATGGCAGGCGATGGGGGGGTGGACTCGCTTAGCTGGTAGATCGTCTGTGGTTTTAGCAGTTGGGGATATTGTGCCTCTGTTGTTTGCTTGGGCGAGTGGATTGCCTTACGTATTTGTTGGGACTGCAAAGTCAGAGTATTACTTGCGAGGTCAGGGTGGCGAATTTCTGGGCTCGCATCGTTTTGAAGGATGGTCAGGATCAGTGTACTTGCCTTGGGAGCGGTGGCTGATGGGTCGGACACGCTGCCGGGCTGTGTTTCCACGAGATACGCTCACGGCTCAGGTTCTGAGTCGTTGGCTGCCAGACCGAGTTTTTGATTGTGGCAATCCGATGATGGATGGCTTGCAAGGTGACTTGCCTGATTGCCTTTTACCTATAGAGGATGAGCCATTACAAGTGTTGTTGCTACCAGGGTCTCGTTATCCGGAAGTTGTGGATAATTGGCAGCGGATCATTGCTGCGATCGATTTGTGGCTGCGGTCTATCCCCGAGCGTGCAGTAATATTTCGGGCAGCGATCGCGCCCGGGTTGGATCTAGGGCTGCTGGGGAATGGCTTGCAAGCGGCTAACTGGCAATGGCAAGGCAATCAATCTGAGACTATTAGCTGGATCTTTAAGCGGGGCACGGCAACGTTAGAGCTGGGTGCTGGTTGCTTTTGGTCTTGGGCGAAGGCTGCACACTTCGCGATTGCTACAGCAGGAACAGCAACGGAACAGGTGGTTGGTCTAGGAAAGCCTGTGGTTACGATTTCTGGACTGGGCCCGCAATTTACACCTGCTTTTGCGGAAGCCCAAACACGTTTATTGGGGCCGTCAATTCGGTGGGCTAAGGAACCGGCTGAGGTGCCGGGCTTGATTGCGGCATTGCTGAGTGATCCGGTTGCCTGGCCATCATTTATGCAAAATGGGCGACAGCGATTGGGAGCGCCAGGAGCTGCTGATCGTATGGCAGACCGTATGCTAAGGGTGTTGGGAGATTTGACTGACAGCTCAGTGACGAAGACTGGTGATTAGGCTCCTTGGGGGATGAGAACTCCTTGGAATGAGAGGAGGTTTGTTACAATTTGCAGCAGGTCGATTGGCCTATGTCAAAGTTCGCTGCTCATTTTCTGTTCTCTTACAGCAACCATGACTGTTGTGCTTGCCCTTTATGCGCCACACCGGGCTACCACCACAGCCCCGGTTAAGACTCCCGAACGGGCCGATCAAACGGTACGCAAAACTTATCCGAATTTCAAAATTATTGTTCTCAATGATGACGTGAATACGTTCAATCATGTCGCGAATTGTTTGACAAAGCATATTCCCAACATGACTGCCGATCGCGCCTGGAAGCTAACCTATCAAATCCATAATGAGGGTCAAGCAATTGTGTGGGTTGGTCCACAAGAACCGGCTGAGCTTTATCATCAACAATTAAGTCGTGAAGGGCTGACAATGGCTCCTCTGGAGGCGGCTTAGTCCATGGGTAAAATGGAGCGATCGAATCGTTCAAAGGGTTCTCATCGGGAGATCGCTGAGGCAGAGCGATCGCCCCAGCGTGGCCGGTTGGTATGGAACCATTCCACGCATTTAGATGGACTCATTCCGATCTTGGAACGGTTGACTCAAGTGCGTGGAATTCGCACAATTACGCCGGCGGTGTTGTCTAATGGGCGATCAAATAGCCCTCACCTACAACTGAAAGTATCAGTGCCTGTTCGGGGTGGCTATAAGTTAATTGCACGCAAGGGAAAGACAATTCAAGAAGTGTTTGTGGTGACTCAGTTGACGCAGGAAAGTTTGGAAGGGGCGATCGCGCAGGTAATGGATAAATCCTGATTGTTGATCATCTTCTAGCATTTTCTAGCATCATTGTGCTAATGAGTAGCTTCTGCAATCGCCTAGTTCTTGATGCTAACCAGGCGATTACAGCCAACGACACCAACTATAAATTGGCAGCTAAACGGTCAACTAACCCTTCAACATAATCGAGTGCATTGGTAATGGTTGTGGGATCTTCGAGATCGATGCCAACATAATGCTTCAGGGCAGTAATTTGGTTTTCACTCCCCCCTGCTGACAGCAGTTGTAGATAGCCGGGAATGAAATCACGTCCATGCTGACGGTATTGCTGATAGCAAGCCAAGCTGACAATATCTGAGGCTGCGTACTGGTAGCAGTAGAAAGGTTTGAAGTAAATATGTCCAATTCGAGCCCAATCGTATTGGTGTTCGGGCAAAATCTCGACCGCATCTCCGCAGAGATCGCGATATAGATCGCTCCAAGTTTGGTTAATGAATTGGGCATCAACACGACCGGCGGCAGCGTGATGATGAACTGCTAACTCTAAGCGGCTGATTGTCGTCTGGCGGAAGAGTAGGCTGAGTTGGTCTTCGAGCTGACGAGTAATCAAGGCGCGTTCGGTGGCAGGATCAGAGCAATGGTGATCGAGCAAGTAATCCAGTAAGAGTAATTCATTGAAGGTAGAAGCAACTTCAGCTAGTACGAGGGGAGGGTTGCTGTTGAAGTAGGTTTGCTGGGGATCAATCCAAGCAAAATGTAGGCCATGGCCGATTTCATGGGCCAGCGTAAACAGGGAACTGTAGTCCTCGGTGTAGGACAGAAAAATGTAGCTGTGCTTGCCATGGCTGTAATTACAAAAAGCACCGCCCCGTTTGCCGGGGCGCACGGCTGCGTCAACCCAGCGATGCTCAAAAAAGTCAGCCGCACGCTGAGCATAGTTCTGATCAAAGTGGGCGAGGGCTTCGAGCAGGATGCTTACACCAGCGGCATAGGGCAAGGGTTCAATCGCTGTTGTTGTCCAAGGTGCATAGACATCGCAGGTGCGAATCGGTTGTCCTGTTGCCTGGGCTTTCAGCCGATAATATTGCTGCCAGATGTTTGCGCGATCGCGGGTGCCTTGCATGATGGCCTGAAAAACGGCTTCGGGTACTTCATCGGCTAGTAATTGCTTCTCGAGGGTTGAGCGATAGCCCCGCATTTGATTTTCGATCGCATGGTCTTGGGCAATGGTGCTGAGGATGTAAGCGTAAAGTGTGTTGTGCTGTTGGCTGATGGCACGTACGGATCGGTAGGCTTGCTCGCGAATGTTGCGATCGCCCTGAAACAACAATGCCGATAATTCAGCTTCTGCGGTGGCCGCGTTGCCATTGGGGGTTGAGACGGGTTCATAAACCTGTTCGCCCAAATGGATGGCGCGCAGTTGAATAAAGGCCTGTCGCCCGGTCAAGCTGTCGCGGTTGCGGGTTTGCTCAACGGACTCTGGCAGTTTGAAGGGGGCAAAACGCCCCACTTGTTCCAGGTAGTAGGCGTAATTTGCCAACTCTGGCGCGGCCTGTAAAGCTGCGAGTTGCTGCGAATCGATTGCTTGGAGTTCTAAATCGAAAAAGAGCAAATCATTGTTAGCGGCCGTAATCGCAGTTTGCACGCGATCAACTTCGGACTGGGCGATCGCATTGCGTGTGTCTGTTGCAAAAATCAGGGCGGGAAAACTCCATAGGTATCCTGTGGTCTGATAAATCGACTCTAGGGCTGCCAAAGCTATGGCCAATTCGGCTGGGGATAATTGGGCGACGCGATCGCGATAAGTGTCCCGGAACTGCCGAGATCGATCCCCAATTCCTTGCAAATCTGATGCATAGGAGGGATCGTCAAATCCGGTGTACAAGTCCGTGAGAGTCCAATCCAGGCTCATGTGGTCTGTTGCAATGTGGTCTGTTGCGATCGAGCGAGTCACCATGAATCCTTAACCAACCTCTTGAATAGTCCACTGACCAATACCAGTTTCGATCACCAATGCTACAAATCCTGCGGTAAAACCTTTGTCAGGAAACCTTTGTCAGGTAAGAATCTTGGGCAGCATCAATTCACGAAATTGGTATAACCCTATCCCGAAAGATTTCTGACAGTAGGGATCGACCATGCGGTGGTCGTGATCAGAACGGACTTTCAAAGATTTTAGAGATCTTGACGAAAGAAAAACGGCTCCACCCCCAGGGTAGAACCGCTTGCGAACGATGAGAATTGACCTTAATTGTGGATGGCAGGTAACAAAGGGAGGTAGCTAGAGCCTCTGCGATCGCAATGATCCACCATTACACGTCATGGCTGGCGCAGCAGCGGCAAGGGACTATTCCTCAACTGCACCTTGGCGGCGACGGCGCGAACTCATCAAGCCCATGGCAGCCGCAGCCCCCAAGGACAGCATGATCGAAGGTTCAGGGGTCGAAACCTTGTCACCCGCCACGCCACGCACCACAAAAACCGTGTCGTTGAAGTCGAGGTCACCACCACCAACGATGTCCTCAAAACCCATCAGCGTCCAGCCGCCGCCCAAGTCATATGCAATCATGTGCTGCTTCTTGTCGCCATTCTTGGCAGCATCAGCACCCAGCAGGTTCCAGCTCGTGATGCTTGCGGGATCCTTGCCAGACAAGTCATCGCCACGGCTGTAGCCATCGGAGTTCAAGAAAAAGTCAATGACAGTGCCCTTCGAGAATGAGCCCACGCTCTTGCCTTCACCCCGCTTCAGGGGGCCATCTGCCTCAGATAGGATCGACTCGGTGGACGACACATCGTTGAAAACCGTGGCGAGCGGGCCACCGTTGGCAGAAAGCAACAGTTGGTTGCGATAGCCAGCAGCTTCGTTGACGAAGTAAACCTCTAGGGACTCAGCAGCACCCGACCAGCGCAGCTTGGAAGCGTCAATCTTAGACAGCTCCAGATTCGTAAATGCTTTTCGTTCAGTTTGAACGTATTGATCAAATTGGGTGAGCTGCTCAGGGGTCAATTGCAGAGCGCGGGCAGCGGAAGCGGACAGGGTGCCAACCAGGGTAGCCGCTGCAAGAATGAAGCCTTTCCAAATAAAACCTTTCACGATCCGAGGCCTCCTGTTGTCTGTTTGGGAATGGGTGAGTGACTGAGTGGTAGTTGCTTTGCGTGGAATTGCTTTTTGCTGACGGCACCCGTGATGTCTGTCGCGCTGACGGACTCAACCGCTGACTGATTCGTTGGAGAGGTGATTAGCCCGGTCGAGGTTGCGCCTGCTGCTTGGGCTATGAACTATTTGTACTGCGTTAAGAAGGTCTTGTCTAGCGGTTTTGGATGTCTTGTCGGAATCTTCAATTGTAAGGGACTTTTATAAAGTCAATTTAAAGTTTAAAGTTGAGGTAAAGTTACTGCTGTTGATCCGCAAAAGTGCTTTCTCTAAAGGGTTATGGCGTTTTGAAAGTGAACCATTTTTGAAGCATTGTGATGTGGGTCACGCCTAGAAGTGCGATTCGTCGTGGGTGATTCATACCCAATTTTAAGAGAAATCTGTGGTGATTTTTAGCGGGGTAATTTCTGTCATTAAGGCTCAGTTGAATGTTGAGTGAGCGAGATGGGGGATTGGATTGTGCTGGGTGGTCAATTGCTGGTGAGGCTGGGGATTGCGATGATGAGGGAGCGATCGCGGTGAGGAGAGGGGAATCGTATGTTGGGTTGGGGATGGCTTTTGACGGGGTTGATGGGGGTACAGGCTGAGTCGGTGCAGCCGCCAGCTACGCCACAACCGGTTCAGCGCCTCCAGGTGGTGCGACCGCTGCCGGGGGGTTTAGATGCGGTTCCTGTGTTGAACAGCAATAGTCCTGAAGTTGTGCAGCAGGAGGGGATCCTCGTTTCGACTTTTCCGGGGGTGGGTAAGCGATCGCCCTCGGCCCATCTGAATCGCTCGTTCCAAGGGCGGTTCGATGTGTTTGCTCACCACATTGCGCGGGGCGAGATTGCGCGGGGTGAGTCGTCGGGGCCGGGCTTGCCGTTGGATTTGCGATCGCTTTACGTAGCAACGGTGGTGGGTAATGCAGACCCCCATCGATCGGCAACGGTGCGGTTGTTGCAGGGAGCTAGCTACCTAAGCCAGCCGGATGCACCGTTTATTGCCCTGCCGCCAATGCTGGATACGACTTTGGGAACCGTGTATTCGGGGCCGGGGAGTCGGGTGGTGGATGATTTGCTGCGGGGGCGACGGCAGGCGAATTTGCCCGATCGCATCACGATTCCACCGGGAGAGCTGGTGGTGCTGACGAGTTTGCCGATTCCGGTGCGATCGCTGCAACCACCCTTGAATGGGCGATCAACGCTACTGCGTTTGGATAGCGATCGCCCAGTGTATGTGGCCACCTTGGCGCTATTTGGGCGGCCGGCGGCCGATGGCACAGAACAGGCCCCGACGGAGGCTGATTGGCGATCGCTTCTGTTCCAGGGCAACCTAGCGGGCCCGAGGGAGGAACCACCGACCCCACCCGGTGCATCGGGGGCATTGCGCTATGGTCGGGTGGCTGGTGTGGCGGTCGGTTCACGGTGGCGGGCAACCCTGAGTGATGCACCGGGCCTAACGCGCTTGAGAATTCCTGAGGCTGGAGCAGCCATCTCCTATGGCATTAGCACCTTGGTGGCAGGGCGCTTGGGGACAGAACAAGTCCAAACAGCCCCGATGGAAACTTACTATCCCGATACGGCCTGGGCTGCCCATGGCAACTACGGCATTGAGTATGATTTGACCCTGCCTTTGCACAATCCCACTGCGCAGTCACAACGGGTGGCGATCGCCCTCGAAACACCCATTAAGTTCGATCGCCCCGCACCGGATTTGCAATTCTTCGACCCGTTGCCAGCAGCCGTCTTCTTTCGGGGAACGGTACGGATTCGCTATCCAGATGATCGCAATTTGCCCCAAACCCGCTACGTGCATTTGGTGCAGCGGCGCGGTCAGCCCGGTGAGCCATTAGCGACTGTGTTGGTGCCACCTGGGGCCGATCGGTTGGTTCAGGTGAATTTGATTTATCCGCCGGATGCCACGCCTCCCCAGGTGTTGACCTTGCAAACCTTGAGTGATTTGTCAGCACCATAAGCTCAGCACCATCAGCCACCAGTTGCAGACTCTGGAATAGAAACACCCGAAACGCCACGAACGGCGAGCAGCTTGGTTTACTGATTGGTCAAACGCTAGACCTCTTGCATCCATCCAGACCCTCACCCTAAATCCCTCTCCCAAGTCGGGAGAGGGACTGGGAAACCTGCCATGAGATCGCTGAAAGCCCTGATTTCTGGCTCCCCTTCGCCCCGCTTGGGATCAGGGGTTGGGGGATGAGGGCTTCTAGCGGATTCGCGCAAGAGGTCTGTTGGCTGGCCAGACGTTAACCGGTCAGACGTTAACTGGACAGATGTGGGCTGGTCAGACGTTGGCTGGCAGACTGGGAGCGAATCAAACTGCCCAGTTGAGAGATGCTGCAATTTTGGGACTGTTGGGGCAATTTGGGACTGCTGTGGGGCTGATTATTTTTCAAATGGAGCTTGACTGTCCCAAAATCACTCCCAAATTGTCCTATGGCAACTTTACAGTGCTGGTTTTAGGGGATTTGCTAGATTTTGTATCCGGATTAATGGGTATTTTGACGAGCAAGGGGTTTACTGGGCGATCGCATTCAGTGTTGTGTGATCGATTACACCCTAATGGTCAATGGCCTCAGTTTGCTACAGACGTTGGTGACAGTGTGTGTAGTTGTGCCAAGCTGTGCGACACCATCTTTCTGAAACCTGACCCAATCCGTTGACGGGTTTTATTCATCGGTTGGGAGATGCATGGTTCTGGAGTGGGTATATCGGTTTGGCAACCAAGTTGCGACTTGTTCAATAGTTAAGTTCAGACGCTTAAGAATGAGAACCCAAACTAAGTTTTGATTTGGAGATCGATGCAAATAAATGCAAGATTTGCACTTGATCGCTAATGAAAATGACTCAGCTGGGGATCGTGATGTGATGAATTTTCGGGACTGAAACTGTCTCTAAAAGACAGGTTTGGTTGTCCAATACAGCATCTTTAAATCTTTCTCGGCTTATTTTTTGAGTTATCAGGGTCACTGCGTCATTTCTTTTGCTGATGAGTCCCGTTGGGGCGAAGTGTTTACCGCAAGTGAGTGCGTTATGAATGTTCAGGGTTTCCGATTGATGCAGGCGATGACCTTACGCAATTTGACAACTGACTCAACGGTGCAGTTTCCGGTTGCTCGCCGTTCAATCCAGCGAGTGGTGGCGATCGATGCGCGGATCGAGCAATGGGTGTTGCTCGCAGCGGGTGTGTTGCCTGATACCAAAGTTGTGGTGCTGGAGCCGACAGATGCTGCGCTTACGCAATTGGCGGAGGTGCTCGAACAGGAGTCCGTGCAGCAATTGCACTTGGTGGCTCATGGGCGGCCGGGCTGGTTGCAGGTGGGCCACCAGGGCCTGTCGATCGAGCGGCTAACGGGGGAAATGGCGGCGATCGTGCAGCGATGGGGTTTGGCCCTGGGCGATCGCGCGGAAATCGCAATCTATGGTTGCCGCAGTGCCGCTGGAGCGTTGGGTGAACAATGGCTGGCGGCGATCGCAGGGCTGACGGGAGCCGCTGTTGCCGGGGCTACGGCGTTTGTGGGGTCAGCGCGACGGGGGGGGACTTGGCAACTCGATCGCGCGATCGGTACGGCCTCCGCTCCGTTACCGTTTGTGCCGGAGGCGATCGCTGCCTACCCCGGCTTGCTGGCTCCCTGTCTGCCCAATCAATTCTTTGGGATCTCCGCCCTCGAAGGCACTGGCCAAGACGATTTGGTCTCGATCGATTTGGGAACCGGTGAAGTGCGTGCCCAGCGCCCAAACCTGGTGGCAACAAGCGCCCTGGCCCGTTCTCCCCAAAACAACCGGATCTATACGCTGCCCTCGGGCGGTGCAACCAGCGTTCAGTATTGGGACTCAACCAGTGGTGAAAGTGGCGCATTGGTTGCTTCCGGTGTGAACTACTCCATTGCCGGTGGATCAGACCGGATGGCCTTCGATGCCTTCGGCAATCTCTTCCTGGGAAACACGCGGCAAATTGATGTTGTGAACGTTGAGGGATCTGGAACCCGAGGCGTTGTCCAGTCCTTCAACATTGGTCGCATTATCGACAATGCAACGGGACAAGATGTTGCCCTGTTAGATAATCGCCAACTGGGTCGAGGGAGTGGCGACTTTGCCTTTGACCCCAGCACCGGCTCGCTCTACTTGGCGGTGCGCGACACCCTCAACAGCCTAGATATTCTTTACCGCATTGACCCCACGGCCGACAGCACGGGGCGGTTAACGACAGGAGCGGTGACTTCTACGGTGTCGGGAACCACGAATGTTGTGGCCCGCCGTTTGGTATCACGACCGATCGGGACAACTGGCGGATTTACGGGGTTGGCCTTTGGCTATGACGGCAAACTCTATGCGGCAACGTTGAACAACTCGCTCCAACAAATCAACCTCCAAACCGGAGCGGTTGAGCGAACGTTGCCGACAGTGTTTAACGGCCGACCGGTGGCGATCGGAGACTTGGCAACCCTGTCAATTCCGCCCCAGACCGCTAACGTGGCAGCCACGAAGACCGATAACCTACTGAGCGCCTTACCGGGCAGCACGGTGTCCTACGTGATGCGGGTGGAGAACACTGCCGGTTGCGATGTGACCGCCGATTTCCCCATGACTGTGGTTGATCCGCTACCGGGCGAATTGCTAAATCCGGTTTGGCAAACCCCGACCATTACCGGCACTGGCTCGACTTCAACTAATAATTTGACGGGAGCGGGGGCTAAGGTTGCCCTGAATGCGGGATCATCGATCGAGTTTCGCGTGACGGGCCAACTATCCCCCACCTCGATCGGCACTGTCACCAATACGGTACGGGCCACCCTGCCAGAGGGGATTCTCAAGCCGGGACTCAGCCCCCTCGAACCCCAAATTGCTACCGCCACGGATACCACCGCGATCGGCCCCAACATTGTTGATACGGGTCGGCCGGCAACAGCGCCTGTCACGTCACCGCTGGGAAGCTTCCCCACCACGATCGGGACTCCCTTTGATGGGTTGTCCTTTGGCGGGATCACCTTTGGCGGTGCAACCTTTGGTACGGGGGGCGCGGCCCTCGATTGCGGTTGCGAGGCAGTCCCGATCGGCGCAACCTGGCAAGTGCCCAACCCGGTGGCAGTTCCCGATCTGCCTGCTTTGGTGATTCCCGCGCCGCCGGAAGTGACGGGCGATCGCCGACTAGGCTCACCCCAAAACGATGTGATTGCCGGGACAGTCGCCAACGACTTCATCACCGGCCTTGGGGGCAATGATCTACTGCGCGGCAATGGCGGCGCGGATGAAATCATCGGGGATTTGGGTGATGACTCGATCTTCGGTGGCTTGGGTAGCCCCGCCGCCGTGGGGGCCGGTGTTGATACCGATCGCCTGGGTGGTGGTGTTGGTGACGACGTGCTCAACGGCAACGAAGGCGAGGACGTGGTGTTTGGCGGCCAGGGTCGCGACACGATCGATGGCGGCAAAGATGGTGACATCCTGTTTGGCGATCGCGGTTCCGACGTAATTCGCGGCAACCAAGGAGCCGACACCCTAACCGGCGGTGTGGGCCGACCGGACAATCGCCCCGAGCCAAACGATCGCGACTTGATGTTTGGCAACACCGAAAACGATGTGATCATCGCCAGCGAAGGCGAAGATACGGCCTTTGGTGGCCAAGGCGATGATTATGTGCGGGGTGGCAAAGAAGCCGACCTGCTGTTTGGCGATCGCGGTTCCGACATCATCGGCGGCGACTTGGGTGACGACACCTTGATCGGCGGTACTGGCGTGGAGCGGGTACGTGATCCCAACGGCCGTGACTTGCTCTTTGGTCTCGGTGGCAATGACTTGCTCTTTGGCAACGAAGCCGAAGACACCCTGACCGGCGGTGAGGGGAACGATCGCGCCTTTGGCGGACGGGATGCGGATTTGATCCTGGGCGATGGGGGCAACGATACCCTCTCTGGCGACCAGGGCAACGATACGGTGTTGGGCAGTGGCGGCAGCAACGTCCCGATCGGCGGTGGTACCGATGATGACTTCATCTTCGGTGGTCGCGGCCAAGACAACTTGAATGGCGGCCAAGGTCAAGACACGATCCGCGCGGGACGAGCCGATGACCTGGTTTACGGCGGCAAGGACAACGACTTGCTCTACGGCGATTTTGGGAACGATGCCATGTCGGGTGACTTGGGCAACGACACCCTGATCGGCGGCAACGGCAACGATCGCGATCCCGATTTCGGGAACGATCTCCTGCTGGGCGGAGGCAACGACGACCTGCTGCTGGGCAATGCCGGTAATGACAGCCTCTCCGGAGACGATGGCCAAGACACGGCTCGTGGCGGCCAAGGCAGCGACTACCTGTGGGGCGGCGCGGGTGTTGACCTGCTGATGGGCGATCGCGGCAACGACACCATCTGCGGTGGTAGCGATGCGGACACCCTCTATGGCAACAACCCCGATCAACCGCGCAGCATTGGCGTGGGCAGCGATGATGACTTCCTCAGCGGCAACGCAGGCAATGACCTGATTTTTGCCAATGACGGCAACGATCGCGTGGATGGCTGCGAAGACGACGATCGTCTCTTTGGCGGCAAGGGCAACGACACGTTGCTGGGCAGCCAAGGTAACGACGTGCTGTTTGGCGATCAAGGCGATGACTTGGTGACCGGCGGTGAAGGGATCGACACCTTCGTGATTGGTCTGAATCGCGGGGTTGACACGATCGTGGATTACTTCGGTAGCAGCGATCGGATCGGCCTCACCGGGGGCTTGACCTTGGCAGACTTGAACTTTGTGGAAGTGGATGGCTCGATCGACATCCGCGTTGGCACCACGGCGATCGCCCGTTTGCAAAACATCCCCTCCCTGGCGTTTGTGAACGGTGCCGATTTCATCTCGGTTTAGCGCGACCCTCGCTCAGGATTGACCCATGCGATCTTGAGCGGCGCTTGTACGGGCGGCGGCGGAACTGGCTTGCTGGTTAGAGGATTGCTGGGTGATCGGGTTAGGCTCGTGACGACGGGCAACCCTCTGCCCGATCGCCCTTTCCCGACGACTTGGTGACCATGACCGATCCCGTGGCTCGATCGACCCGCGCCCAAGACTACCTGCTGAAGGTGGAACTAGAAGTCCGCACCTCTGACCCCCGATTACTGGAGGGGTTGGAGGTGTGGTTGCGTTTGGGGCTGGTGTCGGATGCTTGGGTCAAACAGGTGGCGAGGAGCTGGCTCTGTTGCCCCTTGCCAGAACCGGCCCGATCGCCCGCTCCGATCGCCCCGAGCCGTTCCCCCGAGGAGCGATCGCCCGCGCCTTTGCAAGCCATTACCGCCGAGTTAAGTGTGGTGTGGCTGCTGCTGGTGGGGGCGTTTTTGGTGGTCGTGTCGTCGGCGCTGCTGGCGGCCAGCCTCTGGAGCCAGGTGGGAGTCCTGGGGCAATACGGCATTTTGCTGCTGTATACCGTTACGTTTTGGGCCGCCGCTCTCTGGACAGGTCGCCAAGAACGCCTGCGTCTGACCGGGCGGGCCCTGCGCGGGATCGTGACTCTGCTGTTGCCGGTGAATGCTTGGGCGGCGGATGGGTTGGGCTTGCCCCTCGCGGCTTGGCTGGTGGCGGGGCTGCTGTGGGTGGCGATCGCCTGGACGATGGCGGGGCGGCGATCGGTGGCGGTGTTGGTGTTGCTCGCCTGCGGGCTGCATTGGAATTGGGATGCCGGCTGGGCTTGGGCCGGGGTGAGTATTTATGCAGGTGCGATCGCTTTAGCGGCGGCGGTTCCGGGGCGTTGGCAGTTGCGATCGGGTGGCAACCGGGCGATCGCGGCGGGGACGTTGCTGATTTTGTTGCTGCGGGCCTTGGCGACGGATGTGGCTGCCCTGGTGGATGTGGCGCTGGTGATGGCGGTGGCGGGGTTATTGCTGCTGTTGGAAGCCCGATCAGCCGATCGGGCCAGAACCGGCTTGGGCTGGATCGGCCGATCGCTGGTGGCCTTGGGCTGGCTGTTGGGCCAAAGTGCCGGGGATGCCCCTTGGCAGCAGTTGGAATTGGCGGCGATCGCTGGTGGGTTGCTGTGGCAGCGGCTGGCCCGATTGGGGCGACGCTTTGACCTGTTGGCCCTAACCGTGGTGGGCTTGGCGGCCCTGGCTCCTCTGGGAGCATTGCTGCCGCTGGAGTGGCGATCGAGTGCCCTCAAATCTTTGCAAGGGGGACTGCTGTTGCGGCATCCCTCTGATGTACTCGGCTTGTTGTGGCTACCTTACCCCTTAGTGCCTGGAGGATTGGCTGGGTGGCAACAACGGCGCGATCGCCCCGGCCTGGCCCGGTTTGGGGCTGGGTTGGCGATCGGTCTGTTGCTGTTATTGAATCTCTATGCCCTGGCCCTTTGGCCCCACAATGTGCGGCTGTTGCCCCTCAGCTTGTGTGGCAGTTTGGTGATTTTGGTGGCAGGGGGCCGATCGCCGTTGGGCCGGCTGCTCCCTCGGCTTTGGGTGGGGCTGACCGTGACTTACGGTGTGGTGCTGGCCTATGCGATCGGGCGGTTTTGGTGGCCCACCACCGGTCAGCCCTTGGCCTGGGCCCAGTGGGGGGTGAGTTTGGCGGTGATCCTAGGCGGCATAACGGCCTGGCTGGGCCAACATCCCCAACGGCAGCGCTGGGCCAAGGCCTGTTGGTGGGCCGGCTTGGGCTTGACGGGCTTGACCCTTTTGCAAATGGCCACGATCGCCATGGATGTCGCCCCGGATCAGCCGTTCAGTGCCAGTACCTTGAGCTGGTTGGTGCTGCCGGTGGGGTTCTTAGCCTTGGCGGCGCGCGGCCCAATTTGGGCCCAACGACCTGCCAGAATTTTGGGGCCGATCGGGCTGGTGCTGGCCCAAGGGTTGCCCCTCGGTTCTCCCCATGCCCAGATCCTGCCCCTGGCGATCGCGGCCGGAGCGATGGGGGTGTCCACGGGGACGATTGCTTCGATGCAACATGGCTGGGCAGCCCTGATGGCGATCGGGTTTGGGTGGACGGCCCTGGCCTATGGTCTAGGGCTGGGCATTGGCGATTGGTCGGGGCTGCCCGGCCACCAATGGATGCTGGCCCAAGCGGCGCTTTTGGGTGCGATGTGGGTGGTTTGGTGGTGGGCGCTGGGTCAATCGAACCCTCTGGTGCGGCTCTATGGTCGATCGGTCGATCGCTGGGCAACGCTCCTGGCTTGGTTGAGCTTACCAACGGTGGCGTTCTATTTATGGCTAGTGCATCAGGGCTGGGAAGCCGTGGAGCGCGATTGGCAATTGGGCATTGTGGGGCTGCAAATTGGGGCGATCGCCCTGCGGGTGGCAGGCAGCCATTGGCCCGGACGACCCAAGCCCCTGCCTGGGGTGCTGTGGGTGGGGGCCGGAGCCGTGGAGCTAGGGGCGATCGAGCTGGTGCGGCGACTCGACGGCAGTGCCACCGCCTATGCCGCCGCGACCTTGACCCTGGCTTGGGGGGCAATGCTGGTGACGGAACGGTTTGGGCGGCGGTTTACCAGTGCTCGTTGGATTCCCCTGGCCTATGGTCTGCTGGCGATCGGCTGGCGCTTGTTCCATTGGGATGCTTGGACGGGGCTGCTGATGGTGGGTGTAGCGCTGGTCGGGTTGCGAGTGGCAGCCCGATCGCCCCGTTGGCCCCTACTGAGTTATGAATCGCTGGCCCTGGCTTCCTGGGGTTGGGGCGAAACAGCTCTGTATTGGGCCGATCGCCTCACAACGGGTGGTACAACGGCCGACGGATTGGTTTTGCTGACTGGAGTAGCCACGGCCCTAGCTTGGATGTATGACTTGGGGCGCAATCGATGGGGGCGATCGGTCTTTGCCCTGAGCGCTCCGGTGCTGACTGCCACCGCCACGGGCCATTGGCTGGTGGGCACTGTCTTGGCTTTGCTCTTGGGGGGAACGACCAATCCCTCGCAACCTGCGATCGCCCTGGGCGTAGCGGCAACCCTGACGGCCTATCCCTGGGCGCGAGGCTGGCGATCGAGCGGCCGATCCCTGTGGGTCGATCTGGCGGTTTTGCAAACGATCGGCTGGGTCAGCCTGGGTCGCCAAGTTCTGAATGGGTCGCACCTCGATGGCTATTGGGCCGCGATCGCCGGGGTGATGGCGATCGGGCTAGTGCTGCTGGCGCGACTTCGGCCCGAGCGATTGGCTTGGGAGCGATCGGCTCTGTGGTTGCCGATCGGGGTCACGCTGATCACCCTGGGCGCAGTATCTTCCCTAAGCTTGATGGTGGTTGCCGCTGCCTATGGGGCGATCGCCGCCCTGACCCAGCGCCGCCGGTTGTATTACCTGGGGGCTATTTTTGCCACCCTGGCGATTTGGCAACTGCTGCGGCTAGCCGGTTCGATCGATCCCCTGCCCTATGCCTTACCGATCGGGGGCTGTGCCATCCTCGCGGCGGAAATCGATCCGAGCTGGCAAGGGGCCACCGACCGCCGCCCTCGTCATACTTGGCGCTTGTGCGGAGCCGGGGCGATCGCCCTCGCCGCCTATGTCAACCACAGCAGCGATTGGCTGGGTCTGGGTCTGGCCTTGGGGGCGATCGGGGTGGGGATTCGCTGGCGGGTGCGGGCCTACTTATTCGTGGGGTTGTTGCTGCTGGGAGCCACGACGATCGCCAATTTCATCGAACTGAACGCGCGGGTGGCGTTCCTGAAATGGCTAGTCGGCTTGGCGATCGGGACGGGGTTGATTTGGGTGGCTGCCACCTTTGAAACCCAGCGCGATCGGGCCAATGCCTTGATCCAGCGCTGGTCAGACGATCTCGATCGCTGGGATTAACCCACGAGTTGATCGCTTTGATCGCTCAACGAAAAGGGTGAAATATGGAGAATAGCGGACTCGAACCGCTGGCCTCTGCGGTGCGATCGCAGCGCTCTACCAACTGAGCTAATTCCCCGAAACGATTAGCGTATCGGACATCGTAGCATCATTCACCGGCTCCTCGCGCTCCCGTCCGCTAAAAAACCGCTGCACCCGATCGAGGTCGAGGGCACTCAGAAAATCCACTGCCCAATTAGCCCGCCGATGGATCACTTGGAACGGATAGGTGGTGGCCACCCCGACCACTTGCATCCCGGCCGCTCGGGCCGCATCAATGCCCGCGTAAGTGTCCTCGATCGCCAAGCATTGCTGGGGCTGCAAATCCGTCAGCGATGTCAGTTCACGCAACCGATCGACCGCCGACAGATAACCATCAGGGGCGGGCTTGCTGGGTAGTTTTTGGTCAGTGGTGCTGATGATCGCGCTAAAAAACGATCGCAACCCCGCTCGCTCCAAGACTGTTTCCACTTCCACCAGCACTGCCCCCGTGACAACCGCCATGGGCAGTCCCATCGCCCGCACCCGCTGACAAAACTCCGCCACACCGGGATAGATCGGCAGTTGGGGCAACTGTTCCAGCCGAGCCAAGTAGGCTTGGGATTTGCGGGCCACGAGTCGATCGAGATAGTCATCATCCACCACGCGCCCGCGTCGCCCCAGCAATTCCCGCAAGCTAGCCCGATCGCTCCGGCCCAAACAGACTGCCCGAAACTCGTCGGGGTCGGGGCGCAGATTTTCACTCAGCAGCAGATCTTGCAAGAGCTGTTCATGCAGCGGCTCATCGTTAATGATCGTGCCGTTGAAATCGACCAAGATAGCTTGCAACGTCATGGACAGCGTGACCCCAAGCGGTGTGATCCAAAGCGATGTGATCCAAAGCGATCTAGAAACGATCGCCTAATTGCGTCCTAAAAGTTTAGCGCCCGATGATCGAGCCTGTCGCGCCAACCGAACCGGCAACCCAGCCCAGCCCCCTGCCCGAGAGCGATCGCGCCGTCGCACCTGTTGCCATTGATCTCGCAAGGCCGTCACATCCACAGGGCGATCGCCATAGCGCCAAGCACTGTAACTGAGGGCCACAAGCTGTAACAGGGCTAGCCGATCGGCTGCCCCTGGGCCACCGCCGAGCTGGGTGATTGCTTGCTCATAGGCCGCCGCGTATTCCAAGGGCGTTTGCCAGGGGGAACGGGGGCAATCCTCCGCCAGCCAATCGGTCAGCTCTTGGTAGAGAGCAGCGATCGGGGCCAAGCCCGCCAGTCTGCGCCGTCGCTGCCAGGCCCGCCCACCCAGAATCAGCAACCAGAGCAAGCCACCCGCCAGCAGGGCCAGGGCGATCGCCCCCATGATCCCGATCCAGCCACCGGCCAACAATCCCAGCAGCCAGGCCGCTGCCTCCATTAACCGCCCCGCGATCGCCCCAAACACCCCGTCCAGCCAACTCCGCAGGGGCGCAGGCAACCATTTCTCGATCGAGGGTGGAATCAGCGGATGGCCCGGAATCGGGTCAAAGGCAAACCAGCCATAGCCCGGAAAATAAACCTCCGTAATCGCGTGGGCATCAGTGTTGTAGACCTCATACAGCCCCGTGAAGGGATTGAACTGCCCCGGTGCAAAACCCACCGCCAACCGAGCCGGAATCCCTAGGCTCCGCAAGATCAGTGTTAGGGCCGTGGGGAAATGGTCAGGATAGCCGCCTTTATATTTGAACAAAAAGGCATCGACCAAATCTTCCTGGGCACTGGGCGGCGGCAAGTCCGGCTGAATTTGGTAGGTCTGTTTCAGGGTTTGGGCCAAAAAGAGCGATCGCTCGTAGGCATCCGATCGCGCATTGGGAGCCTTAGCCAACATCGCCTCGGCCTCAACCCGCAGTCTGTCCTTGAGGGCAGGCGGCACTTCTAGATAATGCTCCCGAATCCGTTTGGGATAGCGATCGCCCGTGCGCCGTAGTCGGCTGCGATCGCGGTAGGGCACTTGGGAAATCACCGAGTAGGTCAACCCCTCATCCAACACCCGAGGCGATCGGACAGCCCCTTCCGGGTCGATCGCCACCTGGCGCGTCGGGAAAAACAACTCCGACGGCCGGGCCAAGCTGGGTACGAGGTTTGGCAGGGTCGAAAGCACCGTAAAACTTTGCACCACATCCTTGGTTTCAGCGGCCGATGCGGCTTCCGGCGGAATGATGAACCGGTAAGACCAACCGGGGCGATTCAGGTTTTGTACTTGTTGGTCGCGGGAAATTTGCCAGCCGCGACCCGTGTAGCGATCGAACCCCAAAACCCGCCAAAATCCCGGCGACTGCGATCGCACCCGCATCACCAGCTTCGGTTCCAGTTGACCTTGGAGGGTTTGGTCGATCGTGCTACTAAAGCCGTAATAGAACGTGTTGTCCGTTTGCCCACGACCCGACCCACCCGTGCCGCCCCCGATCGCCCGACCATCAACCCCATAGCCCGGATTGCGAATGTCGCCCGCCCGATCCTCTTGCTCGAAGGCCTGATCCGCCAAATTCGGCGGCGCAGCAACGGGAAATTGGCGCAGTTGGTAGCCCGGAAAGCGCGGCAGCAGGGTAAACACCACCAACCCCAAGACAGCCACCACACCCAATAAGCGAGCCATCTGCCCCGGTTGCACCAGTTGCCCCAAGCCCTGCCACTCGCGATCGCCCGGAGCCACCCCCAATCGCGATCGATAATCCAAAATCAACATCGGCAGGGCCACCGCCAAAAACGCCACCAGCACCGGCGCAAACATCATGGTTTGGCTGAGGGTGCCCGCCACGCCCAGCAAAATCAACCCAATCAGCATTGAATAGCCCAAATCCTTGCGGCGCGGCAAGTCGAAGCTATGCAACACCTGCAAGTGAATCAGCAATCCCGCCAAGGCCAGTCGCGTGTCGCCCAAGTTGCCCAGCAAGGCCCGAAAAAACACCGCTAAGGCCACCAGCATCCCCAGGGCGATCGCCATTTGCGCTCCCAAATTGCGTCGCCGCCGCTGCCGCCAACTCCAGTAAGCCCCCCCAAAGCTGATCGGCACCGCCCACCAACTGGTCTGGGTATTCGCCGCAATGTCTGTGGCCACAATCCCGATCGCCACCAACACCTGCACCAACACCCGCAGGGCGATCGACTCCTCCGCCTGGGGTCGGGGTTTCGCTTGCCACGCCCGCACCTGTTCCCGCCATGCCTGGATCTGCGCCCCTGAGACCATAGAGAGTTGCCTGAGAGATTGCCTGGATTGAACGCCTGAAGAGTGGCCCACTGCCACGATCACGAGTCATGTCCCAGTGTGCCCAATATTCCACTCCCTCGCCCAGTCTGCTTGCAGGCATCCTATCGGCGTTGATGGGCAAGGGGAAAAATCTCGGTGGCAGTTAGGTTCAGATCAAAACCCGGCATGGGTAAGCGATCGCCTCGCATTCCCAGACCCAAATTTGTTGGCGATCGAGGTCAATTAACCAGGCTAATTGCGTGCCATTTTGCAAACAATGCAGGATTTTGGCTTGTCAGTTGAGGGTGCTTTGGTCGGGCGATCGAATCTCGATTAACCAGTCCGGTGTGCCATGAAACGGCCCGTCTTGGTCGGGGAGGCGATCGCGCGCAATCGCCACAATATCGGGTACGGGCGAATCGGGCGGAATGATGCAGCGTAATTCCTGAATCGCTTCAAACGCTTCGCTGTGAGCATTCAGCCAATTCACCAAATTCCGCTGCAACCGCGAGTGAAACAGGGTGGGCATCGGTTTTTGGAGTTTGCGCCCATCAATTAGTTCCCAAGCTGGAGATTCCTCTAGGTTTGGGTGAGTGAGGAATGCTTCAAGAGTGAGAGTTGCCAAAGCAAGGGTCATGGCAAGCTGGCGCAATTGGCAGCGGGTTTGCTGTCTAGTCTAGCAAGGGCGATCGCTGCCCCATTCAGTAGGCAAGATCACGATAGGAGGGATGGTGGCTGTACTGGGTTATGCATCGGAAAAAACGCCTGCTCATCAACTCTTCTACAGAATTTAGAAAAGTTGATGACTCATGAAATCCTGGGCTAGAGGGGTCTTCTGGATACGGGAGATTGGGATGAAATAGCCGAGCCTGCCTTGGACACAAAGACAAGTTCAGATGCAGTTCCACCTTTGCCTTGGGAACCAAGTCTTGCTTCTATGACAGCATCATGCTTGCCACCAATATCTATCTCATATCTCGAAGTCCACTCATTCCAAACATCGTCTTTAAATACATCTTCTACGAGATCTAATTTTAACAAATCAGCTGAGTCAATTCCCTTAGAAACTAGCTGAGAATAAACGTCAACGACGGCATTGTGCACATTTCCCTGATGGTCAATGCCGAAGTACAGCCTAGCGTTGGAATATTGCACGACAAAGGAACGCCCTGCTGTGCCAGCATGGGGATTGTCACCTGCTGCACCATTCCAGTCATCTGAAGCAACTAGGGCAACTGAATAGTCAGCTACATCTTTCAAATCGGGTAGCTCATCTTCAGAAGAATCTCCGAAATTGCCCCAGTTGTTGTTATTAAAATCATAATCCTCTGCTGGGTACGCAGGGTCAAGTGAAACAAGACTCTTGATTTTGCCGTATGACTCAGCAGTTTTCGTTGCCACATGAGATCCCAAGCTAAAACCATATAGGTATAGATTTTCGTTGGAAACCTGGAGAAAATCTAGCTGTTTTCTCAGCCATGAGGACACAGCGCCAATTCGCTTTGCCGCTGCGTATGGTGGATCTCCTTTATCTGCGGAAGCTGTTCGCCAATCTAGCAACAAAACTTGCTTATTTGCAGCTAGAGCTTTAGCGAGGTTTTCTAGGTCGCTGATTGAGTCACCTGCAGTACCAACTCGGCCATGGATGACAACGGCTGTTTCTTTCGTGGGATCGAGTTCAATGTCTCTAGCTTCTCCAGACTGGCTGAACTGTTTCAGTGTGAGGCCAAAGTCCTGATTATTGACGCGCACAGACTCTGTTAGAGGGCTACCAGCTTTAACTAGCTGCCCAAAGCTTTCATTTCCACTCAGGTTGTTGCTTGTTCCTGAAGTATTGGTGCCGCTACCTGATGGTTGTTGGTTGTTGGTTGTGGGGTTTGGGCCGATCGTGTAGGAAGTATTACCCGATGGTTGCTGGTTGTTGTTGGTAGGGGTGTTGTATTCGATATCGATACCAACATCCTTGCTCGTTTCTCCAGTCGGGGTTGACCCATAGGGGTTAAGGCTCGGTGGATAACCGTTCATGTAGGCAAGCGGAACCCACAGGTCTTGACCCTCAAGTTTCAGCCACACATCATCTGGAATACTCGTGTAGAGTCGCGGTACGCTCTCACCTCGGGCCCAACCATCAAATCTCACCAACTCTCGGCTGTCGACTCGAGTGGCAGTACTGAGATCGTTCAGGGCAGGACTATTTCTGGGTTTGATTCCAATGGTAGAGGCGACCGTCAGGCTAAAGCTTTCCGCCTTAAACCCGGATGGCAAGGGGGTTTGACCCAAGCGATAGGCCCTAACGCTGTTACCGTTGGGATCAAAGAACAGGAACCCACCTTCAAAGTCTGTGCGCCGTCCATGCAACCAGTCATACTCGCGGCGCGTGGGGAAGCCCATCCAACCCGAGGGGCCACCTTCATTGCCATAAGTTGAATTGAGACCAAACCATAGGGGAACAGCTCCATACTTTTCAGAGTAGTGAATTGAGCCATTTTGGTAGTTTTGCCAGAATCCAGTGGTGCCTTGGGGGGAAGTGCCTGCTGTTGCGATTCCGCCATTGGTTGTCCCCAAAATGCTGTCATAGCCATTGGCGAGTAATTCGACTCGGCTCGGCCCCGTCGTAAATTCAATGCTGCCTTCGCCGGTTTGGAGCGGTCTGGAGAGATTGGGGCCATTGGGGTGGCCAGGGGGATAGCCATTCATCAATGCCCGAGGCATCCAGAGATCTGATCCCTTGACTTTGACCCAGGTGGTATCCGCCTTGTTGGTGTACAGCGCTGGCACTGCCTCAGCTTCAACCCAACCTTCAAAGGTGACCGGCTGTCCCTGATTGGCAATGGTAGTCATTTTGCTATTCAGGCTTGGGCTGCTGTAGTAGTTGACACCTTTCGGGTCGGCAACCGTTAAAGAAAAGGCTTCTTTTGTAGGAGTGTAGGGCAGGCGGTTACTGACATACCAAAGGGGTTCCTTCCCAGGTTGCTGAGTCAGATAGCCGTTGCCATAGTAGTGGTTAACAACTCCTTCGGTACTCCTAACACTATGGGAGTAAGTCCCTGGCGTACTAGGTAAGCTTTTTGTATTGCTCGGTTGAGGTGGATCTTGCAGACGCACTGATCCTGTGCCTGTCCAGTTACCAGCAGCTACGGAAGGATAATTTGTCCAGTTGAACTCGATGGAGAATACGCCCGACGAGCTGTACTTTAGGCTGCCACCAGCGAAGGGGTAAGTAAATTGCCCATTGGCGAAAACTGCTGATCCAGTCAGCATACCCAGTTGGTTACGTTGGGCGTTCGTCAGCGTATTTTGATAATAGCTTCCTGCCTGGCCAAGCAAGATAGTGGAAGAAGAGCCTGTATAAAAAACAGCGCCTGTCTCAAAGTCTTGTCGCTCACCACTTCCAAACTTGTACCGATCCGAAGTGGGCAGTCCAAAGTTGGCTGCACCAATCATGTAATGATTGGTGAAGAAATCTCCTCTGAGCCAGAAAGCCTCATTCTCGGCTCTGTTTAAAACCAGTGCACCTGATCCTTCTGAACCACCCATAAATACTTGGGATTTGACTGTCAAGGATGGGTAGATTAGCGAGTCGAATTTGCCTAGACCTTGACCGGAGGCTGGTGATCCTAAAGCGCTAGAGCCACCGTTTTTAGCGTAGGCGCTGTTCGCGAGGCTGATAGTGTCAGGAACTAGTGTGGCAAAGTTAGTCAGCTCTGTCCAAGGCTGAGGAATATAGGCCAGCAAGGATGATGATAAAGTCGCTGTCTGCCCCGCTCCTGTTGTACTTACGGGACGTGCCCTGTGCTGTCGTACTAAGAAAAGCTTGAACGCACCATAGGCTGGATCTCCGGGGACTAGATCCGGTCTGGCAATCCGTACAAGATCATCGAAAGTGGGGTCACGTCCTAACTCGGCTTTTAGGGTACTTGTACTCTTGGTTGTCCACTTGTAGGGAACTCCTGCATGGTAAGCAATGGGCACCGAAACAGTATTATCCCCAGTCGTCGACGGTAATAGGCTTACAAAGTTACGAAAACTGGCGTGGGGGTAGCCTAGAATTTTATTAGTCTCAGAGCTATAGAAGTCTGTGGTGGACATTTTGTACCACCGGGCATCGTACAGAAATAGTTGGATGTATCCAGAAGTATTTGGGTTAGACCTGATCGCGTAGGAATCTAGGGCTGC